>DBTI01000137.1:0-3299 GCA_002306975.1 Ruminococcaceae bacterium UBA1320
TGTAGGCACCGTGAAGACTGGGGGCTTGAAGACCCAACCGGTAAGACGGAAGATGAATTTGCTATGACGGCAAAAATAATTGAAGAAAAAATCAATGCATTAAAGGCCAGAATTTCAAACAGCAATGAATAATTGACTTTGCTATTTTGTAAAAGTATGTTGACTGAGTTGGGTCAACATATTTTTTAAATAATACTTGTATATTACAACTGTTGCGTGATACAATAGCTGTGGAAGGTGAATCGAATGGATGAAAGAAACAACTCAGTTATATTGCGTGAGAGCATTCGAAAGCTGGAACGTAAACTTGGAATTCTTGAAGAAAGCGAGCTTTCCTGCTGTGAAGTGTCCTTGGCTCAGTGTCATGCTCTTGTGGAAATAGGCCGCGCAAAGGCCATTTCACTCAATGAGCTTGCCGAACTGCTGAATCTCGAGAACAGCACCATGAGCAGAACGGTAAGCAAACTTGTGGACAGCGGATATGTAAAGCGTGATATTGATGCTGTTGACAGACGGTACCTGACGATATCGCTCACGGAAAGCGGGCAGGATTTATTTAACCAAATTGAGACCGGCATGGGCAGTTACTATCAGGATATTTTCAGCCGGATTGCCGAGAACAAAAGAGATCAGGTGATCGAAAGCCTGAATCTTTTGCTTGATGCAGTTGATAAAAGCAATTTCCATAACGGGAATAACTGTTGCTGATTTTATGAAGGAGGCACGACAATGGAATCTCAAATTCATTCAAAAGTCCAGGAGTACTATGGCGGGATCGCCAAAAGCATTACGCAGGGGCAGCAGGAATCCTGCTGTGGGTGCGGATCGACCGGGAATCAGTCCTGCTGCGACGAAATCAGCAGTTCCGCTGTCATTTACAAGGGCGAGAATCTTAATGATTTACCCAAAGAGGCGGTGGATGCGTCCCTTGGCTGTGCAAACCCGTTGGTGTTCGCTCAGCTCAAAGAAGGGGAAACCGTTCTGGATTTGGGCAGCGGTGGAGGCATCAACGTTTTTATGGCGGCAAAACAGGTCGGCCAAGCCGGCAAGGTATATGGCCTTGACATGACCGATGAAATGCTGACACTCGCCCGCAGCAATCAAGAGAAAATGGGCGTTAAAAACGTGGAATTCATAAAAGGTTTTATCGAGGACATTCCTCTTGCCGATGCATCCGTAGACGTAATTATCTCAAATTGTGTCATTAACCTGTCGGATGACAAACCAAAAGTACTTTCGGAAGCCTACCGGGTATTGAAAGAGGGTGGCCGAATTGCTATCGCTGATGTTGTGAACCTTAAACCGGTTTCGGCGGATATCAAGAGCAAAACTGATTTATGGTGCGGCTGTATCGCGGGCACGCTTGAACTTCAGGAATACAGGAACATGCTTTCAGAAGCGGGTTTTCAAGGGATTGAGATTACTCCGGCCCATGTTTATACAAAAGAAGTGCTCGGGCAGATCTTCGGCAATTCTCCCGAATATAACGCATCAGGTGTCGATATGGACGAAGTGGACGGGGCCTTTGCCGGTGCTTATATTAAGGCAGAAAAATAGAATCTTTATTATACCATACAGTTGTATTTAGCAACTATTTGCAGATGCAACTTCATGCTTTCAAAGGAGTCTTTCAATTGGACGTTATAATTCGCTCGATCAATAAAAATGATTGGCCGTCTGTTTCCGAGATTTACCGGCAGGGTATTGAAACCGGAAAAGCTACTTTTCAGAGTGATATCCCCGCCTACAGTGAATGGGATGCTGCGCATATTCAGGAATGCCGATTTGTTGCAGTACTTGGCGGAAGAGTCGTCGGATGGACTGCTCTCTCAAAGGTTAGCAGCCGATGTGTCTATCACGGTGTTGCCGAGGTGAGCATTTACATAGCTGCGGAAGCTCGCGGAATGGGAATTGGGAAGCTATTGATGAATCAACTGATTTTGGAATCGGAAAAATCTGGGTTTTGGCTGCTTCAGTCGGGCATTATGGAAGACAATGAAACCAGCATCGGTCTTCATGAAACATGCGGTTTCCGCAAAGTAGGATACCGCGAAAGGATAGGCCGTGACAATCATGGAAAATGGCGAAGTACGGTTCTTATGGAGAGAAGAAGTGCTATCACTGGTATCGATTGAAAGGAGTACCATCCCTTGAATATTTTAATAATTCTGTTTATTGTTGTTGGGATCATAGGAATATTTATACCGAACGATAACGGAAACGAAGTTATGGAAAAATACTGTAAGCTCGAGTGCAGGTCCAACATGATACACATGCACTGCTGCTAACATAGATTGGAGTGATCAATGATGGGAAGCAAAGAGTATTTTAAAGAGGTAGCATCTCAATGGGATACCATGCGCGAAGGATTCTTTTCCGACGATATCCGGGAAAAAGCCTGTTCTGTCGCGGACGTACAGAAAGGGGGAATTTCCGCCGATATTGGTGCCGGAACCGGATTCATTACAGAGGCTCTGTTGAATCACGGCCTTAAAGTTATCGCTGTCGACAATTCCGAAGATATGCTCGAGCAAATGAAAAAGAAGTTTGGCTCCGCAAGCGATATTGATTATCGGCTTGGTGAATCGGAAAAGCTGCCGATCGACGATGAAACGGTGGATTATGCCATGGCAAATATGGTTTTGCACCATGTGGAAAATCCTTACACAGCTATTGAAGAAATGGTCCGAATTCTCAAGCCGGGCGGGAAACTGGTAATCACCGATTTGGATGAACATAATCACGAATTTCTAAGGACAGAGCAGCATGACCGCTGGATGGGCTTTAAGCGCGCGGACGTAAAAAACTGGTTTACGAAAGCCGGTCTAAAAAATGTTACGGTTGACTGCGCCGGAGGAAATTGCTGTTCAGAGTCAGAATGCGGCTGTGACAGCGCAAGCGTCAGCATTTTTGTAGCCTGCGGCGAGAGATAGCTCCAATGTAAGCAAAAAAGAACAATATTGCTGATTCGAAATTATAAAAGCAATGCAACGTAAATGGCATATATTCCAAATTAAGGAATATATGCCATTTATTTTCTTGGTGGAGGTAACAGCGCGAAATCCGAACACCTGTATTTTATAAATGGCATGCTAATCCTACTTCTAAACCGTGCTGCGCGTTGAAAACCACAGGGAGCATTCATCAAGTAAACATCAGTAAAATTGGCTATACTTCTGGTTTTTACGGTCTTTTGATGTTTAGATAAACATCAATAAGCTTCAGTACGTAGATTTTACGACTCACATACAGACAAAAACAGAAACCGCATGACAACTGGGTTTTGTTTGGTTTCATGT
>DBTI01000137.1:3629-3821 GCA_002306975.1 Ruminococcaceae bacterium UBA1320
CTTTTCAAACTTATTTTTCTTATTCTTGATTTTATATAGAGACACATAGTATAATAATCTTATAAGTAACTAAGTTTATTAAATTTTACGGTTTTCACCTCTGCTTAAGCAAAAATCTTTATTTTAATTGCCTTTAGAAATATGTAAACACTTAATTGGACTGAAACCGCGAACCAAAGGAAGTAAACAAGA
>DBTI01000005.1 GCA_002306975.1 Ruminococcaceae bacterium UBA1320
TCCCAATACAACACAATTTCCGACGGGGAAAAGCGAACTTACCTCAACAGCGACGAGCTGAAGGAATATGGGGATCAGGGCATCCTTTCGCCGCAGGAGGTTTCCTATTATAATGTATTTGTAAACGGAGTACTGCAGCCGAAAGTGAACTATGTTTTGAAAAAGGGTGAACTGACCTTTACAACACAGGATGTTCCTTCAAAAGGGCAGGCTGTCATGATTCTGTTCAACACAATCAAAGGCTTCGGCGGCCAAATTATGAATGTTGCCGACTGGCAGTACAATGCAGTTTCCGACGGGGAGAGAAAAATCTATACCAATGAGGATGAGCTGCAAAAATACGGAAATCACGGAATTCCTTCTTCCAGCGAAGTGTCTTATTTCAACCTGTATATTAACGGTGTTCTTCAGCCAACAGTAAACTATAAAGTAATAAAGGGTGTACTGAAATTAACCACTGCCGACGCTCCGTCGAAAGGAGCGCTTGTCATTCTGGAATCCATTGTCATCCGGGACCCGGCGGGTCAGCTTTTCCGCATGGAAACCTACGCGTACAATGCCCGCTCCAACGGCGGTAAAATTTACACCGATCAGGATGAAATCAGGATGTACGGTAATCAGGGAATTACGGTTCAGGACGAGAGCTTTTACCAAAACCTGTTTGTCAACGGCGTGCTTCAGCCCGATGTGAACTATATGGTGAAGCAAGGATATCTTATTTTTGAGACGGAGGACAGTCCGACGGTCGGATCCCCGATTTCGCTGCAGTTTGTCAGCAACAGCTCCGCTCCGCATTGTGGTAAAACACGGATGTCCGACGCGGCTCTTGCGCAGTGGGGGAAAGAGTATGCACAGATCGACGAGTCTTGTTGTTCGGTCCGTCCTCAAAAAGCGGGTAAATAAAGCGGACAAAAAAGGCACTGGGAAATCACTTTTGATTTCCCAGTGCCTTTTTGGAGGAAGGAGCCGGCCTTAATTTTTTAATTTATTTACCCGGGAAACAGTCACCAATGGATCGTCCTCTGTTGCAAGATTTATTGTCCGTGCTGCAGCAACGCATTTTTTGGCAGTTATCGCGGCCTGAGGGGTGAAAACCATTCCCCTGTGCTTACGATACTTATAATTCCTGAATATATCGAATTATCGGCAATATCGTTGCCTTGTCAGTAAAATCCACCGTTTTGCCATATGTCGCAAGCATTTGCTTGTCTTCATCCCGCAGAGAATCAGGATCCTTTTTCGTTGTCATCTTATGTAGCATGGCCATCATCGCTTTATGAACCGGACCCAGCTTCGCATAGTCCATTGCGCCCCGCAAATGGAACACTTTGATTTTCTCCTGCATTTGAGCGGTAAAGACCTTGTTGAGGCTATTGCGGATATGATCCGTATTGTCTTTATCCAAAGGGTCAGCCAGCCCGCAAGTGAACAGAACCAAATCCTGATTGCAGAACTGATCGAAATTTTTAGTAATCAGATCAATTCCGGCTACACCGCCGGCGTAAAGTCCACCACCGTATATAATGGTATCATATTGCTTCAAATCAACTGGTTTTATATGATTCCGTTCATAGAGATCACATCTTAATTCTTCTGAAATCCATTTGGCATACTTTTCTGTTGCTCCATGTTTGGATTGATATACAACTACCGCTTTTTTCATATTGATACCCTCGACATTTCCTAAATTTGAATTAATATCTTAGTACTGGTTTTTGACAGAAAGGGTGCTTTCGTACTTCTTCCGTTTACCTCAATTATACTCCCATTGGCCTGATCGTGGAACAGAATTTGTGAAATTCCGGTAACCGCTCGTTATGACAGCGTTAGGGTTGAGTGTTCTGCGTTAAGATTAAAAGGGGCGCAACGGAGATTAATCCGATGCGCCTTAATTTTATGGATTTGGTTTTTGCGCGGTAATGAATTACTGCCGTACATGTCTTTACCAAGCAAACGAACATTGATACTGCAAATCCGAACAACTATAGCGGAGATAACAAATAGCCGAGAGAGTCCGTTTTTGGGAGATGCTTTTCTGCCGTTTCGCTGAAAGTACAGTTACTTAAGGGCCGCCGTAATGATAGCCATCTTGTAAACTTCTTCTGCGTTACAGCCTCTTGAAAGATCATTGATCGGAGCATTCAAGCCTTGTAAAATCGGGCCGACAGCCTCAAAATTGCCAAGACGCTGTGCAATCTTGTAGCCGATATTTCCGGCATTAATGTCAGGAAAAATAAATGTGTTTGCCTGACCGGCAACAGGAGAATTGGAAGCCTTTATTTTAGCAACTTCTGGCGAGAACGCGGCATCAAACTGCAGTTCACCGTCAACTGCAAATTCAAGGTTCATCGCTTTTAGCTTTTCTGTAGCGTTATGCATCAGATCAACAGATTCCCCTTTACCGGAACCCATTGTACTGTAAGAGAGCATTGCAACCTTTGGCTCTATTGAGAAATTTTTTGCTGTTTTGGCTGTTTCAACCGCTATTTCAACCAGCTCGTCCTCATTTGGGTAAAGATTAATGGCACAGTCAGCCATTGCATATCTCTCATCGCCGTTTTCTGTGGAACGCTGTAAAATAAAACAGCTGGAAACAATTTTGTTGCCGGGCTTTGTTTTGATAATCTGAAGGGCAGGGCGAACGGTATCGGCAGTGGAATAGGTAGCGCCGCCGAGAAGGCCGTCGGCATACCCCATCTTTACCAGCATTGTGCCGAAGTAATTTGACTTTAACAGAGCGGAACGGCAGGCTGCTTCGTCCATTTTGCCTTTTCTCAGTTCAACCATCTTTGCGACCATCGCTTCTGTGCCGGCAAAATTCAAAGGGTCGATGATTTCGATTCCATCGATTGACATGCCGCACTTTTTAGCAGCAGTCTTTACCTCCTCCGGATTGCCCAAAAGCAGAGGAATAAGGATACCTTCCTTATGCAAGCGGCTCGCAGCCTCAAGAATTCTTGGGTCAGAGCCCTCTGTGAGCACGAGCTTTCTTCGATCGGCCTTTAGTTTTGCAATCATACTTTCAAACATGATAGAATCCTCCATTTATTTTAACTTTTATCAAATACAAATTACGTAAAATCACCATAGGTCAACAAGATACCCAGTCCCCAGGCAATTACAGCGGAAGGTTGGGGAACCGCTTGGGAGGAAAACAGGCGTGCAGCGGGAAACACGAGCCGGTTTTTCTAATAACTCCAAGCATTAATTCCCTGCGTAACTGTGAATTTTACAATCATTATACAGCAGATTATAAAATTTCGCTAGTACCTTTTCGGGTGTGTAAATGGTTTTATGACGTATTTTCTGTCCTGCCTCAGCTTAACCGAACCGTAATAATAACGAAAAACTCCTTCCGCTCTCGTCGAATTTATCGCCATGAACTTTGCTGAAAAGTATCAATTCCGTTAAAATCGCATTGCTAAAACTGTTTTTACAGCAGCTCAAATGCTTAAATGAGCCAAAATACAATAAATATTGAACTTATTTTTAGATAGCACATATGTACAAAATGCACATAATTTATTGAGTAATTTTTACTAGTTAATATATCTGCTAATATAAAGCCGGTGTTTAAGTATGACGATCAATGCAAATGTAAAATTAGTGGAACGAATTTTTCGCTCAATTGTTTACTGTTAACAAATATATTAATTTACGGATATATGACATATAATCAATTCTAGTTTTTGTAAATTATATACAATAATTTTACACTATAATACTTAACTATTGACAAAATATATATAACACACTATTATATAGTTAATGAAAACATTACTCACATTCTAACGTTACATCAACAATCTTAAAGGAGGACACGCGATTGTCTGGTAAAAAAGCAAAAATGACTATCGAGAAAGAATTTAAAATTGGTAATATTGACAACAGAATCTATGGATCCTTTCTCGAGCATTTGGGAAGGGCTGTATACAATGGAATCTATGAACCTTCTCATCTGCTGGCGGATGAAAGCGGATTTCGCAAAGATGTCATTGATATGGTTAAAGAATTAAAAGTGCCGATCGTACGTTATCCGGGCGGCAATTTTGTTTCCGGATATAACTGGGAGGACGGAGTAGGCCCCAAAGATTCCAGACCGAGACGGATGGACCTTGCCTGGAGAACTCTGGAGACCAACCAAATCGGAATCAGTGAATTTAACA
>DBTI01000277.1:0-2984 GCA_002306975.1 Ruminococcaceae bacterium UBA1320
CCGACTGCAAAATGCAGGAAGGCTCAATTCGCTGCGATGTAAACGTCTCTGTCCGCCAAAAGGGCAGCACGGAGTTTGGCACACGCTGCGAGATGAAAAACGTAAACTCCTTTAACGGTGCCGCCCACGCTATTGAATATGAGGCAAAAAGGCAGATCGAGCTCATAGAAAACGGCGGCACAGTTGTGCAGGAAACCCGCCGCTGGGACGATGTAAAGGGCATAAGCTTTCTTATGCGTACAAAAGAGGACGCTCAGGATTATCGCTATTTTCCCGAGCCGGATTTAAAGACAATCGTGCTTAAAGAAGGTTTTGTAGAGGGCATAACAGCCGCGCTGCCGGAGCTGCCCAACAAAAAGCAGTTTCGCTATATGCAGGATTACTCATTACCGGAGTTTGACGCCGGTCTGCTCTCTCAAAACAGTGAAAAAGCCGGGTTTTTTGAGGAATGCATAAAAATTGGCGGCACACAGCCCAAAACAATTGCAAACTGGCTGACCGGAGACATCACACGCATTTTGAACGATCAGGGTAATGACCTTTGTGAGTCTAAACTGAAGCCGAAAAAGCTTGTCTCACTGCTTGTTCTTGTTGAAAAAGGCACAATTTCAAACACAGCGGGTAAAACCGTGCTTGAAGAAATCTTTGCAACAGGCAAAGAGCCGGAGGACATTGTTCGTGAAAAAGGTCTTGCACAGGTCAGCGACATTTTCGCTCTTGAGGAGCTTGTCAAAGAAGTGCTTGCAATTAACGAAAAGTCGGTTGCCGACTATCGCGGCGGAAAATCAAACGCGATGGGCTACCTTGTCGGTCAATGCATGAGGGTTTCAAAGGGCAAGGGCAACCCGCAGGTGTTAAAAGAGCTTTTACAAAAGCAGCTCGACGCATAAAAATAAGTGTATAATAAAAGCGGGGGCTGTTGCAAAACGTTATTTGTGACAGCCCTTGTTGTTAACAGCTTTTCATTATAGCAATTACATTTTAAAAAAAGAAACTCAGGGAATGCGTCTCTTCGTTTTCAAATTGCCATAGAAACGCCGCAGAGCGATTCAAATTAAATTAAAGAATGGGGATTAATATGGGAAACGTTTATTTCAAAGCCGTAGATTCTTATTCAAACACCGAGGGAATAAGCCTTGCTGCAAAAACGCTGTTGGCAAAGCTCGTGCATGACGAGGGTATCGAGCTTGAAAAGTTTGTTCCGCTCAAGGTTACTTTTGGCGAAAAGGGAAATCGAACTTTTATAAAACCGGACAATTTCACCGGGGTACTGGAATATCTGAAAGAACAGGATGTCGAGAGTGCCTATATAGAAACGAACGTTCTCTATAAAGGCGAACGTACGACAAACGAGAGCCATATCCGGCTTGCGCACGAGCACGGCTTTAACAGTCTTCCCATTATCATAGCGGATGGCGATCATGGCGAAAATTATGAAAATGTAGAGATAAACAAGAAGAATTTTAAAAGCTGCAAAATAGGCAAAGAAATTGTCAATAAAAAACAGATTATCGTTTTGAGCCACTTTAAGGGCCACTTGCTGGCAGGATTCGGTGGAGCGATAAAGCAGCTTGCAATGGGATGCGCCTCAAGGGGTGGTAAATTAGCGCAGCATTCCAACTCAATACCGAATATTAACTCGTTAAAGTGTAAAAGCTGCGGTGCGTGCGTCCGAAACTGCCCGGAAAACGCTATTGTGATGACACGCAAGGCAAAAATCGACAAAGATAAATGCGTAGGCTGTGCGTCCTGCATGACGGTATGCCCGAGCCACGCCATCACTCACAGCTTCCGCGCGTCGCTTACCAAAAACTTCTTTGAGCGGCTGGCTGAGTACGCTTATGCGGCGTCAAAAGATAAAAACAACATATACATCTCGTTTGCCTTTAATATCACGAGAGGATGCGACTGTGAAGGTCATTCGATGAAACCGTTTGTGAATGACCTTGGTGTGTTTGCTTCAAGCGACCCTGTGGCAATAGATATGGCCTGCCTTGATATGCTGAACAAAAACAACGGAAGAAAAGTGTTCAGACGGGGCCGCCATACCCTTGACTATGCTGAAAAAATCGGACTTGGCAGTAAAGACTATAAGCTTGTGACTGTTGAGTAAAATATTCAGAATACTGCGTGAGGCATATGCAAGCCGTTTTATTGCGATTTTAAAAAAGAAAAATAATTGGTTCTTTTCCCCTTGATTCTCCTTTTTTAAAATATAGTCGTTGTCGTATAGCTTAAGCGCAAAAAAGGCTGCCGCAAAACTTTCGATTTGCGACAGCCATTCCGCTTTGATTTGTAATTGCTACAAGTTATGAGTGCACACGTTTTTCTGTTGAACGCATGTATTTTTTAAGAGGTACATAGAGCATAATGCTGGCAATCAGGCAGAGCGCAAATTCAGGCCATAAAAATGAGTTATAGGCCAAAGAATAGACAAATGTATTTTGAATCGGGAAATCCTTTGGCAGCCATGATGCGAAAATCGTCACGCCGGAGATGATATGGAAGGCATAGCGCACAACAACAGCAAATGTCATTCCAGCTATGTATTGCGGCAACTTTGTGCCGAAAATGCCGGCAAGCCCGAGGCTCGTGAAGGCAAGAATATAATCAAGGAATATGCTGACGACAATCGCCTGCGCCGTAAGCCCCCATGACAGCAGCTCGCCAAAAACAAACATGCTGATCATCAAATGTACCAAGGAGAAGGCGAAAGCCGCGCCAAGCCCCCACTTTATACCGTGCCTGAACGATAAAAGCATGATAGGCAGCATGCTGCAAAGGGTAATCGAACCGCCAAGAGGCATGTTAAACAGCCTTACAAAGCTTAACGCCAGCGCAAGCGCGATAAGAACACCGCATTCGACGAGGCGCAAAGTGTTTTTGTTCATTTATTTTTCCCCCATAAAATAAAATTACCGCACCGAAAAATCGGCGCGGCAATGAAACTTAAAGCACAT
The DNA here is from genome assembly GCA_002306975.1 of Ruminococcaceae bacterium UBA1320. Classification (GTDB taxonomy): domain Bacteria; phylum Bacillota; class Clostridia; order Oscillospirales; family Ethanoligenentaceae; genus Ruminiclostridium_D. The sequence continues at coordinate 2,961 of DBTI01000277.1, forward strand.
TCCTACGCCGGTATTATCCGGATC
>DBTI01000277.1:3235-3704 GCA_002306975.1 Ruminococcaceae bacterium UBA1320
CGCCGGTATTATCCGGATCAGGTTAAAGGGTTTGGAATATCGATTGGATTCCATCTCAGCCGATGTCTGATCAGCACCCCTGTTAAATTGTGCTTTTATTGTAATACCGATAGGGATATAAGTCAATAATAAAAATTATTACAATTCCAAATAAAAATGAGAAGGCAGAATGTTAACGCTCCCGCCACTTGCGGGGGAGTTAACATTCTGCCTTAATTTTGTAATTGCTATAATCCATTAATCAAAAGCTTTTTATAAACTTTGGATAAGCTCCATAATTTCCTGCGCATGGCGTTTTTCATCATCGCTGGTGCTCATGGCAATGCGCTGAAGGCACCGGTCGTTTACCTGTTGGGCAAACATACGGTATTTGACTGCGTCGCGTGACTCGGCAATGTAACGTTGGCGCAAAGCATCAATGTATACGGGAGGAACGATGACCGGTTCCAGTGTACTGCGCGTGGGAAAA
>DBTI01000114.1:0-414 GCA_002306975.1 Ruminococcaceae bacterium UBA1320
TTCTGCTTCCGAAAGGTCTTTTTCCCTTAAAATTATCCCACAAGGCTTTGCCCTTGCGACCAATTCTATCTGCGTGAGAAAATCGTTGCCGCACAGCTTGCGGTTTGAAACGGCAAGCACGTCAAATGTAGACATAATCATTCATTACCGGCTGCAAACCGCGTTCCTTGATGGCGGCATAAACCTCGTCAACGGTTCTTTTATCAGCAATTTCAAACTGTGCGTCGCCCTTATCGTCAAGATCATCCTCATGCTTGCCGATTCCGGTGGAAACTCCGGCGGAAATTTTTGTTGCGGCAAGACCGATGATGTTATTGCGGAACCGCTCGCATTCCCTTGTTGAGATGGTGATGCTTGCAAAGGGCATAAACAGCCGATAAGCCGTGATTACCTGCAAAAGCTGCGGCTCATGCA
>DBTI01000114.1:656-26739 GCA_002306975.1 Ruminococcaceae bacterium UBA1320
ACCTGCAAAAGCTGCGGCTCATGCACATCTTTGGGGTTTATCTTGTCGTTGTTTATAATCGGGCGAAGCCGGGGGCAGGAAAAAGCGATCTCGGCATGCGGATATTTTCTTTGCAGCAGATACGCGTGCATTCCGGTGGCAAACGCATCTTTTCTGAAGTCGTCAAGCCCCAGAAGCGCGGCAAATCCCACTCCGCGCATGCCGCCCATAAGCGCCCTTTCCTGAGCGTTAAGGCGATAAGGGAAAACCCGTTTGTTCCCGGCAAGATGCAGGGTTTCATACTTGTCGGAATTATAGGTTTCCTGAAAAACGGTGACAAAATCCGCTCCGCATTCGCGCAGATAGGCGTATTCGTCCGAGTTCATGGGGTAAACCTCAAGACCCACGAGCTTAAAATATTTGCGTGCAATTTTGCAGGCTTCACCGATGTATTCAACGCTTGACATCTTGGGGCTTTCTCCGGTCAAAATCAAAATTTCCTCAAGACCGGATTTAGCAATGGCCTGCATCTCCCTTTCGATTTCCTCAGCGTCAAGCCTTGCGCGCTTGATCTTGTTGTGGCAGTTAAACCCGCAGTAGATACAGTAGTTTTCGCAATAGTTGGCTATATAAAGCGGAGTGAACATATAAACGGAGTTGCCGAAATGCCGTCTGGTTTCAAGCTGTGCCTTTTGCGCCATTTGTTCAAGAAACGGCTCGGCAGCGGGGGAGAGCAGCGCGGCAAAATCCGCGGGTGAGCGGTAGTCATTATCTAAAGCGTGGCGGACATCCGCCGCCGTATAGGTGTTGTAATCATAAGAATTCATGCGCGAGATAACTTCATCCATGACGGTGGATTCACTCAGAACCTCCATGCCCGGCTGATATTCCATATGGTTTGTGCGCTTCTCTTTGCTTAAAAGTTCATACATTTTCAATGCTCCTGTTCATTCAAAAAACCGGTGAGCGGTGAAGAAGCCGAAGCGCCTTTATCCAAAACCCTGCCAAGGCCGGCAAGATAAGCGGCGCGCCCAGCCTCAATGGCAGATTTAAACGCGCCGGCCATGGCGGGAATATCACCGGCGGTAGCGATGGCTGTGTTTGCCATCACGGCGTCGGCACCCATCTCCATCGCTTCACACGCCTGCGACGGGCGGCCGATGCCTGCGTCAACAATCACGGGAATATCGATCTCATCTATAAGGATTTTGATAAAATCTCTGGTGCAAAGGCCTTTATTTGAACCGATGGGCGAGCCGAGCGGCATGACAGTGGCGGCGCCGGCGTCTGCCAAATCCCGGGCGGCGTTCAAATCGGGATACATATAGGGCATTACGACAAAGCCCTCTTTTGCCAAGACTTCTGTTGCTTTGATGGTTTCAAAGTTATCCGGCAAAAGATATTTCGAATCGTGTATAACCTCTATTTTGATGAAATTGCCGCAGCCTACCGCCCTTGCAAGCCGGGCGATTCTTATCGCCTCCTCGGCGTTCCTCGCGCCCGAGGTGTTGGGCAGCAGGGTGACGCCTTTCGGAATATAGTCCAAAATGTTTTCCATTTTGCCGGTGTTCGCGCGCCTTACGGCAAGCGTTATGATCTGCGCTCCGGCAAAATCAACCGAGGCGCGGATTAAGTCCAAATTAAATTTTCCCGAACCAAGAATGAAGCGGGAGGTAAATTCATGCCCGCCGATTATAAGCTTATCGTCTTTCATTTTTTAAAACATCCTTTAAACATCTTCAATTCCTAAAATAAGCCGCAAAATCATGTTTGCCTGATGCCCGGCGCAGATTAAAACACGCGGTGCCATAAGCCCTCTGCCGACCATCGCGCCGGTCTCGCCGTCACCGCAGACATAGAGGTTCTTCATGCGCCTTTTTGTACCAATCGTGTTGCTGCTTTCAAACCCTGCCATGCCGGAACCGGAAACGATCTTTTTTTGCGGGCAGTTTTCCAAAAGACCGTTTACCAGAACCGCTTTTGCATCCGGCTTGTCAAACGCTTCGCAGACAATCTCGTCATTCACGAAAAGCCTTGATACGTTTTCTTCGGTGACCCGAACCGTGTCGATGCTTATAGTGATATACGGGTTGATTTCTTCAAGCTGCGCCTTTAATGCTTCTGTTTTTGCCATTCCCAAATGCCTAATGCAATATTGCTGCCTGTTTAAATTGCTTGGCTCTACTACATCGAAATCAACAAGATGTAAATGCCCCACGCCGGTTCTCGCCAGAGCAATCGAGATGTTGGAGCCAAGCCCGCCAAGCCCGGCGACGGCGACATGCGCCTTTTTCACCTTTTCATAAACATGTGGGGTGTGACGCGCGCTCATCATGGCTTCAAGGACATCTTTGTCAGGCAGCTTGCCCTTTTCAATCAGGGTTACTTCATCACCGCCGCTTATGGGCAGATCATCAGAAGTTTGAAATCCGTTTAAAATTACCACCAAATTATCGGCGGTAGGGTAAAGCTTTTCTCTTACCTGAAAAAGGCTCTTACAGCCGGTTTCTACTTCTTTGCCGTTAATTTTAATCAACATATCAGCCCCCACCAACAAACCCGACTATCTCCAACGCGTCACCGTCTTCGATTATTTTTGTGGCATACATGAATTTTGCAATGATATCGTCATTGTATTCCACCGCAATGCGAGAAAGGTCATAACCTTCGCGTTTTAAAAAATCGCTGAGGCTTATACCCGCCGCGTTGTCGAGTGCCTGTCCGTTAACCTTAACCAAGAAAAATCCCCCTTTAAAAAAATAAAAAAGGCCACACGAAAAGCTACACCCATGGTGGTGTACCCCTTCGTGTGACCTTTCACACTCTGCGTATTATTATAATAATTATTAAGACATGTGTCAAGCAAACCACATTTTAATATATCATTATGCTATAGCGATTATAAATTTAAAAAGGATACCCCGGAAATGTTTCTTCCCGCCGGCGGCGGGGAGAAACAAAAACAATTCCTTCTTTGTTTAAAATCACAGACGATACGGCGGCTTCCGGGGTTATCTGAAGTAAGATTATCTTCTACTTGATTTTGAATTTTTTGTAGCTTGTTCCGGTGTCAATAACTTTTGCGGTTACGTTAATTTTGATTTGCAGGGTTGGGAAAATCTCATCCCACTTTTTTTCATATTCACTATGCCATAGCTTTGGATACTGTTTATAAAAATTATTGCCAATGCAGAAGATATCCGTTTTTAACTCCTTTTGTCCTTTATTAAGTGCATTTTTGATGTCTGTTCTCACATTGTCGGCAAGACTCTTTTGCATCAGTTCTATTACTCCGGGTGTTAAAGTATCTGCGTTAATGTTATTCGCAAATTTTCTTAAATCTGCCTCCACGTAGGTATCTATAGTAACAACCGGCTTGTTGTCATCAATTTGGATTTTTATTTTACTTTTAGAGCTTGTAACGCGGAAGACCATTTTATTCATAACCTTTTGCTCAGAAGACGTGTTCACAACTTCATAGGGATTTGCTTTTTGATTAGTAATCCAGACAAGACCGAGGCTTTCTTTATCGTTAAGCCATCCTGCCAGTTTGTCATTTTTATAGGCTGCGACTCCGGTGATTTTGAAATACCCATTCTTTTGTTCTACCTCAACAGCGTCCGATTCAATATTGTCATCAGCATTTGAAGAGGAAGAAACTGATGAGACATTTGATGAATTGCTTAATGATGAATCGGAAGTATTACTGTTTTTTTCTGTTTTGTTCGCAGTAACTGTCGGAGCGACAGCATCCTCTCCGCTTTCGGACAATTTTTGTTCAAATTCGAGAATAGTAACGGGAAAAGCACTGCCAGAATTAGTGGACTGATCAATAAGGCTGTAAATAGTTTTACTTGAAGGATGATTAACGTCAGTTTCAATCGTACTGATAACATCTTCAGCCGTACCGGGAGTAACTGATATATAGGCTGAGGTTCGAATGTTTGGCGTGCGGTCAATAAATCCCATTATATCGCCTGTAATTTGTTCAGCTGCGTCTGCCCCAAGTACGATTTCCTGCATATAACCATAAAATAATCTGTTTTGATCTATATTTTGAATTTTTGTAAGTGCTTCATCAATAGAAGCAGCAGTGGCTTTTTCTGTGATAGAACCGGTTTTGCTTTTTGAACCTCCGGCTTGTGAGGAATTGCCGCCGCTTGGCACTAAACTTTGTAAAGTCACCGTAACTTGTTTGTTGGTGCCATCCGTGTCAAATCCCACAGCAGACACCAAAGTGAGGTCATCATACTCCCTATAATCCCAACAACCGCACAAAAAGACCAGTGAAACACAGAACAGGAGTATAACTATATTTTTAATTTTCATTGGCGTTTTTACCTTCCCTTCGCCTTTTGATAAAAACACTGATGGTACAAAGCAATAAAATGAATAGTACAAATGCCGGTATGATATAATTTCCTAAAAATATTGAAAAAAAGTAGCCTATGTTATATGAATTCAGCCACGACGATGCAGCAAACACAGCAAGCGCGGATAAAATCAAAAGAGGTTTGCCACGCGGGACGTTAAAAAGCTTCTTTGAAGCAGTGAAGCAGCAATATATGAATATTGTAGTCTTTAATATAGCAATAAGTTGATAGGTGATCATAATAAAGATCTCTAATCCGCTTAAAAAGGAACCTAACCGTATATCACTGGCAACAGCAACCCCCGCTGCTGCTACGCGGCTAAGCATATCCTGCCCTATGATTCCCTCCATAATTAAAGTGGCAATTGACAAAATAAGCGACCAGAATAACAGCCCTTTAAAAATTGCAAGGTAGTGTTTCTTTGTCTGCGGGATAGAATCTACCGCTATCATTAAAAACAACAGACATTCTGCATCATTTTCCGTTGTAAACAGCACACCCTTTAAGAGCTGTGAGCCGGAGGTGTCGAATATCGGTTTCAAAAATTCTATTTCGAAATTATTGAAAAAGGATATGGAAAAACCGATAAAATAGTTTATGGTCGCCAGGACGCATAACATAGCAATCAATCTGGAGCAATTTTTAAAACCGCTGTTGGCAAAGATTGTACTCATCAAAACGATAAAAAATATAATAATATAAAGCGGCGTGCGCGGCAAAAAGAATACTTTAATAGACCCGGCAGACAAATTAAGCATACTTGCGGATACTGCAATATTTAATAATATATACAGTAAAAGAAGAATTTTGGTAAAAAACTTGCCGATGCCGTCTTCTAAGATATCAAAAAGTGTGCCGCCTTTCTTGTAAGAACCAAGAATCAAAATCCATAAAGCAAAGGGTATAATGGCAAGCACACCGATTAATATGGCAATCCAAAACGGTTTGCCGGTCACGGTAGTAACCTCTGTAAATGTATATATTATCGTACCCATCGAACTGCCGTAAACTAATAATGCGGTGAGGCTGTGCGATAATTTGCCTTCAATTTCCATTGATTACTCTCCATCATGTTATTGCTAAATCAACTGCCGTCGGTTATTTGTTGTTGAAGCATGTTATTTTATGCCTTTATCGCCTGTTCTTACCCGGTTGTGCGGTGACAGAAACTTCATTCGCGTTTTTATAACACTATAGCGTGCGCGGAAAAAAACATCGCTTATTCCGTTTTTATCATAAGGAATCAGCGGGTAAAGATAAGGCATTCCAAAGGACTCAAGAGAAGAAAGATACCATAATAAAAAAGCCAATCCGCATACCACACCAAACATTCCAAAACATCCGGCCAATATAATAAAAATGTAATTTAGAATTCTTGACGGGTATAGCATCGTTGTTGTCGAAATGGCAAATGAGGAAATTGTGCTGACGGCTACAATGATAATAAGAGAAGCGCTTACATAGCCTGCGGTGACAATCGCCTGTCCTATTACAACTGCCGCCAGGGTGCCGACGAAGTAGCCTACCGATCCGGGCATTCGCAAACCGGCCTCACGAATAATCGTGATAAAGAAAGTTAAAAGAAGCAGTTCAAGAACAGAAGGAAAAGGTACCCCTTCTCGTCCCTGTGCGATGTTGAGCGCAAGATTGGGGGGAACAATTGCCTGATTGTAGGTTACAAATGAAAGATATAATGCGGAAATCAATATAGAAAAAGTAAAAGAGATGTAGCGGACGATTCTTAAATAGCCGCTTGAAATAGGCTTTTCCTGATAATCATCCATTGTTTTGAAATTATCCCAGAACGGGATAGGAGCTATAAATGCAAAAGGGCTGTTGCTGCAAATAATAGCAAAGCGTCCATGTGTCAGATTCCTTGTTGCCACATCCGGTCTTTCAGTTTGTCTGTATTTTGGAAATATCGATAGCGGATTGTCTTCAATCAGTTCACCTAAAACTCCGATTCCATCAACATTGTCTGTGTCAATGCCTTGAATTCTGCTTCTTGCTAAATTTATAACCTCGTTATTTGCAATTCCGTCAAGCCATATTAGTTTTATTTTTGTGCAGGAAAGGGTTCCGACCGTAAATTCCTCGAACTTTAGATTGGGCACCGGAAGCCTTTTAATAATCAAGCTGCAATTTATTTTTATATCGTCTGTAAAAGATTCCTGACTTCCCAGAACAGTCGATTCATTTTCAGGAGATTCAACAGACCGTTTTTCGACTTTGCGGGTTCCGATCATAAGCGCGGAATTTGCTTGTTCTACAAATAAGACCGTATCTCCGTTCATAATATTTGCAAGAACTTGAGACATTTCAGTTATCTCTTTGATTTCTGTAGCGGAAATTATCCGTGTCTTTATATACTGAAGAATCCCATCGGCATTTTGGTATATTGAACAGTTGCTTTGAAGCAGGGGATTTAACACATGCCGCATGATCAGTTCTTTATCAGAAATGGTGTCTATAAACACTAAGCCTACCGGCAGATGATTTTCAAGTATTTCGTATCTGCTTTCTACTAAATTTATGCCTTCACCAAATATATTTTTTAAATAAGCCAGATTTTCTTCAACGGTTAAATATATATTTTTTGGTTCACTTGTATTGGGTTCCATGAAATTTACCCCCGTTTTTTAAAGTTCTATAATGTTTAGTATGCTCAAACGATAAATAGATAATAGTAAAGAAGTTGATAAGCAAATTTTCACAGTAGCTAATAAGAATTATAAATAAAACAAAACGCGCTCCACATTTGTGGAGCGCGTTTTGCGTATAAAAAGCTGATTTGTAAGTCATTGAGTAATTAATACTTATACACAGATATAAGGGTTGATTTACATTCTAGGGAATTTTTGCTGCCCGCTCACACAGTCTACCTTGCCAAACATCTTTTCGAGCTTTTCCAAAGCATCTTTTGGCAATGGCGGCAGAGATAAGCTTTTAAGGTTTTCCGACAAATGTTCAGTGTTTCCTGTGCCGGTCAATGTAACATCTATCCCGCTTGTATGGCGGCAAAAACGGTAAGCGGCTTCCGTAATCGAGCCGGCATAACCGTTATCAATAAGAAAATCTATCGTGTGGTCTTCTTTAACTAAATCCTTATCAACCTGATTTGCTTCAATCATTTTTTTAACATCAAGCTTTAACATTTCCGGATTAGATAAAGCACTTCTGACGGCAAACATGCAGACGGTTCCCACATTTTTCTTTTTTGCGAGCGGAAGAATAGTTTTAGCTGCCGACGGGTTGATTATATTGTACCCGACCATAATGGTGTCCCAAAGGTCATCGGCCAGCGCCATTTTTATAGCTTCATGCGAGTTGTCCATGCCAAACAGCTCAGTGAGCCCTATAAAACGAATCTTGCCTTTTTCCTTCATCTTTACAAGCTCCGGATAAAATCTGTCGCGTATTTTATCATAAGCTTGGGGAATTACTCCGTGAAGACTATAAACGTCTATATAATCGGTATTCAGTTCCTTTAAGCTCTGGTCCAGATTTTTTTCCAGTTCATCAGCTGATTTAAGCACTTTGTCGGCATGATAGGCAAATTTAGAAGAAATGATATAACTGTCACGGCGAATTCCCTCAAAGGCTTTTCCTACCGCCGGCTGCGTGCCATACATAGATGCGGTATCAAAAAAGTTAACGCCGTTTTCATAAGCGTACCTGACGACTTGGCTTGCGTGATCAACACCTTTTGAAAACATGCCGAGCGTGCTGAAACCGCCGCAGCCCAATCCGGCTGTCGACACTTCAAGCCCAGTACGCCCTAAGATTGTTTTCTCCATGCTTTACCATCCCTTTTCTTGAATTTAATTAGAATGAAAGTTAGTGCGGTGCAGACAGCGGCTACTGTTATAAATAGTATAGTTCAAAATGCTACACTGTCAACATTTTGATGCCTATACTGGGGTTAGAAATTGCAACCGCTTCATTTTGCTATGCTGTTGTAGACGGCAAATGCATCGGTAATATCGTACTGTTCAGATTTGTGATTTCCGTCAGCGCCGGCCGTGACCAGAATATATTCTTTCCCGTTTTCTGTCGCGAGGCTGGCGAGGCATAAGCCGGCCTCATCGGTATATCCGGTTTTACCGCCTAAAATTTTGCCGCCGTTAATACCCGGATTTTTAATGTTTTCAAACATGGTGTTATAAAAGGTTATCCCGTCGGGGTGTATGTTCGTGGGTTGTGTTGTGTGGCGGGCAGAAGTGAATATTTTACGAAAAGTATCGCTTTGTAAAGCATAGCGAAGAAGAACAGCCAGATCCTTGACGGTTGAATAGTGGTTTTCATTTTGAAGCCCGGTCACATTGGTAAAATGGGTGTGATCCATTCCAAGAGCCACCGCCTTTTGATTCATCGCATCAACAAAATTTTGCTCCGAATCCGCAATATGGTCGGCAAGTCCAACAGAGCATTCGGCGCCGCTCGGCAATAGCGTTCCGTATAAAAGATCGATTGCCGGGACATTCTCATTCGGTTGGAATCCGGCCATGGAAGCGTCTGCTTTGTACAGGTTCTGAAACATGGATTTGGGAAGATTTATTTTTTCCTGCAAATCGGGCAGATTCTCTATCGCGACGATCGCCGTCATAATTTTCGTCAAAGATGCCGGATAAATTTTTTCTTCACTGTTTTTCTGCATGAGAATTGTATTGTCGTCCAAACAGATCAGAATCGCATGAGGACTGTGCATATCGTCAGGTACTGTTGAAACAGAGGAATTTTTTGCGGTTGTGAACGGGGGACTGAAACCGGCATTATCATCACCGTTAGTTAAAGACAAACGTCTGCCATCAGTGCCAAATAGATTTCTGCAAAAAAATATGCCGATGAGAATTGACAAAATGAATACCAAAAATAAAATCAGCTTTGAATTTTTCTTTTTTCCTTGCCGTACCATACTGAAACAGCTCCTTCTTCTGTGCTGTATTCATTTAATCACAGAAGAAGGAGCAATGTATAAATATAAGCTTATCAATCTCTTAAGATTTTCTTATGAATGATAGGGAAGTGTCACAGTAAACAAGGTTTGTTCCCCGCCGCTTTCTGCCGCGATTGTGCCGCCGTGCGCGGTAACAATTTCTTTGGCGATTGCCAGACCAAGCCCCGCTCCGCCGGTATTCGTAGCGCGTGAGGAATCAAGCCGGTAGAACTTCTCAAAAATAGTCTCCAGCTTATGAGGCGGAATCGGATCACCGTGATTGGTGAACGTTAAGACGACACGCTCATCTTGCCGGTCAGCGTTTATATCAATTACACTGTTATCATAGCTATAGGCAATGGCATTTTTTAATATGTTGTTAAATACGCGGGCCAACTTGTCCGCGTCACCAATAACGATGAGGTCATCCGGGACATGAACGGCAACCTGTTTTCCCTGCGGCGCCAGCATTGGATAAAATTCATCTGCCATCTGCTGGAGCATTACAATCAGGTTTATTTTGCTCTTGTTTAAAACAATAGTCTGTAGATTAAATCTTATAATTTCAAAAAACTCATTGATTAAATCTTCCAGTCTATAAGCTTTCTGTAAAGCGATTCCGGTATATTTTGTTTTTTGCTCCGCCGGCATGTCCTGTGCCTCGTCCAAAAGGCTTAGATATCCGATTACAGAAGCCAGCGGCGTTTTCAGGTCATGAGCCAAATAGGTAATCAGATCATTTTTTCGTTGCATCTCAGTTTCCATAAGCTGCTGTTGCCTTTGCGAGATGGCTTTGATCTTTGTAATCTGAGTTTCAATTTCATAATATTGTTGGGGGAGCACGAGGTCATCACTTTTCATGATGGAATTGATTGCGCCGGAAAGAAAACGGATGTCTTTCTTCCTTTTGTGACGGGCATAGAAATAGGCTGAGAAGACTGTGCATAATGCAAAAACTGTTACTAACACAATAAAAATATAGATGAGATTTTGTTTTAATGATGACCAGATTTGGTTATACAACCATCGTTTGAAAACGCCGTTTAGCCCTTTATCCATCAGCCATATTGCGCTCATACAAAACAGAGGAATTCCAAAGAGGATAACGCAAGCGGTGATTATGACCTTGCTTTTATTTTTCAATTTTGTAGCCAACCCCCCAAACCGTTTTAATGTATTTCGGATGTTCTGCGGAATCGTGCATTTTTTCGCGTAGATGCCGGATATGGACCATTACCGTATTATTACTGTTGCTAAAATACTTATCGCCCCAAACTTTATGAAACAGTTCTTCCGAACTGACAACATTTCCGCAATTCGAACAAAGAACCCACAAAATCGAAAATTCTATAGGAGTGAGCGAGAGCTTCTTCTCATTTAGCATACACTCATGGGTGTCTATGCCTAAGACCAGACCGGAAAATGCAATCACTCGCTCCTCTTGCATGCACACATTGGAATTGTACCTTTTAAATCGCCTAAGCTGAGCTTTCACACGGGCTATCAGCTCCAACGGATGGAATGGCTTGGTAATATAGTCATCCGCACCTAACGTAAGCCCGGTGATTTTATCGGTTTCTTCCTCTTTTGCGGTAAGCATAATGACCGGAAAGTTATGTTTTCCCCGGATAGTCTGACAGATTGAAAAACCGTCGACATCAGGCAGCATTACGTCTAATATCGCGAGGTCCAAATTTTCATTTTCAATACAATGCAAAGCGTCAGTACCGTTATAGTATTTAAAAACATTGTAGTTTTCATTTTTCAGATAAACTTCAACAAGATCCGCGATTGCCTGTTCATCATCAACGATTAAGATATTCATGTCCATGTGAATTTCTTCTCCTTTTGGGCAACTATCCCCATCATTATTATACTGCACACATTAAATCATTTGTAGAAAATCTCTTATTAAAACCTTAAGATTTTCTTAAATTTCAACAGAAAAAAGGGCATCCCCAACAAAGTTTGGGACGCTCTCTCAGTACAATAGCTATATACAGGGGTGAATCCTGCCGCTATCTATTCTGCTTAATCAATAAACTTTATCACATTGCTAAGCCGGATTATGTCTTTCGGAGCAATCTTCAATGTGTGTAATTCGTTACCGGAACCTCCGTAAATATAGTCAAACGCCAAAAGCCGATTATCGAATATGCATGGCAGATTATGACCGATGAAGGGGATTGCCCCGGCATGATACCCTGTTGCCTTCAAAACATCGGCTTTTTCCGCCAGCTTCATTTTCGAAAAGCCTAAATCGATCTTCATTGCTTTAAAGTCAAGGCGTCCCCGCCCGGAGCTGACAATGCAGGCAATAAGTCCTTGTTCTGTATCCAAAATAAGCGTGGGCGCTGATTCCTCAATATCGAAATATTTTGCCGCATCCTGAGTTGTAATAATGGGGGCGTCGTGCTCAAGTATTTCAAAGTCACTGTTGTTAGAAGATAAGTAATTCTGTAATTCGTCCAATGTAAACATATAAATTCCTTTTTTAAGGTTAAAATTTAAAAATAGCAATAGATCACAGCATATTTATAGTATATCACGAAATATGTTGACATTACACTTGTTTGTAATTATACTATTCCTATATACATACTATAATAAATTAATGGAGTAGCAATATGAAAATTTCAACAAAAGGAAGATATGGTCTCAGGGCAATGCTCGACCTTGCTATTCATTCAAACGGTGAGCATATCTCACTGCTTAGTATCGCCAACAGGCAGGATGTTTCGGTAAATTATCTTGAACAGGTTTTTTCAATACTTCGAAAAGCGGGGTTTGTGGTAAGCGTAAAAGGTGCGCAGGGCGGATATTTGCTTGCGATGCCTGCGTCAAAGTTACATGTTGGTGATATCCTTCGTTGTCTTGAAGGCGATCTGTGCGTTGTCGACGAAAAAGAGAACAATAAGGAATTAACCACAATTCAGCAATGCATTACAGAAAACGTCTGGGAAAAGATCAACGCGGCGGTAAGAGAAGCAGTTGACTCAATTACACTTGAGGATCTCGTGGACGATTATAACGGGATTAATCAGTACCCAATGTTCTATATCTAACACAGAAACATCGCTTATAGCAGGTTAAAAAAAAGAGGAACTGTTTTTCGTCTTTCCACGCCGGAGGGCGGGGAGAGACATCCTCCGATTTTCCTTTTTTAAAATTATATTGCGATAACATCATGTATTTTGCAACAAAATAGACTGCCAAGTGAATAGAATATATTAATTTTACTAAAAGATATATTTATAGTTGACATTGGGTATTTATTGTTGTATCATAATCACAATAAAACATATAATAATAGTATAGATTAAGGAGGCGGCAGTATGAAAACAGCAGGAACGATGACCAAAGCGTGTATAAAATGTATGTGCAGTGTTCCGGTTTGGATAATGCCACCGCTATGCCTTCCTGCATTTTTTTAATAAAACAGGGGGAACCGGCGGTCTTTGACTGTCGGTCCTTTTTTAACAACAATACCAAGTAAGGGGATGGGTTTAATGAGTGATATCAATCTCAAGGCTCCCGAAGTGCAGATCAGGGAGGTAAGGCTCGGTTCAATAACCGGCTTTGAGGGTACTGCGGGCGAACTTGTCGATGCGGCTCGTTCAGGAAAACTTGCCGATACGTCTCGGCGTTTCAGCCAGTGTATGGGGTGCAGCGCAGGCAACGCGTTCTGCCAGCTTTGTATGATTAAGGATGCGGCAGTGGTTAACCACGCGCCGGTCGGCTGCGCAGGGGATTCCTTCAGTTTTAACTTTACCTATCGTGTCGGTCAGATGGAGCGGAAGCTTCCTGCCGCGACCGGTCGTTATTTCAGCACCAACATTGAAGAAAAAGACACAATTTTCGGTGCTACTCAAAAACTTGAAGAAACGCTTCGCGAGGTTTACCGCAGGGTTCATCCGAACGCGATATTCATTACGACCTCCTGCGCTTCCGGTATCATCGGTGATGATGTGGAGGGCGTTGCGGATTCAATGACAGAGGAACTTGGCATTCCCATAGTGGCGTGCTACTGCGAGGGCTTTAAATCAAAGATATGGACGACGGGTTTTGATTCCGCCTATCATGCCATTATCAGAAAGCTTGTAAAACCTCCACGTAAGAAAACCAACAAGGTCAACATCGTTAACTTCTGGGGCAGTCATATTTTTGAAAAGATATTGGAGCCTCTCGGTTACGAAGCGCAGTATATCGTGCCGTTTTCCAACGTGAGCGATCTTGAATATATTTCAGAAGCGGCGGCGACCATTCAAGTCTGCCCGACGCTTGGAACATACATAGGCGCGGCGCTTGAACAGGTTTACGGAGTGCCGGAATTAAAATCCCCTCCCGCATACGGCATAGATGGCACAGACGAGTGGATGCGTGAGCTCGGGCGTGTTCTTCACCGTGAGGGAAAAATTGAAGAACTGATAAAAAGCGAGCATGAGCGTGTATTGCCGCAGCTTGAAAAATACCGCGAAAAGCTAAAAGGGAAAACGGCGTATGTCACAGCGGGAGCAGCTCACGGTCACGCGCTTATCGCTCTTTTAAAAGAGCTTGGGCTTGACGTTAAGGGTGCGGCGATTTTCCATCACGATCCGCTGTACGATAACGGAGATCCGGCATCAGACGCACTGGCGCATGATGTTAAAACCTACGGAGATATACAAAACTACAACGTTTGCAACAAACAGGCTTTTGAGCTTGTAAACATTTTAAACCGTGTGAACCCCGACATCATGATAGCGCGCCATGGCGGCATGACAGTCTGGGGAGCAAAGCTTGGTGTTCCCACCCTGCTTATCGGCGATGAGCAGTTCAGCTTTGGATATCAAGGCGTGCTCAACTATGCTTCACGCATTGTGGAAACAATCGAGAACAAGGAGTTTGTCAGCAATCTTGCGAAGCACAGCACGATGCCTTACACCAGTTGGTGGTTAGAACAAAATCCGTTTTCATTCTTAGGGGGTAAACTTGATGTCGAGGTATATTGAACAGCCGCGTTATTCATGTGCACTGGGCGCGCAGCAGACAGTGGTCGCCATAAAAAGAGCCGTACCGGTTTTGCATTCAGGGCCGGGCTGCAGCGGCAAGATAAGCTCGCTGATCGGCCAAGGTGAGGCATACGCGGGCGGCAGCACGATTCCATGTACCAACTCAAGTGAGCCTGAGGTTGTGTTCGGCGGCGAGGAAAAGCTGCGCAGTGTTATAGGCGGCGCGCTCAAGGTTATTGACGCCGACCTTTATGTAGTACTTACAGGGTGTACCTCCGATATCGTCGGCGACGATATCGAAAGCGTAACAAATTCCTTCGGAGATGATGAAAAGCCGCTTGTCTTTGCCGAAACCGGCGGTTTTAAAAGCAATAACTACAAAAGCCATGAGGTCGTTGTAAACGCCATCATAGACCAATATACCGATAAACACCGCGATCTGGATGGGGTTATAAAAGGGCTTGTCAACGTTTTCGCAACTGTCCCTTACCAGGATCCTTACTGGAACGGCAATCTCTATGAGATAAAGCGCATACTCGAAGGCATAGGGCTTAAGGTAAACATTCTTTTCGGCCAGGATTCCGAGGGCCTCAGTGAATGGCGCAGTATCCCGAACGCCCAGTTTAATATTGTAGTCAGCAGCTGGGTGGGGCTTGGCATAGCCGAACACCTCAAAGATAAATACGGCACGCCGTATTTTCATTTTCCTTACCTGCCCATCGGCGGCATAGAAACCTCAAAATTTCTTCGCGGCGTAGGCGAATTCGGCGGGCTCGACAAAGATAAAGTCGAATCCTTCATAAAAAAAGAAGAGAAGAAGTTCTATTCGCACATAGAACGCACCGCCGACTTCATGCTGGAATTCCGATACGGCTTGCCCCGCCGCTTCTATACAATTCTTGATGCTACATATGCCATCGGCTTTTCAAAATATCTGTTAAACGAGCTTGGAATAATCCCGGCAAAGCAGTTTGTAATTGACGACACGCCGGAGGAATATCAAGACGGCATAAAGGCGGAGTTCGATCATATTTCCGAGTTGAGAAGCGCAGAAGTGGAATTTGATATCGACGGCGGCGCGGTGCAGGATAAAATACGCGCAGATGTCGCGGAAAGCGAAACCAAGAACCGCTCGTTAATTCTGGGCAGCGGCTGGGAACGCGACCTTGCAAAAGAGATCGACGCCGACCTGTTGATCGTGAGTGTTCCGGTCACTTACAGGCTTGTTCTCAACTGCGGCTATGCCGGCTACAACGGAGGTCTTCGCGTAATCGAGGATATTTACGACAGGGTACTTGACACCTACAGATAAAAAGCAGGAGGTGCGGCCCGTGGACGCGTTTATAACGATCCAAAACCTGAGCAAGACCTTTCACAGCCATGACGGCGACGTTGAAGTCCTAAAAGGCGTAAATCTCGAAATTGAAAAAGGCGACATTTTCGGCATCGTGGGATTTTCCGGTGCCGGAAAGTCAACGCTTTTACGCTGCCTTAACCGCATGGAAACACCCGACAGCGGCACAGTCCGCATCGGCGAACATGAGATCACCGCGCTTGATAAAAAAAGCCTCAACCATCATCGGCAAAAGATAGGCATGATTTTTCAGCACTTCAATCTGTTCGACTCCCGAACTGTTTTTCAGAATATAGCTTATCCGCTTGAAATCGCGGGGAAAAAGCGAAGTGAAATCCGCAGCCGTGTAAATGAAATTCTGGAGCTTGTCGAGCTTTCAGACAAAGCGAAATGCTATCCCGGCCAGCTTAGCGGCGGTCAAAAGCAGCGCGTCGGCGTAGCCCGCGCGCTCGCCAATGAACCGGATGTCCTTTTAAGCGATGAGGCGACCTCGGCTCTTGATCCGCAGACGACGCTTTCGGTGCTTGAGCTGCTCAAAAACATAAATAAGAGACTGGGGCTGACCATTGTACTTATCACCCACGAGCTTGAAGTGGTCAAATACGTTTGCAATAACGTTGCTGTGCTTGAAGATGGGCAGATTGCTGAAAAAGGCTCGGTTCGTGAGATTTTTCTTAATCCGGTAAGCGATACCGCAAAGCTGTTTGTAAAAATCAACCGGGATTTCGCGGCTGATTCTTGGGTGAAGGAGGGCGAGGGCATATGAACGAAAACAACGGCAGCTTTATCAATGTATTAATCAGTGCCTTCAGCGGCGATACCTGGGCGATTGTCGCTCCCGCCATAGGACAGACGATTTACATGACAGCAATGACGACAATATTCACATTCATTTTTGGCATAGCGCTTGGCATCGTGCTTATAACTACCGATAAAAGCGGTTTGCACCCAATGCCGATTTTCAGCAAGATTCTCGGCTCGCTTGTCAACATGCTGCGTTCACTTCCATCCATGATACTTATTATTCTTACGCTTCCGCTTTCACGCCTTTTCATCGGCGTTTCCTACGGGCCGCAGGCCTGCATTATCGCACTTGTCGCAAGCTGTGTCCCGATGTTCGGGCGGCTTGTGGAAAGCAGTATTCTCGAAGTTCCGAAGGGCAAACTCGAAGCGGCAAAATCCATGGGAACACCCAATCATAAAATTATCTTTAAGGTTCTGCTCCCGGAGGCACTTCCGTCACTTGTCCGCAATTTTACCATCGCCGTAATTGCAATCATTTCAACAACTGCGCTCGCCGGTTCTTTTGGAGCCGGAGGTCTTGGCGACGTGGCGGTCAGATTTGGCTACACCCGCTTTAAAACAGACATTCTCATCGCGGCAGTTTTGGTTCTGGTCATTTTGGTAGAACTGATTCAGTTTGCAGGTGATCGCTATTCAAGGCATATTTCAAAAAAGCGTTATCTGCTTTAATCCAAATGTAAGACCCTTTTAAAAAAAATAGCGAGTTTTTTTACCCGTAATCATAAGTAAATATATCAGAATAGTAGGAGGAGTTAAAATGAAAAAAACAGCAGCAGTTATCGCGGCAGCATTGGCACTTGCTTTGGTATTCTCAGGTTGCTCACAAACCGTAGCGAATCCATCATCAAGCAGCACAGCTGCCTCAGGCGGCAAAACAGTCCTCAAGGTGGCGGCAGACCCGACACCGCATGTCGAGCTTCTTAATCACGTCAAGGCAAAGCTTGCCGAAGAGGGAATCGACCTTCAAATCACCACGCTTGACACAAACGGAGACGCCCTTGTAAACGAGCAGGTGAACAATGGTGAGTTTGACGTAAACTTTATGCAGCATCAGCCTTATCTTGATTCGGTTATAAGTGAAAAAGGATATGACCTTGCAAGTGCGGGTAAAATTCACGTTGAGCCTATCGGTTTCTACTCAACAAAGTATAAAGCTAAGGCGGATATTCCGGCAAACGCAACAGTCGCAATTCCAAACGACACAACAAACGAATACCGCGCACTCAAGATTCTTGAAGATAACGGCTTTATAAAGCTTAAAGCAGGGATTAAGAATTATTCCGCAACAGTTCAGGATATTGCTTCATACACCAAACCAATTAAAATAACTGAGCTTGATTCTGCACAGATAATCCGTGTGCGCGACCAGTTTGATGGATACATCACCAACACAAACAAAATTCTTGACGCGGGCATAGACGCATCAAGCGCCCTTTTCCGTGAAGGAGCCGATTCACCGTATGCGAACATTCTTGTAACCAAGAAGTCCCGCGTAAACGACCCGGCGGTTGTGAAGCTTCGCGAAGCGCTTCAGTCTGATGACGTTAAGGCGTTTATCAAGGAAAAATACAAAGGCGCGGTTATTCCTGCGTTTTAAGTATTGTTTGAAAAATAAAAAACACCAATTTGAGCAGTAAATCATTTGCTCAATTTGAGATTTTATTATCCACGCTTTAACAGTATAGGTGATTTTTCAATAAGCACTGGTCGAAAGGAAGGCTGATTGTGGGAATAAGGATAGCGGCGGCAAGCACTGACGGAATAACGATTGACAGCCATTTCGCGCAAGCCGAATGCTTTTACATCTATGAAATCGAAAGGGAAACCTTTAAATTTATAGAAAAAAGGAATATCGCCGCCGCCCTAGCCCACAGTGAAGCCGCTTTTGACAAGGTTAGAATGCTTCTAAACGACTGCACCGCTATCGTTGTAAGCAAGGTTGGTTTTGGAGCGGCGCAGTACCTTCTTGAAAAGGGGCTGCGGGTTTTCGAAGCGCCATATCCGGTGGAAGATGTTATGAAAAAATTCACTGAGAAGGAAATTCTCAATTAGTCTAACATAAATTTTAATTCATTGCTCAATGCAACAGAAAGGGTGAATGTTATATGGCAGGCAACGGCGAAGATGGCATGCGACTCAATACAAAACTCATACATGGAGGTGTTGACGGCGACGAAAAAACGGGCGCTGTCAGTGTTCCGATTTATCAGACCTCAACATACCGTCAGTTAGAGCTTGGACACACAAAAGGTTATGAATATTCACGCACAGGCAATCCGACGCGTGAAGCACTTGAAAAACTTATTGCGGAGCTTGAAGAGGGGAAGGCTGGTTTTGCCTTCGCTTCCGGCATGGCGGCAATAACAGCCGTGCTGTTTCTCTTTAAAAGCGGCGACAAGATTGTAATTTCAAGCAATGTTTACGGCGGCACATTCCGGGTGCTCGATAAAATTTTCTTACAGTTCGGTCTTAACTATGAAATAGTCGACACCACCGATCTTGATGCGCTCGATAAAAAATTCGCGGCGGATAAATCAGTGAAAGCGCTGATGATAGAAAGCCCCGCAAACCCGCTGCTGACGGTGACGGACATTGCCGCGTCGGCGGAAATAGCGCACAGGCACGGCGCGCTCGCCATAGTCGACAACACGTTTATGACGCCATATTTACAGCGTCCGCTCACACTTGGCGCCGACATAGTGGTTCACAGCGCCACAAAATACCTTGGCGGTCACAGCGATCTTGTCGCCGGGCTTGCCGTTACAAACAATGAGGAAATAGCAAAGCGCCTTGCGTTTATTCAAAATTCCACCGGCGGCGTTTTGGAGCCTTTTGATTCATGGCTGCTCATTCGCGGCATCAAAACTTTATCAGTCCGCATGGACAGGCACATTCAAAACGCAGAGTTCATAGCAAAATGGCTTCTTGAGCAAAAAGGCGTAAAGCATGTTTATTACCCGGGGCTTTCTGCTGCTCAGGGCTATTCTATACAGAAAAAACAGGCTTCGGGCGCGGGCGCGATAATTTCTTTTGAACTTTCAGAAGAATATAATATTCGCGAATTCTTTAAAAGCGTGAGGCTTGTAACACTCGGTGAAAGCCTTGGGGGCGTCGAGTCGCTGCTTTGCCACCCGGCGAGCATGACACACGCGTCTATTCCATATGAAATCAGACAAAAGGTTGGCATAACCGACAATCTTATTCGGTTGTCGGTTGGCATTGAAGATAAGAATGACCTGGTGAGCGACCTTGCCGCCGCGTTCAGCAAAGCGGGGCGAAAATAATGAAATACGCAAACGACATAAGAGAACTAATTGGACACACTCCGATAGTGCGGTTAAACCACATGGGCTATAATGAAAAAGTTAAGGTGCTTGCAAAGCTGGAGCTTGCAAACCCCGGCGGCAGTGTAAAAGACCGCATGGGCGTGGCGCTGATCGCCGACGCTGAAAGGCGCGGCGTTTTAAAACCGGGCGCAACAATCCTTGAAGCGACGGCGGGCAACGCGGGCATAGGTATTGCGCTCGCGGCTCTGGGCAAAGGGTACAAAGTGATTTTTGCCGTGCCGGAAAAGTTCTCAATTGAAAAACAGGTTATCATGCACGCGCTGGGCGCAGAAATCGTTCATACTCCGCAGGAAAAGGGCATGCAGGGTGCTTTTGAAAAGGTTGAAGAGCTTAAAAAGACCGTTGAAAATCCGGTTTTACTTAGCCAGTTTACAAACCCCGCCAACCCACAAGTGCATTATGAAACAACAGGGCCGGAGATCTACGACGACCTTGACGGCGAAATAGACTATGTTATTGCAGGCGCGGGCAGCGGCGGCACCCTTTCCGGTGTGGTGAAGTACATTAAAGGGAAAAAACCATCTGCGAAATGTGTGCTTGCCGATCCGCAAGGCTCGACGATAGGCGGCGGAGAACCGGGCTGCTACTCCATCGAAGGCATAGGCAACACCTTTATGCCGCAGACTATGGATATGTCGCTTGTTGACGAGGTCATAAAGATAGAAGACAGCGAAGCGGTTGACGAGGTGCGCCGCCTTGCTGCAACCGAAGGTATACTCGCCGGTTCTTCTTCGGGAGCGGCACTGACCGCAGCAAGAAAAATAGCCGCAAAAATAAACTCCGGCAACATTGTTGTTATTCTCCCCGACCGCGGTGACCGCTATTTCAGCAAAGGGCTGCTGTAAAAGACAAAAATATTCATACTGATGGGTATAGAATAAAGAAGCAACGCCCTGCCTTTAGTAAGGCTTGGCGCTGCTTCTTTTTAATAAGCTTTTTATTTCTATAAAAATGAAAGAGGCGTTTATAAATGAGCTTAGAAAATGTAAAAAAAGAATTAGAGTCAAAAAATGCCGACATAAAGATATTCAGGCTTGATGACAGCGGAGCGACTGTTGATGAAGCCGCTGAGACAATTGGTGTTGACGGCGATGAAATTGCGAAAACCCTTGCGCTTCATCTTAATGATGAGGTTATCATAATAGTCATGAGCGGAAACTCAAGGATTGATAACAAAAAATATCGCGATACTTTTCATGCCAAAGCAAAAATGCTCATTCCTGAAGAAGTGGAGCCTTTGACAGGGCATCCGGTCGGCGGTCTTTGTCCTTTCGGGCTTAACGGCAGCCCGAAAATTTTCCTTGATAAATCAATTGAAAAGCATGAGTTTGTATATCCTGCCGCCGGTTCACCTTTTTACGCATTCAAGATAGCAACAGACACCCTTGAAAAGCTGACAGAGGCAAAATGGGTGGATATAAGCAAAGAATAAATCCAAGCAATAAAAAATAAACAGGCTGCCGTTCACAAAATGAACGGCAGCCTGTTTATAATCAAGCGGTTATATTCCTTCTTTTTCACCCACAATGGTGCCGGTTTCAAGAGCAAGCAGATGGTCAGCCCACTGTGCCGCCCATTCGCGCAGTTCGCTCACGCTAAGCGGTGCGGGGACGGTTGAATGCTCATGCGCCGCAATCTTTCTTGCAAGGTTTGTATAAACCTTTGCTTGCTCCGAATCGGGAGCACCCTCGATGGTTGTTTTGCCGGCAAGCTCGCATTGGGTTACTGTTACCGAGCGCGGCACATACTCAACCACCTGTGTTTTGGTTCTGTCGGCAAAATCGTCTATAATCTCTTTTGAATATGGTTTGTTGATTGAATTTGCAATAATTCCGCCGAGCAGCGCTCCGCCGGAGTTTGAATATTTCTGGATGCCTTTGAAAAGATTGTTGGCGGCATAGACAGCCATGAAGTCGGCAGACGATACGGTAAAGACATGTTCGGCAATGCCTTCGCGGATCGGCATCGCAAAGCCGCCGCAGACAACGTCGCCTAAAACGTCATAAATGACATAATCAAGGTCAAGATCCTCAAATGCCTTTTGCTGCTTTAAAAGCTGAACAGCGGTAGTAATACCGCGGCCTGCGCAGCCTACGCCGGGAGCGGGGCCGCCCGCCTCAACGCAGTATATTCCGTTAAAGCCTTCAAAGATAACCTCGCTTGCCTTAACCGATGATTTTTCACGCAGCGTGTCAAGCACTGTGGGTATGTATTGCCCTCCCCGCAAGGTATTGGTGGAGTCACTTTTCGGGTCGCAGCCAAACTGCATAACCTTGAACCCCAGTTTGGAAAGGGCGGCGCTTATATTTGAGGTTGTGGTAGATTTACCGATGCCGCCTTTGCCGTAGATTGCGATTTGTTTGATTTTTTTTGCCATTTTTGATAACTCCTTTACTTGTAATAATGTATTATTGTTTTCAGGGCGTCTTCAATCAGCCCGTAATACTCTAAAACGTCTATTCCGTATTGTTCGAGCGCAAGCTGCGCAGGGGTGCCAATGCGCTCCACAAGCACGATACGGCAGTCACTGAGTGCTTTTGCGACCTTGTCAAGACCGGTTTCGGTATGCTCGGCTCCGTCGCATGGCGGCTCAACATCTCTGTAGCTGTCAAATTGGTATGTGGCCTTTTCTTCGTCAACAGTGAGAATGATAAATCGCTTGCAGCTTCCGAAATGCTCATTTACCGCTTTGCCGTCGCGGCTGCCGACCGCTATTTTAAATTTCATCGCATTTGCCTCCCGCTATCCGTGCGAAAAAGTCTCAGGTGCCGCGTTCTTATAAAGCTGAGATGAGAGGTCGCCTTTGCCGGGTATCCCGCAGGCGTCAGCACGGCAATGCTGGCAATGGCGAAATACAGGCAGATACTTTTCCGCCGCGACGCGCGCATCGTTAAGCTCTGTACATGTCGGCGCGGGCGCATCCGAAAACTCGTGCTGCGGTATTAAGGGAATGATGTTATATATTCCGGCGCCGGCTTCACTAACTGTGCGGGCGATTGTTTCAATGTGACTATCATTAACGCCGGGAATAAGCACAGTGTTGATTTTCACAGCCGCGCCGAGCGAACTCATGAGCCTTATGCCCTCAAGCTGCTTCTCAATAAGAATTCCCGCAGCTTCGACCCCTGTATATGTAACGCCGTGATAATTAATATGTGATATGATTTTTGCTTGAATTTCAGGGTCGACCGCGTTAACGGTAACGGTCACTGTTCTGACACCCGCTTCAAACAGCGCCTGCCCTTTTTCCGGCAGCAGCAGCCCGTTTGTGCTGAGGCACTTTATAAGCTTGGGGTATTTTTCATGAACAAGCCGGAAAGTTTCGAGTGCGGCGTCTGTGGCAAGTGTGTCGCCCGGTCCCGCTATGCCTACGACGGTGATGTCGGGGCAAAGTTCAAGCGCCTCACCGACTTTTTCAAGCGCTTCTTCAGGGCTGAGAACACAGCCGGTAACACCCGGACGCTGTTCGCTTTTGTTAACTGTTCGCCTGCAAAAGCGACATTGAATATTGCAGGCGGGGCTTACGGGAAGGTGTACCCGCCCAAATTTTGAGTTTGCTTCGCGTCCGAGGCATGGATGAAGCTTTGCAAGCTCAACAAGCTCCGGGGTTCTTAAAAATTTCTCTGATGATGGCATTAAAATCACCGCTTCAATTTAATATCATAATTATGATAAAGATACTTATGTTTCATATCATAATTAACCGGCAGGCTGTCAGACCTGCCGGCGCCGCTTGATTAAAAGCGTCAGGCTTTATATACTGACAGGTATAATGCAATATGACAGTAAAATAGAACTGCACATTCGTTTACTTCCTGATTTGTAGCTCATATCGCACCTCAATTCCTATTAAATATATCGGATTATTATTATATTATTCCAGTTTGCTTAATTTGTCAATATGTTATATAAAAATAATAAAGAAAGTACAAGCATTGCTTTATGGATAAAGGGGTCGGATAGCCCCGCCGGCGCAAGGAAATCCACATAAAACAGAAGAAAGACAGCCCCATAGCCCACCAATTTTACATGATATAGACAAATATTTATGAACAAATCATGTAAAAATATAAAATCCTCTAAAATCATAGTTTGGGGTTGACTTTTATAAGAAATAATACTATATTAAACATATAATAATACTAAGGAAAGGCGTGCTGAGTATGAAAAACCGGAATTTACTTTTAAATATTAAAAAGTGCTCGGCTGGAAAGATGTGCGGCGAAATGTGCTGTAACTTATACATGTACATGGCTAAAACTCAATACCGACGTCATTGTTCTCGATGCTGTCAATAGTTTGATAAAGCCGATCTGAGGGCTGACGTGTTTATTAACCGCCGGCTATTTTTATACCATTTTTTAATCAAATATATATAACACAATAAGTTTTTAATACATCTGCCAGTCTCACAAAGCGATTGTGTTATATAGAAATTGACTATAAATTTTCGGGAGGAATGCATATCGTTCCCTCCGGGTTTAAAAACAGTGTATGATACTTATCCCGATAAGAAATGTAACGAAAATTTTTCCGAAAAATTTATTCTGTATTTCTAATCGAGATAAGTATGAGACAGTAATGGTGGTGATTCCTTTGGATAAAATAAAAACCGAAACATTCTTGATGAAAGCCGCGCAGGGTGTAAAAATCTATGTTAAGAGATGGTACCCGTCAAATTCAGAGGTGAAGGGTATTGTTCAGATCGCACACGGCATGAGGGAATCTACAGCATATTACACTGAGTTTTGTAAAGCGCTGGCCCGGGCAGGGTATGGCGTATATGTAAATGATGCGAGAGGTCATGGCAAAACAGCCGGTGAAGAAAATTCGCTTGAGTACTATAAAAACTCGGGATACTGCGGTACTGATGCTTTTGACTTAATGGCAGACGATTTAAGCCAATTAACCGATATCATTAAAACACAGAATCCGGGTGTGCCGGTATTCCTGTTGGGGCATAGCATGGGTTCGGTAATTTCAAGACTTTACGCCGGTAAATATGGTGAAAAGATAAACGGGCTGATCTATTCGGGAACGACAGGGCCTGCTCAAAAGGCGCGGATCGAATCGCTCATTGAGGCGGCACTGAAAGAAGCCAAAGTCCGCGGTTTTAAAGCACCGGCAATTGATACGCCAAAGCTTATTTTTGCAGACTATAACAGCAGATTTGAAAAGACTCAAACCGGCTTTGAATATATGAGCCGTGATGAAAAAATGGTTCGTTTGGCGATAACGTCACCTTATGCTGCGGTTTCTTACCGCTGCGGATTCTACGTTGATTTTTTGAACGCAATACTGAATATTGATACCCACGAGAATATAGAATCAATTCCAAAATTGTTGCCGATATATTCGGTCTCGGGCAGCATGGATCCGTTCGGTGATTATGGAAAGGGCGTGCCGCAACTTTTTGAATTGTACCTCAGGCATGGAATAAAGGACGCCACATACACCATTTATAAAGACGGCCGGCATGAGATGTTGAGGGAAATAAACAGAAAAAATGTTTATAAAGATATAATCAATTGGCTGCAGCGTCACACGTAATAATAGAAGTTGGAAAGAGGTAATAAACATGTCATTAAAAGAACCCGGATTTAAAACCGCCTGCGTTCATGCTGGAAATGACATAGACAAAGAAACCGGTGCGATTCGCCGCCCCATAACCATGGCGAACAGCTACAAGCTGCCCGAAGATGCTTCAAATTTAAACTGGAGCGACACAAATCTGCTGATTTATACCCGAAACACTTCGGCAAACCAGACTTATCTTCAGCAAAAGCTTGCGGCTATTGAAGGCGGCGAGGATTGTGTTGTGCTTGGCAGCGGCGTCTCGGCGCTCGCAGGGGTATTCTTTACATTTCTTAAATCGGGCGACCATGTTGTGTGTTCAGATGTCTCTTACATCGCGGTTTATCGTCTTCTGAACGAATATTTTCCCGAAAAATACAATATCCAAACCACGCTTGTTGACACTTCGGATCCCGAGGCTGTGCACAGTGCCATCAAGCCCAATACGAAGCTTATCCATATAGAGACGCCGGGCAATCCAACCACCCGGGTAAGCGACATAGCGGCTATTTCAAAAATAGCAAAGGACGCCGGTGTTTTGCTGTCGGTTGACAGCACATTTGCCTCGCCTTATTTGCAGCATCCGCTTAAATTGGGCGCCGACCTTGTTATTCACAGCCTTACAAAGTATATTAATGGCCACGGTGACGCTGTTGGTGGCGCTGTGATTGGCAGTCGGGAACGAATAGATCAGATAAAACGGCAGGCGATGGTTAACCTTGGCG
>DBTI01000114.1:26990-53163 GCA_002306975.1 Ruminococcaceae bacterium UBA1320
GCGATGGTTAACCTTGGCGGCATAATAAGTCCGTTTAACGCATGGCTCATTATGCGGGGAGTAGTGACGCTGCCGCTGCGAATGATACAACATAGCGAAAGTGCGCTGAAAATTGCAAAATTTCTTGAAACAAGTCCGGCCGTTAAATTTGTTCATTACCCGGGTCTGAAAAGCCACCCCCAGCATGAAATTGCAAAACGGCAGATGTCAATGTATTCAGGTATAATTGCCTTTGCGTTGAATGCTGATCCGGAAACCCACAACAAATTTATCAACTCACTTAAGGTTATCATTCCGGCTGTGTCGCTTGGTCATGACGAAAGCCTTATTGTATTCACAGGGCCGGACGATGAGCGAAACCATTTCTACCCGCCGGAATTTGCGAAAGGGCATCTGCGGTTCAGCGTCGGTCTTGAAGAATCAGCCGACCTTATTGCCGATATAAAGCAGGCACTTAAAAAGTGCGGCTTATGATATAAACAGACAGTAGAGTTTTTATTTCATAAAATTATAAGTTTGGAAGGGAGAGATTTTTATGCCAGATACATATACTGTGCAGATTGACTTGCTTAACGGTCTTATAAAGGAAGTTTTAAACGGTGGACATACCTGTCAGCTCGACAAAACAAGATTGGACGAGGCGCATTCCGAATTGTATCACAACATTTTAACGCTTATTGAAAATCAAAAGAATTACAATTTCGAAATTCAGGCTTCCACAAGCGAGATCCGTTCCGTTTCTGCTGAGCTTTCGGTCACACTTGATGAAAATCGATCCTTTTCAAGCGAACTTTTTTCAAGCGCAAAGACGCTGAGTGAGTTAAACAGCATAAGCTTTAACAACACTTCGCAGTCGATTGAAAAGATACGTAATATGGTCAGTTACCTTTTAGACATCAAAAGCTCATCCGAAAGGGCAAAAGAGTCAAACGTTAAAACCGGTCTTGAAATTGAAGAAGGGCTTTCACGGGTTTATAAAATCATAGAGCTTATCAACAATATCGAGCAGACAAGTAAAAAATCGGTGGAGCTTGTAGAAGAGTTTACAGGATTCACAAGCAAAATTTCGAGTATTTTAAAAACGGTGGACGATATTGCAAAGCAGACCGAAATTCTCGCATTCAACGCCACTGTAGAGTCAAGGCGGGCCGGAAATGAAGGCAGGGGCTTTGGCGTTATTGCCGGTGCCATCCGTGATCTTGCCGATAAGAGCAAGCATGAAGTCTCTTATATAGAAGATGTTGTTGAAAGTATAAATGAAGGAATAAAGGAGCTCAAGGAGAATATCAGCGCCGATTACACCAATGTTGCAGAGAGTGTGGATAACACAAAAACGATTGAATCAAGTTTCGGAAGGATTGAAAGCTCTTACGCACATGTCAGAAATGTAATTGACGAGGTCCTGACCATCTCAGAAGCGCAGAACAGGCTTGCGACAGAGATAACCGATGATATTACCGTTATCGAAAAAAATTCCACACAAGTCAATTCCGGCGTTGACACCATCTACAAAAAACTTTATGAACAGCAGACCAGTATTGAAGGGTTAAACCGGTTAAGCCGCAGTCTGCTCAGTGCCTCAGGCAATCTTTCAAAGCTTTCAAGTCAATCGATTTTTGAAGAGGAATATGATACCGATGCTATTCAAAAAACATCGGCAGAATCCGTTTCGATCATGAAAAATGAAATTTTAAACCGGCACGAAATTGCCCTTCTGAAAAAAGAGTCTTATGTAAGCGCTATAAACAGCGCAATGAATAAGCACGGTATCTTTGACACGGTTTGGGCAAACGACTATAAAGGCAGATTCATTTACTCCAATCCACCGGAACCGGAGGGCTTCACAAACGCCAGAGACCGTGAGTGGTTTAAAGAAACTATTTTGGGTAAAGAATATATTTCGCCGATTTATATTTCCGTCACAAACAAAAAGCCGTGCGTTACAGTATCGCTGCCAATTTACTCGCCGGATAACAGAATCGCCGGAGTGCTGTCTGCTGACATAAAGCTCAGTGCTCCAAAATCGATTTAATAAACTGCATGAAAAAGCGGTAACCAAAGTGGTTACCGCTTTTTATTTGCAAGAAGAATAGCGCTTATTTATTCAGATCATAAAGATCATAGGGTGTCTGCTGATATACAAAGTAGTTAAGCCAGTTTGCGAACAACAGGTTGGCATGGCTTCTCCATCGCATAACAGGGGCGTTTTCCGGGTTGCCGTCAATGTAATAGTTGCATGGTGCATTAATGTTAAGACCGGCCGCGATATCCCTACGGTACTCTTTGTCGAGTGTATATCGATCATATTCCGAATGACCGGAAACAAAAAAGCGGCGTTCACTTCTGTCTGCTACAATATAAGCGCCCGCCTCGTCAGAAATTGAAAGCAACTCAAGCTCAGGCACTTTGTCAATTTTTTCTGGATTATTACCGGTATAGCGTGAATGCGGCGCCCAAAATTCATCATCGAAACCTCTTGCTAAAGGGTGTGTAAGAGAAAGCAGTCGGTGCTTATAAATTCCCGATAGCTTGTGGGGCAGCATGAATTTATCAATTCCATAATGATGATACAATCCGGCTTGAGCACCCCAGCATATGTGCAGAGTTGACCAAACATTTTTAGTTGACCAATCAAGAATTTGGCAAAGTTCCGACCAATAATCCACATCCTCAAACGCCAGTTGTTCAACAGGCGCGCCCGTTATGATCAGACCATCATACCGGTTTGATTTAAGCTCATCGAAAGTTTTATAAAACTTTAAAAGATATTCCGCCGAAACATTTTTCGACGTATGCATTTTTGTCTTGAACAGTTCAATCTCAACTTGAAGAGGAGTATTTCCTAAAAGGCGCAATAACTGCGTCTCTGTTTCAACTTTTGTTGGCATAAGATTCAGTATGAGAATCTTTAGTGCACGGATATCCTGCCTTTTTGCCCTGCTGTCAGGCATCACGAATATGTTTTCCTTTTCAAGCACCTTTATTGCGGGAAGTCCTTCGGGAACAGTTATAGGCATGTTAATGCACCTCCATTATAAATAGTTGAAAAGACGGTAATCCACGTGGATACCGCCCTTTTTTTACAATAATCCAAAGAAACCTGTTATAACGATTTGAAAAAGAGGACTTGTTTTTTTCCCCCGCCTGCGGAGGAGGGAGAGAAACACCCTCTTACTTTAAAAATATAATTGATATAATATTAATCACTAATAAAATCAATACTCAAGGCTCTCGACTGTGACACTTTTCAACACTTCAAGGTAGCCTACGGCTTCACGCTGCGCGCCAACAAGATCCTGATTAAGATAATTTCCGCATTCAGCGATAGCGGCGCCGGGTATATCGCCTTTAAAATCGGCAACAAAGCTGAATGCATTCTTAATAAGTTCGATTGCCGCATTGTGTTCGAGATTGCGCGAAAGAAAATAAAAACCGGTACGGCAGCCCATAGGCCCAAAGTATATTATCTTTTCGGACTGATTGCTGTTTCTTAAATAGGTGGCGACAATGTGTTCTATCGTGTGCAGTGCTGCGTTGTCAAGATAATCTCCGGCATTCGGAACCTTGAAGCGCAAATCATATGTAGTTACATCGCCGTCAATTCTTGAGATATACATACCCTTTTTTAGTGTAGTGTGATCAACCTGAAAACTCTTAATTAATTCTAACGCCATTATTGACACCTCATTATAATATTTATTTTAGAAAACCCGCTGGAACGCCTGGTCAAGATCGCCTATCAGGTCTTGCGCATCCTCAAGCCCGATTGATAGCCTTATTGTTTCCGGGGCAAGCTCCGAACGCTTTTTTTCTTCCGCTGACAATTCCACATGAGTCGTATCCGCAACGTTGACAATGAGTGAACGGGCGTCGCCTATGTTTGTATGATAACTGAAAATCTTTAACGACTCGATAAATTTTCTCATTTCCCCGTTGCTTCCCTTGAAACCGAACGAGAAGACCGCGCCGGCTCCATGCGGCAGATACTTTGCCGCGAGCGCTTTTTGGCTGCTGCCTTCCGCCGACGGGTGGTTGACCCAAAGAACATGTTTGCTTTTTTCAAGATACTTAACAACTTTTTCAGTGCTTTCCACCTGTTTTTTCAAGCGTTCCGAAAGAGTTTCAATACCCAAAAGGATAAGATAAGCGTCAAACGGGGCAAGCAGCGCGCCAAGATAGTTTAAATAGACTGAACGTACACGCGCGGTAAACGGCGCGTCGGGAAAGGTCTCGGCATAACTGCGTTCGCGTCCTGCCGCGTCACGCAGTGTGTAGTAAGGCTTTGTGAGATTGGGAAAATTGCCGTTCTGCCAGTCAAACCCGCCTTTTTCAAGAATTAATCCGGCTATAGCATTTCCATGCCCGTTAAGCCCCTTTGTGCCGGAATAAACCACGATGTCCGCGCCAAATTCAAACGGATTCTGAAGGTACGGCGTCGCGATAGTATTATCAACGATTAAGGGCAAACCGTGCTTGTGGGCTATTTCCGAAAGCGGGATTAAATCTGCCACAACGGCGTTGGGATTGCTTATTGTTTCAACAAAAATAGCCTTTGTTTGAGGTTTTATGAATTTTTCAAAAGCCTGCGGGTTGTGCGGATCATCCACTACGTCCACTTCAATGCCAAACTCGGGATAGACTTTTTTAAAGCTGTCTATGGTTCCGCCATACAACAGGGGAGTCGTCAGTATCCTTCCGCCGCCTCCGGCCACGTTAAGCATGGCATAGGCGAGCGCCGCCATGCCGGAGCTTACCGCAACAACACCGGCAGCACCGGAAATCACGGCTATTCTTTTTTCCAACGCCGCAACGGTGGGGTTTGCCACGCGCGAATAAATATAACCCACCTCAGTTTTTGAAAAAAGCCTGTCAGCCCTCGCCGTATCTCCCAAATCAAACGCTGCCGTCTGATAGATGGGAACGGCAACTGACAGATTGTTTTCCGCCGGATTATATCCGCCTCTGATTTTTAATGTATCAAATCCATAATCGTTTTCCGCCGTAACAAGCACCCCTCACCTTTTAAATTCTCTGCTTATCATTAATTTGTATATCAGCGTTTCTTCTCAATTTCAGAAAGAATGTTCACAAAATCCTTTCCGGTTGAAATAAACTCACGTGAAAGAATAAGTTTCTTGCCTGCAAGCAGGCTTAGTTCTTCTGCGTGTACCCGCTTTGTTTTATCCTCTATTGATGTCAGGTCTTTTACATGTGCAATGCCAATCACTCTGCGGCAAAGTTCACAGCCTGCGTAACCCGCGGTGTCGGATAATATCCGCTTGAAATATTGCTCGCGGAAGCCGCTGTAGCAAGCGACCTTTTCAGTGGCCTTCTCGTCCCAAAGGCTACCCGCTTTTTCAAAGAAAAGGTCGATAATCTGTACGGTGGTATCGGTAAGCCACTTTGTATATTCTTTTTGAGCGGTTTTATCTTCCATCGTTGCGTCGGCGTTCGCATAGGCAAAAATGAAGTTTGCGATAAGAAGACCTATGTCAAAGCCAGCCGGACCGAACAGCGTAAATTCCGAGTCAAAAACCTTGGTGGAATCGGGCTTGACAAAGATAGAGCCGGTATGCAGATCGCCGTGGAGCAATGACTGCGAATGTGTCATAAAATCAAATTTCAGCTTTGCCGTTTCCAATTTCAGCTTTTCGTCAGCCCAGATTTCTTTTTTTACAAAATCATGAACAGGTTCAAGAACATCATTGCGCGGGCAGTCGTAAAACGGTTCGGTAAAGACAAGGTCTTCGGTTATCTCATCAAGAATAGGATTCGTAAACTGCTTTACAAGCTCCTTTTTCTCCTTGTGGTCAAGCACAACATCAGAGGTGAGAAGCAGGGAATTGGCAAGATAAGTAGAAATGTCGTCTGCAAATCGCGGCAGCTTTTTGTGATCCAAAAGAGCGGCACGCAAAATCTGATGGTCGGAAAGGTCATCCATTACAAAGCAGTTCATTACCGGGTCGTGGAAATAGACTGCGGGAACAATTCCCGGTGACAGCCTGTGCAATAGTGTCAGCAGATCGCTTTCAATGCGGTTGCGATAGGTGGGCACCTTAAATTCATCAGAAATGCGGGCAACAGGACCCGCTTGCTTGATAATAAACGAGCGCCCGCTTATTTTATCCCTAACCTTGAAAACATAATTCATATTGCCATCGCCGATTTCAGCCGCTTCAAGTTCGGCGTCTTTATTAAAATAATCTGATTTTTGTTTTATGTATGAAATGGCGTCTTCCGGTGTTAAAGTGAAGTATTCTTTTTCAAAATCAGGCATCGTCGTCATCTCTCTTTCCGGTTTTTCTTTGCCGCAATTTTCACAGGCAGTGCGGCACCTGAACTTGGCTTTCTTAAAGATTACTCCGCCATGGCATAATTGGCGCGATTCGCGTTGGCAAAAGCCTTTATATTTTCATAAGGCAGACCCGGCGCAAGGTCACAGCCGGGCATCAGTACAAAACCGCGGTTGCCGCCCTGCTCGATACATCGTTCGGCTTCGCGCATTATTTTCTGCGGCGTGCCAAACTTGAATGCCTCAACAGGGTCGGCGTTTCCGGCAATGCATATGCGGTCACCTACCGTTTTTTTAACAAAAGAGAGATCCATTTTTGTGTCGACCGATAAACAGCTGATGCCGATATCCGCCAAATCTTCAAGCCTGTCGGCTATATTTCCGCAGATGTGCAGCATTACGGGTTTTGACTGCTTTTTCATTTCGTCAACGATTTTTTTAAGGTAGGGAAGGGCGAAGCGGTTAAAATGCTTTTTAGAAATTATGTCGCCGGAAGACGTCGGGTCGGCTATTACAATTCCGTCGGCGTTTCCTTCCCGGATCATCGCCTTAAAATAAGAAAGCGCTACCTCTGTTGTAAAATTCAAAAGCTCCTCTGCAAAACCCGTATCCTTGTAAAGCGCCCGCGAAAAATTCTCGAGCCCGAATAGTTGACCGGCAAGTGTAAAAGGCCCGCGGCCGTTGCCGAGCAGCATTCGATCACCGTTAAAAATTTTTGCCATATACCCGGCGGTTTCTACAAGACTGTGAACATCGGGATCGGCGATTACCATATCGGGCGAAATGCGTTTTAAATCATCCTTAGACACGAGCGGTTCGGTTAAAATAACCGGAAATCCTTGCTTGTTATATTCAACACCGCCGCCCAGTGCCTTTATAAACAGGGCGGTGGCACCGGTGCCGGCCGTCACAATATCGGCGTCAAACTCTTCGCTTGACTCAGCAAAAATCTGAGCGGCTCGCTCCGGCGCTTTAATAAGCGTTTTATACGTATTTCCAGAGTAGGCGATTTGCCAGCTGCCGCCTAGAAATAAACACATGGGAATTTTATCATTAGGTTCATGATTAAAGGCGTTAAAAGCCCTTTGCTTACTGTTCACCGGTTGTTCCCCCTTCCCCCGCAAATCTTAAAACCCGAGGCAGCTTACAAACAGCCTGTCAAAGTCCTTGCAGTTTGCAAGTTCGACAACATTGACGTCATCTGCAACCCGCTGCATCTTTTCGCGCAGTCTTGAATCAAGCAAAAAGGCCTCGCCGCCTGTGCGCGAGGTGTTCCCGATAAAGCGGATTTTCCCCTCGAATTCAGCGGGGAGCAGCCCGATATTCATAAGGCTTCTTGCCCTTAAATGATACCCGAACGAACCGGCGATTAAAACTTCATCAACCGTTTGTGCGTCAACCCCAACGCTTTTGAGCAGATATTCTACCCCGGCGCGAACAGCTCCTTTTGCGAGCTGAATCTGCCGCACATCCTTCTGTGTGAGAAAAACGCCGTCAGAAACTTTAAATGCAGTCTTGGATTCAAATGGCACGAGCCTTGATGAAAGGCTCTCGGGAAGGGAGGAGGCGTCCTTTGTAAAACGTCCGTTTGAAGTTATTACGTTATTTGCCACAAGCTCGCCGGCAATGTCGATAAGTCCGCTTCCACATATGCCTTCTGTGGGGGCATTACCGATAGTTTTTATCAGAATTTCACCTGAATCGTTTATATCAAACTGCTCAACCGCACCGTTCGCCGCACGCATACCGCAGGCAATGTTCATTCCCTCAAAAGCAGGTCCGGCAGCGGTTGAAGTTGCGAAAAGCTTGCCGTCGCGTGCTATTACCATTTCGCCGTTAGTACCGATGTCAACAAAAAGTGTGGTTCCGCTTTTTTTATAAAGCTGTGACGCGAGCACGCCGGAGGTTATGTCGGCTCCCACATAAGCGGATATGATCGGCGGCAGATAAACGCGGCCGAATTTGGAGACTGCAAGCCCGAGTTCATCGGCGGGAACAGTGCTGCCGCCGCGAATCTGCGGGGTGTAAGGATAAGCGCCGAGCGAAGCGGGGCTGACATTGACGGCAAGGTGGATCATGCAGGTGTTGCCGCTGTAAACAACCTCGTAAATATTTCCGGCATCTATTCCAGCCTTTTGCGCTGCCGTCAGAATAAGCTCATTTATCTTTGTTGTGATCTCGTTAAACAAACGCTCAAGGCCGTTTTCTTCTTTTGCAAAGCTAATACGGGAAAGGACATCCTGTGCAAAAACAGCCTGTGGGTTAAGTGAGGATTCCTCGCTCAAAACTTCACCGGAGGCAAGGTCAATAATGGATACGACAAGCGTAGTGGTACCGATATCCACCGATGCCCCAAAGATAAAGCCTTCTGTGTCCTTTAGCTCCAAGCCTGCTTTTTCTTTGCCAAAGAAGACCGCTGTATTGTCTTTCACTGAATCATATTTCTTTGTTATGTAGGGGTAAACGGCAGCTTTGAAGCCTTCACCGCCATTTAGAATTTTCATGGTGTCATTTTGCTCTCGCCCGATTGTCTCAACAATAAGGTCGTTTTCAACCTTTTGCCGGCATGCGAGCACAATGTTGCGGAACTCTTTGCCGTCTTTATTTTTTACCAGATGAACCTTACACTTACCGCATGTTCCGACACCGCCGCAAGGGGACTCAATAAATATTCCGGCACTGCGTGCCGCCTCAAGCACAGTTGTCCCCGAAAGAACAGCTATATTCTTGTTTTGAAGCCTGAAAAAAACCGTTGGCATGTTTGATCAACCTTTATGTGTTTTTAATGGTTACCGGCTTTCACTGTTTGTGTCATTGACTGAATGTTTTTTAGAGCCGATGCGGTTGAAAGCCCGCACGCGGGGGATATTATGTCTATACCATCGTGTATAAGACGTTCTGTTTGAGTTTCAACCTTTTGCGAATCGCCAAACTGCAACAAATAGGTGCTCAGGTTGCCCATTGTCGTAAGCTGCGGAAATTCCTCTTTGAGCTTTTTAAGATTTACCAGCGCGTCAGTGCTTATCGCATCGGATTTTATAAGAGGAATCTGATTCCAGGCAAGATTCATATTTCCGCAGATATGCACGATAATCGGCACTCCTGCTTTGTGAACACCGTCAACAAGCTTGTTGATGTACCTTACCGCATATTCTCCAAACATCTTGGGACCCAGAATTTCGCCTGTTGCGGTAGGATCACCCACAGAGATAACCGAAACTCCGTTTTCGATCAAAATATTGGCGTATGCAATGAGAAAATCTGTCACATAATCGAGCACCTTGTGCGAACTTTCAGGATTTTTGCGCAGATCTTTCAAGAAGGTCATGGGGTCAACGATAGAGGCGGCTGTGCTTATCGGACCTGTCAGGTTGCCGATTACCGGAACATCGCTGTTCTTTTCTGAAATTTCATATCCCGCTTCGGCTATTGTTTCAATTCTGCCGGATTTAAGCATCTGGGGAATACTTTTATATTCAACATCGGCAGCAGACTCAAAGCGTTCCTTTCCTATTTTAGGCTCGCAGCCGAGTGTGCCGAAATCAATTTCGCTGCCCAAAACCTCTGCTTCAACCGTCATGCAAAACGGTATCCCGAAGTTTTCAAATCCGGTGTATTCATGAACATCGGCGGCAAGTGCCGCCATAAGCTGCTTGTCATGATGTGCATCCGGTAATGTATGGCCTGTTGTGTTCATTATGTCGACGATCGCCGCGTTCATCATTCCGCCGGGGCAAATTACAGGGTGTCTGTCAACAGGCTTCTTTTGAAATGTTCTTGACAGTCTTTCTTTGGGGCTGCAATTATCCATTGAAAACTCACCAGCTCTTTCTTAAAGCCATTCCTCTATCTGACAATATGTAAAACTTATTAGACAAGAAACAGTTAAGCTGCTTCGGCGAGGAGCCTGCGCAATAGCCTGACAGCGTCAGCCGCGTTAACAGAATAGCCGTCAGCGCCTATTTTGTTTGCATATCCTTGCGAGATTGGGCCGCCGCCTATAATAACCTTATATTTGTTTCTCAGCCCGTTATCATTTAACAGCTTGATTACGCTTTCCATGCCGGGCATTGTTGTTGTCATTAATGTGGACAATGCGATAACATCCGCGCCGACTTCCTCGGCTTTTTCTATAAACACTTTGGGCGGCACATCCCTGCCGAGGTCAAAAATTTCAAAACCCGCCGCATTCAGCATGGTTTTAACAAGATTTTTGCCTATGTCGTGTGTATCTCCTTCAATAACGCCTATCACGACTTTGTGTTTAACCTTTCTCTCTTCAATCTTTATATGAGGTTCCAGAATATGCAGCCCGGCATACATGGAATCAGAGCACATCAAAAGCTCAGGAATGAAGTATTCTTCTTCTTCAAATAGTTTACCGGCTCTGTCCATCCCGTCAGAAAGGCCTGATTCAATAGCCTCGTATGCATCAAAGCCATTTTCAACAGCCTGTTTTGACAAAGAAACCGCTTCATCCTCTTCCATGTTTACAACGGAATCTGAAAGACTTTGATAAAGTTCGTTTTTATCTATGGTCATATGAATCCTCCCAAGCACATAATTTATATCATTACAATTCCTATTTGTTTTATATGATATTAGACTGTTTTAATAAATGTGTCAAGCAAAATTCATAAAAACTATAGCCCATAAACTAAAATTGTTAATTTTCATAGATAAACGCGAAATTGCTTATATAAATTTTAGATAAACCCGATTAAATTTATCAGAATACTTGACATTAGGCTGTGACTGCTATATATTTATCTTAAAATCATAAAAAAGGGGTTTGCCGAAATGCTGTTTTGTAATTCGTCTATGAGAATGCGTTCTATGTGTCGCATAATGTGCGGCTGCATGCCTTGTGTTATGCCAAAAACAGCAGATAGAGGGCGATCCGCTCAGTAAATATATTTTTTACATATTTACGACCGCCGCCCTTTTGAGCGCCGGTCTTTTTATTTCTGCTTTTAAGGTAAAGTCTTAAAATAAATTACTGACGATGGAGTGGAATTTGCAGATGAGTATATATATTCGTGCAGTTTATGTTCCGCAAATAACAGCATACCGAATGCCGGGATTGATGATTTGAAAAATTTTACCTCATTCCCTTTGATTTTTAAAAAATGCAAGGAGCGATCATGATGAGTGAATCAATCGTCAATTCATCCGGCACAGTAGAAACCAAATCCGATTCCGGTTTAAAACATAATTATCTTAATTTTGTTGAAGTCCTGGCTCAATCCATTGGCGGCATAGCGCCGAGCGGCACTCCGACGCTTGTAATCCCGCTTGTGTTTGCCGCGGCTTTGAGCGGAACTTGGCTTGCCTATTTATTTGCCCTGGCAGTGGTGATTCTTATTGGTATAAACCTTAATGTTTTCACAAAACGTTCCGCCTCGCCCGGTTCTCTTTATGAATACATAGTAAAAGGCTTGGGTTCAGGCACCGGTGTCGTTGCCGGCTGGGCGCTCGTGCTTGCTTATTTGCTGACAGCCAGCGCCGTTTACTGCGGTTTTATTAATTATGCGAGTGTTCTGTTCGATTACAGCGGTCTGCATGTGCCTTTTTTGGTTCTGGGTCTTGTGGGGGCACTGATAGCCTGGCTTATCGCTTTCAAAGACATCAGGCTTTCCGCTAACCTTATGCTGATATTTGAAGCTGTTTCAATCCTTTTAATCATAACGCTTGCGGTTGTCGTGCTTGTAAAGCACGGTTTAACATTTGACCTTAATCAGTTTACGCTTAAAGGAACAAGCCTTTCCGGCATCGGTTCCGGTCTTGTACTTGCCTTTTTCAGTTTCACCTGCTTTGAGAGTGCGGTTTCTTTGGGCGGGGAGGCGAAAAAGCCTCTTAAAAACATACCGAAAGCTGTAACGGTCAGCACTTTAACCGTGGGTTTGTTCTTTGTTATCCTGTCATATACCGAGGTTTTTGGCTACGTCGGCAGCACAACTACGCTCGACAAGGCGGATGCGCCGTTGGCACTGCTTGCAAGCCTTAATAAAGTTGATTTCTTTGGTCCGCTTATTTCTATCGGCGCGCTTATAAGCTTCTGGTCCAGCTTTTTAGCTTGCACAAACGCGGGTGCGAGAATCCTGTTTTCACTCGGACGTAACGGTGTATTGCCGCAGGTGGTCGGGAAAACTCACAAAACATTTAAAACACCACATGTTGCCATCGCGATTATAGCAGCAGGTGCCGTTGCCGTGCCTTCCGTTCTGATTGCGCTCGGCAACGGACTTTTCACAATTTATGGCTGGGTGGGAACTGTGGCGACCTTTGGCTTTTTGCTTATCTATGCGCTCACAGCGATTGCCGCGCCGGTATATCTTCGCCATGAGCATGAATTCAAGGCAAGGTATGTTGTTTTATCAGCCGTCACGGTGCTTCTGCTTCTTATTCCGATATTGGGAAGCATAATCCCCAGTGTATTTCCGGTATCCTTCCCGGCGGTTTTGTTCCCGATTATTTTTGTGGCGTGGCTGCTTATAGGCGGGCTTGTGTTTTTCTTCCGCAAACATCGCAATCCAAATGTGCATGACACTCTCGTCAAAAACATTGACGACAATCATGACCATTACCGCGATTTAAGGCAAGCACAGGCGAAAGAAGAAGCGCAGGCGGCTGATCCGGCTGCTCTGGTGTAAAAGGCAGCTGCAGTCAAGGCGTGATTTGAAATAAAAAAGGAGACTGTATTATTGACGCCTAAAGATAGGGCTCTTGCCGCTTTTGCACGAAAAAAGCCCGACCGGGTACCGCTGTGTATATTTCTTGGCGGCAGTTGGCCGGTTATCAATTCGGGTACCACACTTAAAAGTCTGATAGGCAGGCCGAAGGAAACCGCCGAGCTTTTCTGGGATGTAAACCGCCGTCTTGGCGCTGATATTGTCATGGTTGGTGCGGGTGCGACAGCTCTGCAAATCAAAGTGCTTGGGGGAGATGTCCGCTTTAACGACAATGGAGCACCGGAAATTATGGGCGAACCGGTAAAAAAGCCTGACGATTTGCAAAAGCTGACCGTTTCTCAGGTTTACGGTGACCGTGATGTGCGCTGGCTTGTTGAAACATGCGAAGAAACAATGAAGATAGCCGGCAGCGACGCATTGGTTCTTGCCAGCGGAAGGGCGCCTTTTACCCTTGCCGGTCAGATTTACGGATTAGAAAACTTTTCCCGTGCGCTGTATAAAGATAAAAAGTTTGCGCACGAGCTTCTTGAATTCACCACTGCTCTTTCATCCGAATATTATCGCGAAATGATTATAAACGGCCACGCACATGGCGCGTTTATAGCCGACCCAACAGCTTCAGGTGATTGTATTTCAAAAAAACATTTTGAGGAATTCGCACTTCCGTATCTAACGCGGGTGGTTGACGGAATAAAGCAAATGCACTGTCCGGCCATGCTGCACATATGCGGAAATATAACTGACAGGCTGCCGTTAATTCCAGATAGCGGAGCCGATTGCATCTCAATTGACACAAAAGTTGAAATCTCTGACGCAGCCCAATTGGCAGGCGAACGGATATGCATTGCGGGCAATGTTGACCCCGTTAATACTCTGGAATTTGGCAGCGCTGACGACGTGCGCCGGGTATCGCTCAAATGCCTGCGGGACGGCGCAAAAAACGGAGGATTTGTGTTGACGCCCGGCTGTGATTTTGGAGCCGGTGTAACAGAAGAAAATCTAAAGGCGCTTTCATCGAGCATAACTGAATATAACAATTAAAGGTGATTGATAATGGCAATAGATAATATTGAAGAATATATTAAGCAAAGGGATATACATTCCGTCGAGTTTGGATTTGGCGACATAAACGGAACCATGCGCGGAAAGATCGTTACCGCAAGACATTTTCTAAAAAACATTGAAGAGAGCACCGACCTTGCGCGCGCGCCTTTTGCGTGGGATGTGCAGTGTGGCGTTTATGATGATATCGAATTTGCCAACTTTACAAACGGTTTTCCCGACCTGAAGGCAAGGCCCATACTTTCCACATTCCGCGAAATACCGTGGCGCAGGGGAACTGCGTTTGTGCTTTGCGAACCGGTTGATAAGTTTGGCACTCCATTTGAAATTACACCGCGGTTTGTTTTGCAGAAGGTTCTTAAAAAAGTTGATTTGCTTGGATACCGTCTTCAGACGGGCGCCGAGCTTGAATTTTATCTGCTCGACAGCAACAGAAAACCGGTATTTGACGGTGTTCAGTGCTATTCGGTAAATAAAGGGGCAGAGGTCGAGTTTTTTCTTGAAAATGTGCGCAACAGCCTTGAAGATTTTGACGTAAAAATAGAAGCCACACATGTGGAATACGGGCCGTCTCAGCTTGAGATAATCCCAGAATATACGGACCCGCTTACTTTAGCCGACAATTCACTGATTATCAAAACAGTGGTGAAGCAGCTTGCTAAAAAATCAGGACTGATCGCCTCCTTTATGCCAAAAATCTGGGACAATGAATCCGGCTCAGGTTATCACGTACACCAGAGCTTGTGGGACGAAGAACTTAAAGTCAACCTGTTTGAAAAAAATGAAGAATTGGCAAACCAGTATCTTTCCGGTCTTGTGCACTTTGCGCCTGAATTTTTGGCATTGGGGTCGCCGTCGGTTAACGCATATAAACGGCTTCGAGAGAATTCGTTTGCACCGGTTGACGCAAGCTGGGCGGACGACAACCGTTCCGTCGCTGTAAGGTCACTTTTTGGGCTTGGGGACGCAAGCCGAATAGAATACCGCACCGGATCATCGGACGGAAACCCGTATCTGATTATTGCTGCGAGTATAGCGTCAGGTTTATTCGGCATAGAAAATAAGCTGCAAGCTGATGAAAATTTAAAACCTTTGCCGCGCAGCCTGCGAGAAGCTGTTGAACTTTTCAAAAGCACAGAACAAAGCAGTGAATTTTTCGGCAGGGAGTTTGTAAAGCTGTTCAGTCTTTTAGGAAACCATGAAGCATTACTTTATGAGCAAAGTATTACAGATTGGGAGATTAACAGGTATCTTGAAGAAGCCTGAAAATCAACTCGATTATAAAAGCAGAGCGCTCCGAACCTATTCGGAGCGCTCTGCTTTGCATTGTTAGCACAATATAGATGCAAATATAAACAATCGCTAAAGGATAGCTTTTAACGCTGAATCAAGAGCACCAATAACCTTGTCACACCAGATGTCAAACTCACTATCTTCAATTTGAAGCTCGGGATGCTGTAAAACATATTTCACAGCCTGGGCTGCCCCCTGATCAAAACGTGTTGTCGCATTAAACCCGGGTACAAGCCTTTTTAGCTTTGAATTATCAAACACAACTGAGTTCGACTTATCACCCAAAAGCGATCCGGTGAAATCATAG
The DNA here is from genome assembly GCA_002306975.1 of Ruminococcaceae bacterium UBA1320. Taxonomy (GTDB): domain Bacteria; phylum Bacillota; class Clostridia; order Oscillospirales; family Ethanoligenentaceae; genus Ruminiclostridium_D. The sequence goes on from DBTI01000114.1 coordinate 42,637, forward strand.
TTTCCGCAGGCGGCTAAAAACTCGGATGAAATGTGTACAGCCTTTAATTCAACACCTAAAGCGTCGGCAATACATTTATAGATTTGATTCCAAGTCAGGGTTTCATCCGAGGTTATTTGAACAGCCTCTCCAATGGCATGGACATTGTTCATCAACCCGATAAAACCTTTTGCAAAGTCGCTGTTGCGTGTCATTGTCCAAAGGGAGGTTCCGTCACCCTGAATGATGACAGGCTTGCCTTCCAGCATACGCTTAGCCACCTGCCAGCTTCCCTTGTTACCATGCACGCCAAGAGGTATGGAGCGTTCATCATAGGTATGGCTGGGTCTGACGATTGTTATTGGAAATCCGTTTTCACGATATTTCTTCATTAAGAAATCTTCGCAGGCGATCTTGTCCCTTGAATATTGCCAGAACGGGTTTGACAATGGGGTGCCCTCGGTAATTCTATAATCAGACAGGGGCTTTTGATAGGCGGAAGCGGAGCTGATAAAAATGAACTGTTTGGTTTTGCCTTCAAACAGTCTAAAATCCCTTTCCAGGCTTGAAGGAACAAATGCTATAAAATCTGCAACTACGTCAAAATTCATGCCGTCGATAAGGCTTGCCACAGCGGCCTCATCGTTAATATCTGCTTTGAGAAATTTTACGTTGCCGGGTAATTCACTGCTTCTTGTTCCGCGGTTAATAAGAAACAGTTCATGCCCTTCTTGTAACAACTGTTTGGAAATGGCCATGCTGATTGTTCCGGTGCCGCCAATAAATAATACTTTCATCCTAATTTATTCCTCCTCGGTAATAATAAAAAACGCCGCATTTATATCAGTATAACACTCAATGTTAATTGATTTTCCGCTTTTTATTATACCGCAATGGGCACGGAAAATCTATACGCAGATCCAAATGATGAGGTGGCTGATAAGAATGAGCTGCGCAAAAAACAGGCATACAATCAAATCTTATACGATCCAGCAAACCCTCCAGCAAAGCATCCCGTCGACATAAAACGGTGGGTGCTTGCGATTTTAATGAATTTAAACATTTATTGAATATTGGTCGTCGATTTTGCGTAATGTAATGTTGACACTAGCAAAGAGTGGTAGTATGATGAAGCAGAAGGAGCCGAAGTATTATGAACTATGAGGAACGCAAGATTGAGATTCTTAAAGCTTTAGTATCTTATGACAATCTCGGAAGGATATTAAATACAATAAATGCTAAGAACTATGCTGAAATACGAGAAGCGTTATCTTACGAAGACTTTTTTTGGCTGGTAAGAGAGTTACATCAGCAGTACCTTATCGATGCGATTTTTTCTGATATAGAATTAGAAAGCAAACCTGAAGACCCGCAAATCGGAACATTGAAGATACGCCAGGAAGGCATCGATTATCTTATAAATTACAAGAAGTAAAATATAATAAAAGCGTCTGCCGTTCAGTATCGGCAGACGCTTTTATTATGCATTGTGTTGCCCTGAAATAAGGCTTAGATGCGCTCAAGTTCTTTGCTCGCGACTGTATCCAAGTGCGATTATCTTACTACGGAAACATTGGTCGCTCTTATTTTACCGTTTCGTTGATCGCGTTCAGTGTCGAAGGTAACCTTTTGACCCTCTGACAAAGATTCATTAGCCGGAGATACGATGCTTGAAATATGCACAAACACATCGTCTCCGCCGTTATCATTAGCGATAAAACCGAAACCTTTTTCTGAATTAAAAAATTTAACAGTACCGTTGTTCATAAAAACACCTCCGGCAATTAATATTCCCGATTTTAAAAATAAAAACACATTTTTTTGATTTTTGCGTAAAATTCAAAATTTTCAAACTTTAATAAATAAAAGGGGCGGCGACCTGTGAAAATAACAGTCAAGCTGACATCACGCAAACATCACGCTTTTCTCTTAACGACAATTGCGCTCCGCTTCATTAATGACGGCTATATGGGTATGTTGTTAAACTGGCTTTGATACAGATTGTAGTAAAACCCCTTTTGTTCAATTAAACTCTCATGATTGCCGCGCTCGACAATATTTCCGCCGCTTATGACCATAATGAGATCCGCGTCTTTAATTGTGCTCAGCCTATGTGCGATTATGAAGCAGGTTCGGTCTCGCATCAGCTCGGCCATTGCCTGCTGTATCAGCATTTCGGTTCTGGTATCGACGCTGCTTGTTGCCTCGTCAAGGATCAGAATAGAAGGGCTGGCCAAAACCGCCCTCGCGATCGCAAGGAGCTGCCGCTGACCCTGACTCAGGTTTTTGCCGCTTTCAGATAAAACGGTGTTATAGCCGTTCTCGAGTTTTTCAATAAAACTGTCCGCTCCGGCCTTTGCCGCGGCGGATTTAATTTCGCTGTCCGTGGCGTCAAGCCGGCCGTATCGAATGTTTTCCGCGATAGTACCGGAAAACAGGTATGTGTCTTGAAGCACAATACCAAAACATTTACGCAGACTTTCGCGCGTAAAACTGGTTATATCGTTTCCGTCAAGCAGGATTCGACCGGAGTTTATATCATAAAACCTGTTGACAAGGCTTGCAATCGTTGTTTTTCCCGCACCGGTAGGCCCCACCAGCGCGACGGTGCAGCCCTCCGGAACTTTAAAACTTACATTTTTCAGAATAGCAAGGTCTTCACGGTATCCGAAAGTAACATTTTGAAATTCCAGATTGCCCTTTGGCTTTATAACTTCTGTTGCGTGTGGGTCATCGGCGCTTTCCTCGGCATCGTCAAGCACTTCGAAAATGCGCTCCGCTCCCGCAATGGCTGTCTGCAACGTATTATAAACATTGGCGACGTCATTAAGCGGGCGGGAAAATTGTTTTGTATAGCTTAGAAAGCTGGCAATAACGCCGACGGTTATCGCACCCCCAACAGCGAGAACACCGCCGACTACGGCTACCATTACAAAGCCGATGTTGTTTATTATATTCATTAACGGCATGAGATACCCGGAAATAATCTGCGCTTTAAGACCGACACTGAAAAGTTCCGCGTTGATTTTGCTAAAATCGTCTATAACCTCGTTCTCATGATTAAATGCCTTGACCACCTGCAGCCCGGAAATACTTTCTTCAATATGTCCGTTCAGTCTGCCGAGTATATTTTGCTGCTTTCTAAACAACTGACTTGTGTGTTTTGTAACCATTTTGGAAAGCAGCAAAACAAGAGGTACGATTATCACGCTTGCGAGGGTGAGCAGGGGATTGAGCAAAAGCATCATCAAAAATGATCCCAGAATAGAGATAACATCCGTCATCAGCGAAACGGTTGAGGATGATATGGTCGTGCTGATATTGTCGATGTCGTTGGTAAACCGGCTCATCAGATCCCCGTGGGTGTGCCTGTCAAAATACGAAATCGGCATGCGCTGAAGCTTTGTAAACAGGGATTTTCTCAGCACCTTTACAATGCGCTGTGAAACACCGGCCATCAGAAAATTATTAAAAAAGGTGAGGAACAGGTCGCTCAAAAACACGGCAAGCAAGAGGAAAATCACAGAACGGACCTGGTTAAAAAGCACCGCATTTTTGCCACCGGACATAAAATCTACGGCGCGCCCGGTCAGATAAGGCACAGCGAGCAGTATGGCCGAGTCGACCATGACAAAAATCAAAATCAGTGTCAGAAGCTTATTCTCATGACCGAAAAAGCCCCAAAGACGTTTCATTGTGCGTTTGAAGTTTTTCGGTTTTTCAACCGGCATACCCGGCCTTCTGTGGCCATTGCGGGGGAGAGGTATGAAATTACGGTCTTCTCTTGTATTATTTGTACTCGGCATCGCAAAGCCCCTCCTTTCCGAATTGGGAAATGTATAGTTCCCTGTAAATGCGGCAGCTTTTAAGGAGGTCTTCATGAATACCGTATCCTGAAACCTTACCATCGTTCAAGACAAGAATTGAATCGGCGCTCATCACCGAGGTTATGCGCTGTGCAATCGTTATGCAAATAAGATCACTTGAATATTTCTTTAACCCCTCGCGGATCTTTGACTCGGTAATGACGTCGACGGCACTTGTGCAGTCGTCAAGAATTAAAATCGACGGCCTTTTAACAAGCGCGCGCGTAATGGCGAGGCGCTGCTTTTGTCCTCCCGAAAGATTGACGCCGCCCTGCCCTAAAATGGTGTCATAACCCTCTGGCAGCGACTCGATGAAATCATAGATTTGTGCGGTTTTTGCGGCGTTAACCACTTCATCCATATTCGCACTTTTATTACCCCAGCGGATATTTTCAACGATGCTCCCTGTGAATAGCGTATTCATTTGCGGCACCACGGCAATGATATCGCGCAGATCGTGTTCATCCACTTCGCAAACATCATTTCCGTTCACGATAACAGAGCCGCTTGTCGCGTCATGAAACCGCGGAATGAGGTTGACGAGGCTTGTCTTGCCGGCTCCGGTTGTTCCGATAATACCAAGAACGGTTCCTGCCCCGACAGAAAAGCTGATGTCCTTTAAGACATCCTTTTCCTGTTTACCGGAATACGAGAAAGATACATCGCGGAATTCAATTCCGGTATTGACGGCCGAGACTTTACGCGGCTTTTCCGGCGCAATGGTGTCCGGCGTGTCCATCACTTCACCGATGCGTTCGGTTGAAGCATGGGCACGCACAAACATGGTAAAAACAGTGGAAATCATCATTAAGGAATTAGCCATTTGGGTCATGTAATTAATAAACGCAATGATTTTTCCGACCTGCACCGAGCCGCTGTCAACTGCCAGACCGCCAAACCACAGAACGCAGACGATACCGAGGTTTAACACCACCATGGTTACAGGTGAAAAAATTGACGTGACCCGCATGGCGGAAGTTTGCACACCGGAAAGTTCTTCGTTTGATTCTGAAAACCGCTTTTCTTCAAACTCCGATCGGTTAAAAGCCTTTACGACTCTCACGCCGGAGAGAAATTCACGAATCACACCGTTCAGCCTGTCGATTGAACGCTGAACCTTTCTGAAAAAAGGATACCCGATGCGGTTGTTCAGAAAAATAATTATAACAATTATCGGGATAATAACAGCAATAATCAGTGAGAGTTTAGGATCAAGGATTACCGACATGATTATGCTGCCAATGCATAACAAAGGCGATTTTACAAAAATGCGCATTGTGCCGTTGACAAAGTTTTGCAGCTGCGTAACATCGTTTGTCAGCCTTGTAACAAGTGACGACGTATCAAATTTGTCAGCGCTGGCAAAAGACATGTTCTGAATTTTGCTGAAAAGGTCAAATCGCAGCTCGGTTCCAAAACGCTGCGAAACTCTGCTTGAAATGTTGTTGCGCGCAACCGCGCCGATGGCACCGATAGCCGTCACGGCAAGCATAATGGCACCGGTCTGCAAAACGAAATTAAGATTTCGGTTTTTGATGCCGGTATCAACGATTTTTGACATAATCATAGGCTGCAAGAGGTCGCACATGGCTTCTACCGATAAAAAGAATATGGCGAGTAAAAAAAGCTTGTAATACTTTGAAACATATTTTTTTAAGTAACCCAATTTTTCAAACCCTTTCAAATGATTCTGCCGGATTTACTATAGCAATTAAAAGAAGAGTTCTTTTGTTACTCTCCGCCGTAGGCGGGAGTAACAACCTCTGAATTTCCTTTTTAAAAAGGAAATTGCTATCGGTCATATTTGCTTTATGTTTATTTTGTAGTATGATAATACGGTAAGGTACAAACAATTTGTATGATAAATGGAGTTAAAACAATGGATATAAAACAAAAGAAATGCCGGACATACCGTTTCCTGCCTGCTTATATAATGCTATTTTTGGCGGAAAACGCTTTATACGGCTCGGCAATTTTAAATGAGTTTCACAAAAGAATGCCAAACTATAACGTCGACAGCGCTGTTATATACCGTACGTTGCAGGATCTTGAAAAGGATGGATTATTAAAATCCTATTGGAAAACGGAAGACCCGGGGCCGGCAACAAAATGGTATGAGGTTACAGAGTCAGGTATTAAAAAGTTGGCCGAATATAAAGATGAAATTGAACAGCGCAAAAAAAATCTGGAATTTTTTCTTGGAACATATCAATCATTAAATAAAAACTGAGTTTCTTTTTTCGTGTTGTGTGATTTGATCTCTCGATATACATCTATATGCAAATTACATATAGATGTATATTACAATTAAGTATAGCGCTCAATGCTTTTTACGTCAAGAAACAGGGTGGTGAAAATCACCGCTTTTCTTGTCTTAAATCATAAACTGGAACTTTACGCCAATAAAGCAGGCATTCCGCAATACGTTCGGAATACCTGCTTTTTTATGTTTTTACATAGAATGTTATGCTCTGCGCGCCATGACGCCTAACTGTTTCTTAAAAGCACTTCGGAATTTGTTCCGTAAAATATATCTTCTCTATTACTCAAAAAGGCACATAATTTCTCCATTCTGTCCCACCTGCCTTCAACATCAAACTCGTAACTGTGACCCCAAATATAAAATATTTTTGGCTCTTCAGGGTTCATTGATACAAATTCTTCTGCCAATTTCATAAGATTGGCATTCGTATGATGACAGGTTGCTTCTAACTCCAATAAGTTTGATTGAATATTAAAATTTTCCGATTCTTTTACAGTTCTCGCATATTTGATGTTGTTTTCTTTTAATACATTGATTACTCTGTTGTCGTATGTACCATATGGATAAGCCATACCCTGAATCTTGCAGTCAAAGATATTTTGCAGATTGATAATATCTTGTACGATTTCATTTTCTATGGTTTCCGTATCCAGCTTTTCCAACTTGGGATGAGTAAGGGAATGTACTGCAATTTCATGTCCCTTATACAGTTCTTTCAACCCCTGCACATTCATGCGTGCGACGGAAACACCTTGGTTTTCCCACCTGCTTGAGCCGCTTTGTATTCCGGAGTTTAAATTAAAGGTGCATTTTAGATGATATTTATTAAAAAGCTTTACAAGGCGGCGATCCTGTTCCACTCCGTCATCATAACTGAAGGTGAGTGCTTTTAGCTTGTTGTTTGGAAAAAACATAATGTTACCTCCATAAACTATCTTCTCTTTTCGATTCAGCCAGTAAATCTTCTACGGTTTTAAATAACTGGTTACCATGATAGTATAGGCATTTTCCCGTATAATGTAAATATGTATCAATTCAGGCTCGTCGGCTTAATTTGTGAAGCCTATGCAGGAATAAACAAATAGTCAATGCAAGCTGAAATATCTCAGCATAAAAAAACGGCTTTGCGGCTCTGTAACAGAGCCGCAAAGCCGTTCGTTTTTTATGATGTCCGTTTATTGCGCTTTACACAGTTATAAATGCAATTTACCAGACATTCAAAACCCATTCTTTTTTCTTTTTATTCTCCATATCGGTGAAGATAACATTCGCCATTTCTTCGGCGAGCCAGGTCGCCCCGGAATACCCGACAATCGGGTGCCTGTAGTAGCCCGCGCGGTCGTAGACCGGAAAGCCCACACGAAGCATGGGGAGATCGTTGTCGATGGCTATGAAGCGGCCTTTTGAGTGCCCCATAATCAAGTCAAGTTCAAGCTCGCCGCTCTTAATCCGGCTTTCCAAATCCCAGAGATCAGCGTTTTTGATGATCTGCATTTCATAATTGGATTCATTCTTGAGCTTTTCTTCAAACTCCTTGATGCGGGGATCATTGCTATAGTTCGGATTGTCGTCGCCGAGGAGCAGCAGTACCGGTTTCATCTCCAAATCAAGACAAAACTGTGCAAGGCTGATTACGAGGTCTGCACCGCCATAGATCGCGACCTTTTTATCGGCAAAAAACATATGTACAAGGTCGGTCAGTGCGTCGATGGCGATACCGCGCTCCTTCACCAGCGATGGGGGAATCGGCTTGCCGGTGAGGTTCTTTACATTTTGCAGAAAGGCATCTGTGTTTCGGATACCAATGGGCATCGGCCCGATGACTGCGGGCACGTCAAATTCGCTTTCAAGATACCTTGCAGCCGTCGCTCCCTCGTACCTGCAAAGCGCGATCGTTCCCACCGCATTTGCCGTCGAAGCCAAATCTTCAGTGGTTGTGCTTCCTTCCGATACCGCGTCGCCTTCCGGCATCAACGGGGAATCAAAGCTTTCGATTTCAAACAGAACGGTCGCGTCAACGCCCATTTCCGAAAGCAGATGTTTCAACGACGTCACATCCCCCGGATTTACCCATCCTGTGATCAGGTTGAGCTTCCCGTTGGGTTCGCCCTTCTTGGCAAAAGCAGTCACAAAATCGTTCACGGCAATATCGTATCCGCTAATCATGCTGCCTTTAAAACTCGGGGTATGGATAGCGATCAGGTGAACTTCTCTGCCTGCGTATTTTTCTTTTAAAAGCCCCTTGTTGAGTTTTCTCACCACACCGTCGATATCGTCGCCGATGATTTCGGTTGAGCAGGTAGAAATAAGCGGCACCACTTTTACATTCGGGTAGCGCATCAAAAGCACATCCACCGCTTCTTCAACGCGGTGCACCGCGCCGAGCACTGCGGCGTCCTCATGCAGGGAGGAGGATGCGAGCAGAAAATTATCCTTGAAATGCTGTGAAAACAGCAAGCGGACGAACATCACGCATCCTTGGCCGCCGTGAACAATTCCAATGCAATCCTTGATTCCAATGCTCGCATACTGCGCGCCGCACGGCTGGCATGTAAAAATCGGGTTGATAACGCCCGAACGGTCTTTATCTTTCAATTCGCAAGGCATAAATGATCTCCCTCCTAATATTGCTTATTTGTAAGTTCTTTGTTTAAAGAACCGGTAATGGTAAGGTAGTCGATACGTTCTTTGAGGCCATCCATGAGTGATTTTTTTTCGTCAGTTCCCATTTCGTTGATCCAGGGATATTCCTCTTTGAAATCTCTGACCAAGACCGCCGCTTCTACCCAGTAGCACCTGTCCGCAGGGGTTTCGTGGGCTGACGGTTCATCACATAAGATTTGCTTGGCCTTGGTAAGGATGCCTTCGTTCTGCTTTACTCGGTCCCACGAGCGGGAGTTGAACTGCCAAAGGCACCATTTCATGATATAGGTAACCAGTTGTTCAATCCGGTTTTTTTTAAGTTCTTCCATTCAGTCTCCCTCCTTACAGCTATTCCAGTTAAGATCGAAGCTCAATAAATCTTTTTATTTTCTACGGAGTCGGGAATAAGAAAATCATTCTATCCCTTTTCCTATCTTATTTGGAAATGCTGTAGCCCACACTGACAGCTTGTTTTTCCAGCTTCGGGTATTTTTTGCCGCGCAGTTTTGTGATGATATCATAATCGCCGGTATACGGGCTTCTAATGCCGTCATTCGCTTCTTCGGGTGTCAGATTTACATCAGAAATCATCTGCCGCGTTTTAAAGCCGATATCCGTCGGAATATCGTTCTTGCTGATATCCAGTTTTGCAAGCTCATGGATCGGCGAATAAACGGCGTTATAGATGTCGCGCGCGAATCGGACCCAGCCTTCAAATCCTTTCCACGGGCCGTTGTGATAGGCATGTGCGTTCAGGTACTGCACCCCGAGCTTTTTGGCGACTTCGCCCGGGCGCTTGCCTGTAAAGATGACATGGGGTTTGAGCGTCTTCATTGCTTCAATACCTTCAAGCTCGTTGGGATCGTCGATGGCGAGCGCACCCTCTTCGCATCGGGCAACGCCTTTTTCCATATCACCCTGATGCCCGAATTTCGTATATACCGATACAACTTCAACGCCCATCTCTGCATGGATGACATTTGCCCAGTGCCACAGCTTGGAACCACCCGGCCACAGGCAGACGCGAATGCCGGTCAGACGCTTTTTATACCAGTCGAGTTCCGGTTTCCATCTGGCGGTTTCCACGTCGATGATCTCCTGCGCGTCCTTTTCAAGACCGAAAAACATGCCGACTTTAAGAAGAGATTCCGACAGTGGCTTAAACCCAAAGCCGTCGATATCAAGACGCGGTGTTCCGTATCTTTGTCTGAGAACATTGCAGATGTATTCGGCGGAGCGTGCGCATTCCAGCACATTAAGTTGGGCCATATGCATGCCGCGCAGATCGTCATAGGAGCCGTTCCCGGTAAAGGTGGAGAGAACCTGAATGCCCATACGCGAGAAATAGTCCACCATCAATTCCTGATCGCCCTGAATATTGTATTCGCCGACATAGTTGATCACATAGTTGCTTTTGATTTTTGGCTCAAATGTTCCGACTTTTTGATTGACCCATGCGATATTTATTTTATGATGTCCGCCCGACTGGCTCGGGCCGGCAAACCCGGGGGAGTTGCAGACAAAAATATCGACCTCCGGCATTTCTTCCATGACTTCTTCGGCAATTGCGTTGATATCATCCCCGATGAGCGCGGAAGCACAGGTCTGGTAGATCGACATCCTTTTAATTTTGGGGAACGCCTTAAAGGCTTCAATAATGTTTTGTTTGAGCAGCTTCTCAGCGCCGAACACGATATGCTTTTCCTTCATGTCCGTAGCAAAGGTATATTTGAACTGAAAGTTGTCATTATCGCTGATATAGCGCTTGGTCTGCCA
>DBTI01000114.1:53402-68954 GCA_002306975.1 Ruminococcaceae bacterium UBA1320
CGCTGATATAGCGCTTGGTCTGCCATGTGTCGTAGGTGCATCCGATCGGGCCATGGCATAGATGGATTACATCCTTCATCGGAGTACCGATAACGTGTTTGGCTCCACAAAAGGCGCACCCGCGTTCGGAAATGGAACCCGGAATCGTGTTAAGGTAACCGAGGGGCAGACAGGATGTCAGATCCTCTCCGACCCCTTTATCCACAGCGTGCTGCGCCCTTTCGGGAATGCATTCACTGCATTTAAACTGATGATACGGCATATTCTGTTCCTCCCTGTTTGCGAAATTCAACTCGGCAGCATTGCCACATAGTCTATGGCGACTTAAATTAAATTAGAGGGATCAGTGCAACGCTGAAGTGCCTGTGTCTCCCGTACGCACGCGGATAGCATCGTCAATAGGGCAGACAAAAATTTTTCCGTCACCTACCTGCCCGCTTTGATTGGCTTTTACGATCGCTTTAATCACCGAATCTTCCATATCATCGTCAACCACGACAGAAACGAAGCGTTTCGGGATGAACTGCATGCCGGCATTTATGCCCTCCGCAAGCACGGAGGGATCGACTTCATAGGATATCTCTCCGGCGATGCCGCGCTGTTTTCCCCGCCCAAGCACCGCTGATACGGTGATTCCCGGAAAACCCAGGGCAGCCAATGCGTTCTTAGTAGCTGTAACTCTTTTCGGTCGAATAATCGCAATTATCTCCTTCATTGGATCCTCTCCCTTCATTTTGTCGATTCTGTCTCTTTATAGCCCAGAATCGCCGGTGCGAACCGTCACGGCCTTCTCTACGGTGCTTACAAATATCTTTCCGTCTCCAAAGTTGCCCGTGTAGGCGTTTGATTTGATTACGTCGATCACTTCATCGACATCGGTGTCTTCCACGACCATCAGGATCATTAGCTTTGGCAGTTCATCGTAATGAATAGATCCGATCTTAATGCCATTCTGCTTCCCACGGCCGAACACATTGATTTTCGTTAATGAATAAAAACCGGCCGCTGCGAGACCGTCTGTAACACTTTCCGCATTTTCAGGCCGTACGATGGCTCTTATTATTTTCATGAAATGCTTCCTTCTCTCCATCAAAAAATAGGATCACCGGTGTTGCTTTTTTCTTTCTTTTATAATCGTGAACACCGCTGATGTTAATCCATAAGACCGTATCTTGCCACCATTTTTTCAAGCGCAGACATATCAAGAGGCTTTGGAATTACGAACATTTCATTCTCGATAATTTTGCGTGCAAGTTCACCGTATTCTTTTGCCTGATTGCAGGTATCGTCGTATTCTATAACCGTTTTACGGTTGAACTCCGCCTTTTGAACGATATTGTCGCGGGGTACAAAATGAATCATCTGGGTTCCGATCGCTTTGGTGAATTCATCCATTAACTCAAGCTCATTGTCAACCTTGCGGCTGTTGCAGATGATGCCGCCCAGACGGACGCCGCTCTGGTTGGCGTATTTCAGAAGTCCACGGCAGATATTGTTGGCCGCGTAGATCGCCATCATTTCACCCGAAGCGACAATGTAAACTTCTTTAGCTTTGCCGTCGCGGATCGGCATTGCAAAACCGCCGCAGACAACGTCGCCGAGAACATCAAAATGAACAAAATCAAGATCGTCCGAATAAGCGCCCTGCTCTTCCATAAGGTTGATGGCAGTAATGACACCGCGTCCGGCGCAGCCGACACCCGGTTCCGGGCCGCCGGATTCCACACACTGGATTCCTTCAAAGCCGCTTTTGATTACTTTATCCCTTGTGATTGCTTCTTCTCCCTCTTCTCTCATGGTGTCCATGATCGTATCCTGCGGCTTGCCGCCGAGAATCAAACGAGTGCAGTCAGCTTTGGGGTCGCAGCCATGGATGAATACCTTTTGTTTGTGAAAATGCGAAAGCGCCGCCGCTGTATTCTGCTGAGTCGTGGATTTTCCAATGCCGCCTTTACCGTAAAATGCTACTTTTCTAGTCATAATAACCGCCCTTTCAAATGCTGTTTACTATACAATCTAAAAAGCGCCATCGGTTTGAACCGATGACGCTTTTCGCATGCCTGCCAAGAATCATCGGGGTTCATCCCCGTTGACGCTTTCCATGATTCTAGTTTAACAGGCAAATGTAAAATTTAAAGGCTTGAATTCTTAACAGCAGTTAAACAATACTTTAAAAGTTTCTTATCAAATAAAATGTTATACAGAAATGCCACAATACCATGAATTATTCTGTACATTCAGGAAGGGTGACAAAAAAAGTAGTTCCCTCATGCGGCTCGCTTTCCACCGATATTTTCCCGTAGTGCTGTTCTAGGATGGTTTTGCAGATATTAAGCCCAAGGCCGCTGTGGTTTTTTGCATCACACCGCCTGATGCCCTGATAAAACCGGGAAAACACATTCTTTAACTCTTCCTTCGGGATGCCGCAGCCGGAATCGGAAACCGTGATGCGCAGACATTTTTCCTTTTCGTCGTAACCGGCATAAAGACCAATAGAGTCTCCGTCGCCCGTATAGCGGACCGCGTTGTCAATCAGGTTGTTCAAAACCTGAATGATGCGATTCGTATCCGCCAAAACCATCGGCAGCTCCCGATCCAGTGAAAAGGAAAAATACTGGCTCCGGTCATTGAAGATGAATTTTTGCTCCTCGCAAAAATCCGAGAGGGCGTTGTAAAGGTTAACCTTCCTGAGCTGAATCGAATGGGTCGATTCCAGCTTGGAAAGCTCGAACAGATCCCCGATGAGCTTGTTCAGAGCCAGGGCATTCATATAGATGCAGTTCACAATCTTTTTATAATCGGCTTCCCCCTGATATACGTTGTCGCGCAGAATTTCAGTAAACCCCAGGATTTTGGCGAGAGGGGAGCGAAGCTCATGGGATACGTTGGCAAACAGCTCTAAACGCATGCTTTCGTATTTCTGATGCTCCGTGACATCGATGCCCATTTCCAGCACCAGTTCCTCGCCATTTTCATCGACAAACGGATAATCGTAGACCCGGTAAGTCTTCCCCTTGCGGTTGTGTGCAATCCAGTACTGAGGCTGCTTGGTTTTGAATACTTTGAAGGTTTCACATTTCAGACACGGCGCATCCAGATCGTTCATCACCTTATAGCACGGTTTAGTTTCAATGTCTCCGTATAGCCGCTCAAACACCTTGTTGGCGTATCGAATGGAATAATCCTTTGCTTGCAGATAAATATACGCCGGTATGCCGTCGACCAGTGAAAAAAGGAATTTTCTTTCTATTCGAAAACGCTCTTCCTCTTTTTTGAGCTGTAGTTCAAGCTCTTCGATTCTGTTTTCGAGCATTTCGACCGTAGGCGCTCCGAAAGTGCTTCTGTTTTCTGCTGCCATCTTTTTCACCCCTTTGTTACTTTGCCTCGTATGTAGTAAATTTGTAGCCCACGCCCCAGACCGTCACAAGCATTTTTGGATTGTTCGGATCCGTTTCTATCTTCAGGCGCAAACGCCGGATATGGACCATAACGGTGCGCGTGTCACCGTTCGGATCGTAGCCCCATATCGCATCGTACAGAGATTCTTTGTCAAACACCCTGTTTTCATTCTTTGCAAGCAATGTCAGCAGATCAAATTCCTTTGCCGTGAGCGAAAGCGGTTTGTCGTAACAGAAGGCAGTACGCGACTCGGTGTCTATCATCAGCGAGCCGACAATCAGTGTGCCGCCCAAGGGTTTCTTCTGGTTGATGCTTTGCGCGATGTATTCGTTCCGTCTTATTTGTGCCTTTACGCGCGCGACCAGCTCATTAATACTGAACGGCTTTGTCAGAAAATCGTCGGCGCCAAGCCCCAGCCCCAGCACTTTATCCGATTCGTCGCCTTTCGCGCTGATGAGAATAATCGGAGTCTGAGAAACGCTGCGCAGGCGGTTGCAAACATCCAACCCGTTCCCGTCAGGCAAAAAAATGTCGATAATGGCCAAGTCGACTTTTTGTTCATGAAACATTGCAATGCCGTCCTTTACAAACGAGGCGCAGATTACTGAAAAGCCCTCTCGAACAAGGTAACTTTTGATAATCGACTGCACTTCCAGGTCATCATCAATAATCAATATATTTTTCACAGCGTCAATACCCCCTTTGTAAAAATCCATACAGGCAGTTCTTCCGTATTACAGTATTATGGAATATAAAAAGGCGCTTTGAATTTTTCAAAGCGCCTTTGCCTACCGCAAAATAGCAATCAGTCGTATTCATTCAGCGTTCCGTTTGCCAAACAGCCTGCCCTCATCTGCCGCATTTTCCTTAGCGGTAATTTCCAAAGCCCTGATCCGGTATACAGAAACCGGATTGTTGTCAAGTGAAGAACGGTATTTTTCCATCAGTGTGGAGCTAAGCTTTTCTTTGTAATAGCCGGGAAGATATTTTTCAGCCACTTTTTGCAGCGCAGCGGCAGCTTCTTTGAAATCAGCCACCTTTTCCGCCGTCCCGAAAAGCATAACGCTGAAATATGAAGTATCCGCATGGCAGGGAACGGGATCTGTCACTGTGCCATATTCCTCGTAAACAGTGAAGCAGACTTTGGGGTTTTGTAAAAGCAGCCGTTCCTTTTTGCCCGAGCCCATGCCGTGGAAATAGACGCAGCCATCGTGCCAGACAAAATTAACCGGAACGGCGTATGGGAAGTCGTCATCCGTCAGCCCGATGACGCCGATTCTTGCCAAGTCGAGAAACGCGTCGATTTTTTTTCTGTCGCTGCATTCCCTTTGCTTATAATGTATTTGATTTGTCATAATGCGCCCTCCGTTTCCATCTTTTCAAGCGTTGTAAGGAATCTGTACATCAGCGAATTGCACTGTGCGATATATTCCCGGTGGGCGAGCACTTCTTCCGGTGTCTGCACATATGGGCCGGGGATCATTTCTTCCTTGCAGTTTTCGATCAGGCTCTGTATGATCTGCGGCGTATTTTCCAGATGGAACTGAAAGCCGAACACACGATTGTTATAAATAAAGGCCTGATGGCCGCACGCCTCGCTTTGCGCGATGCATTCGGCTTCCTCCGGCAGTGCGCTGAAGGTGTCGCCGTGCCACTGAAAAACCTTTGGCTCCGGCGGAAAGAATGAAAACAGCGGATTTTTTCTTGCCTGCTCACTCAATGTCACCGGCAGCCATCCCATCTCCGCATGCGGGTTTTTACTCACTCTGCCGCCGATCGCGTCGGCAATGAGCTGGCCGCCGAGACAGAGACCGATGACAACCTTGCCCTGTGCTATGGTCTTACGTAAAAACTGTTTCTCCGGGCGGAGCCAGGGGTATTGTTCCTCTTCATAGATATTCATCGGCCCGCCCATGACAATCAGCCAGTCAAACTCATCCTGCTCCGGCATTTTCTCGCCTTTGTACAATTGGGTATCCGTTACGGTATGATGATTTACTTTTGCCCATTCGAGTATACTGCCGGGATTTTCGAAAGGAACGTGCTGTAAGTAATGAATTTTCATTTTTTTCTGCTCTTTTCATGAAATAATTAACGGCAAACCACAGCTTTTAATGTACTGCCGAACCGGTAGTTCCATCTTACTATGAAAAGTTTAACTTTTTCATAAATAAAACAAAACGATTCCTTAACTATTTCATAAAAATAAATTCGGGCAGTTTTCCTTTTCTGTTTCATCTACGCAGGATTACTTTAAGACCAGAAAGATAAATAGCTTTCAATCAGTCGGCTATTTTAGCATAATGGACGAAATATAACCCATTAATTTGTATTATATATTATCTATACTCCGGTGTCAAATATGAGCGGCTGCATAGTTTAAGAAAAGAGGGCTGCCTCGAATGACTTCATAAAAGTCATTTTGAGACAGCCCTTCTTCTGTAAATGATCGAGCCTGGTCCTGTTCAACTATGGAAATATCCAGTGACATAAAAATATAGATATTAAAAAAATCTATTCTTGTAATAGGTAAGCCATTGTATTTTTATCAAAGCTTTTTGGCACTTATTTTAAGCGCTCCGGATACCGCAAGGCCGGCACAAGCGATTGCGACAAGCAGTGTTGATGCAATCAGAACCAATTGAGTACTATCACCGGTTTTGGGATTGCTTTGCGGCGAGTTTGAAGATGCCGCCGGACTTGCCGATGAGGCTGACGGTGAAGTCTCTGAGGATGCGGGTGTGGTCGTTGAAGATGTGACAGGCGCGGTATAGGCAACGCCTGTAATGGCGGTATAGGCCGCGTTAAAGATTGCGGTATGTCCGGCTTCATTCGGGTGGATATCAAGTGCGGCAATGTTCGTAAGACGTGCTGCTTTCCCTTGAAATGCAGCATGAATATCAAGTACGGTGTAGTTTGCCTTCGCTGCGCCCGCTGTAATGATGTTGTTCATTTGCCCGATAATGGATTCGGCGGGAATGGAAAGCGCTTCATACCCCGGCACTCCGCTGAATGGATTGTAAACGGTCTGCACATACAGTTTGGCTGTAGGGTTTGCTTGACGGATTCCGTCAATGACCGACGCATAATTTGTTCCAAAACTTTGCGCCGCTGCCGTGAATTGTGCCCGTATCGCCGGATCGTCGAGTGCGGATCCGATCTGTGCCAGAGTGACAGGGTTGGCAGCGAGCGCCGCCTGTAACTGCGCGTTTGTGGCGGTGCGCGGCAGCCCGAGAGAAGTTTTTATATCCATGATAAAGGGCGTTAATACATCGTTTCCGCCAATTGATATCACAATGGTGTTTGCCTTTGCAACAAAGGCGGCGGAGTTTGGCAGTGCAGCTAATAAATCACCGGAGGTTGCGCCATCTACCGCTAAATTGGTATAAGCTGAACCGGTGAGATCAAATGCAGAAGCAAGTTGATTGCCATAGCTTTTGGCGCTTGCCGGGTAGCCGGACAGACCGTAGCCGGTCGAAATGGAATCACCCAAAATCAGCAGACTGTAAGGCCCGATCGTCTGCGCACTGACATTCAGTGCAGTAGTGCCAAGCAGAAGCGCCGCCGCCATTATGACACAAAGCAGTTTTTTCTTCATGATAAATCTCCTCAATGTCTTTTGTTTATATATAATTATACCTATATGCGTTTCCAAAAGCAAAGTTTCGCACGCGTTATGGTGTTTTGCCCGTTTCTGTATACATCAGTGTAACAGATTAAATACTTATTCTGAGGTATATGGTAAATTGCCCGTTGAAATTATCTTACAGCAAATGTGAAAATAAGTCCACCTGACATTGCCTGTCACGCGCTCGGGTATCATAGGCGTGTATTTGCATTCTGCGCAATAGAACCGAGTAAATCTTTTTCAAACACGCCCTAGTTGAATTATAATTGAGATTAAAATGCTATAATATTTTGAAGATGAAAATGAGGAGTGACTTATTTTAATGTTTAATATATTGGTTGTTGAAGATGACCATGCATTAAGAAAATTATTCTGCACTGTGTTATCAAAAAACGGTTATGCCTATTATGAAGCGCAAAATGGAATCGAAGCATTGGATGTACTGGAAAATCAGTTTATTGATCTTATGATTTCAGATATCATGATGCCAAATATGAATGGATATGAATTGGTGGAAAGTGCACGTAAAATCGGGTACAATCTACCGATATTAATGATTACTGCAAAAGATTCCTTTGAGGATATGAAAAGCGGGTTCTCCGTGGGCACCGATGACTATATGGTGAAGCCTGTCAATGTGAATGAAATGATACTGAGGGTGAACGCGCTTTTACGGAGAGCGCAGGTTGTGAATGCGAAAAAATTACAATGCGGCAGTATAGAGCTGGATTATGATGCGCTGACGGTCAATCACAATGGGGAAAGCATGATTATACCGCAGAAGGAATTCTACTTATTATATAAGTTATTATCAAACCCCAATAAGATTTTTACAAAGCAGCAGTTGATGGATGAAATTTGGGGTATGGATACAGAAAGCGATCCGCATACTTTGGATGTTCACATAAGCCGGATAAGAGAGCGGTTTAAAGATGATGAGGATTTCGAAATTAAAACGATCAGGGGACTTGGATATAAGGCGGTAAAGGGAAATGTATAAACGAACAAAGACAAAGGTCAACCTCACCATACGATGGATATTCGCAATTATCAGTGCGATTATTATCAGTGCGACTATGATACTTACTTTTACAATAATCTTTGTAATACTAAAGTTCAGCTTTAGCCCTTTGACGGGGGCGATTACATCTTCTTCATTCATCGCAGTATTGAGTATTGTAGTTGGTACAATTATATCTTCTTATGTATCAAGTAAAATGCTTCGTCCTATTCTGAAAATTAATGACGCTGCAAAAAAAGTGGCTACAGGAGACTATTCGGTAAGGTTAGAAGAAAATAGTATTGCAAATGAAATCAGACAAATCGCAGTGAATTTCAATGTTATGGTAAGGGAGCTATCCAATACAGAGACTTTGGCTAACGATTTTATCAGCAATGTTTCACATGAATTCAAAACACCACTGTCAGCGATTAGCGGTTATGCAACATTATTACAGGATGATACGCTGATCAAAGAGGAAAGAGAAAAATATCTGGATTATATCCTTGAAAACACCGGAAGACTGACAAATTTAACTCAGAATATTCTCTCCCTTTCACGGCTTGAGAATCAGGAAATTGTTTTTCAAAAAGAACATTTTCTGCTGGATGAGCAAATCAGGCGCGTATTATTAAATTATGAGGGCAAATGGGAAGACAAAAATCTAACCATAGACCTGAATTTAGAAAGAATTATGTTTTATGGAAATCAGTCGCTTCTGGCACAGGTATGGAGTAATTTGATTGACAATGCGATAAAATTCTCGAAGCAGGACGGTACTCTCTCGATTGACTGCGTTTCTAAAGAGGGCAGCATTCTGGTAACCGTTAAAGATGATGGCGCAGGCATGGAGGATGAAGTAAAAAAGCATGCTTTTGATAAATTTTATCAGGGTGACCGCTCTCATAGTGAAAAAGGAAATGGTCTTGGGCTTGCGTTAGTTCAACGTGTTGTAACGCTTTGCGGCGGCACGGTGGCGCTGGAAAGTGAAAAAGGAAAGGGAACCTCCATTACTGTCCTTTTTAGTCTAAACAACGCCCAAAGTCACAAATAAGCAAAAAGTGTTTGTGTGATGTTATACGATTCTTTTATATTTTTTCCGGTCCCTGGAACAGGGGCCGTTTTTTTATATTTATTAAAAGTTGAAGTTGAGTTGATGAAAAATTGAATTGTAATTGAAATACTTTTGATATAATAATCGCACCAGACGAAAAAATGTATCTGCTTTTTTGTGCTGGCCGGTGCGACAATGGTTTTTAATTAAAAATCAGTACAAAATAAAATATAAATATTTTTAAATTTAAGCAGTGTATTGCAGATTATTGGCACTTACTTAAGTGAAAGATATAGGTATATTTATTTCTGTACGATCGATATTAATAAGGTCAATATATTTGCCTATCAATATAGAGTAGCGATTACGGAATCAGCTCAAATAGACGGAGGAAAATTATGAATTATAAAATTGTCGGAGACAGTTGTATGGATCTGCCTGACTACATGAAAGATGATCCTCATTTTGTGAAGGTTCCGTTAACGATTCAGTTGGGATCCAAACAATTTGATGATGATGAATTCTTTGATCAAAAGGACTTTCTGACCTGCTTTGAGAATTCACAGCAGTTTCCTCAAACCGCCAGCCCTTCGCCCATGAAATATATTGATACGTTTGAGGGCGGAGAAGAGTGCATTTTTGTTATAACGCTTAGCGGCGCTTTGAGTGGCTCCTACAATTCAGCTTTAGTCGCGAAAAGTCTTTATGAAGAAGAACATGGTCTACAGAATAAGAAGATTGCGATTATAAATTCAGAATCGGCTTCCTCAGGAGAATTTAGAATTGCTCTGTTGATACAGCAACTGTGTGAGCAAAACCTTGGCTTTGAAGAGATTGTAAACCGGGCGACCAGGTTCCGGGACAAGATGAAAACTTTTTTTGTGTTAGAAAATCTTGATGTTTTAAAAAGAAGCGGAAGGCTCTCGGGTTTAAAAGAGAAATTGATTAGTGTGTTGAATATCAAGCTGGTGATGGGAACCGACAAGGGACATATAAGAAAAATCATTCAGGAACGTGGAATTCGCAGAACATTACAGAAAATGTGTGAAACCGCATCGGCTGAGGTTGAAAATATAAAAGATAAGATTCTTATAATCAGCCATATCAACAATCCGGAGCGAGCGGAATTTGTAAAAAATGAGATGCAGAAGTATTGTGGCTGTAAAGATGTTGTAATTATGAATGGCGGAGGGATTAGTACTGTTTACGCCGGAAAAGGCGGTATTATTCTTGCAATATAATTGATAAATGAAGAACAGTAAATATGTTCGGAGGTACGAGATGAAGATTCTTTTACTTTACCCTAAATTTCCAAAGACATTTTGGAACTTTGATTATGCATTAAAGTTTATTTCTAAGAAAGCGAGCATGCCACCGCTTGGTCTGATTACAATCGCATCCATGCTGCCGGAAAGCTGGGAAAAGAAACTAGTCGATTTGAATGTGTCAGACAAGTTAGCGGATGAAGATATTTTATGGGCGGATTATGTATTTATCAGCGCGATGGAAATTCAAAAAGAATCTGTCAAAAGCGTGATACAAAACTGTAAAGAGCTTGGCGTTAAAACGGTGGGCGGGGGCCCGCTTTTTTCCTGCGAAGATTCTGATTACGGCGCAGACTATGTGCTAAAAGGCGAGGGCGAATTAACCGTTCCAAAATTTCTCCTCGATTTGGGAAACGGGAATCTTCAGCACATCTACTCTGCGGAAGGATGGGCTGATCTGACCCAAACCCCTGTTCCTTCATGGAATCTTATTGATACCCGGAGATATGCATGCCTCAATGTTCAATATTCACGCGGATGTCCGTTTAACTGCGATTTTTGTAACATTACCGCACTTTTCGGACATGCCCCCCGTACAAAGACAGCAGCACAGCTGATTAATGAACTTGAGGTAATTTATCAAACAGGCTACAAAGGCGGAATCTTTTTTGTTGACGACAATTTCATAGGCAATAAAAAGAAGATAAAGCAGGAAATACTGCCTGTACTGATCGAATGGATGGAAAACAAAAAGTATCCATTTACTTTCATTACCGAAGTGTCTATTAATTTATCTGATGATGGAGAATTAATGAATCTTATGGCTAAAGCTGGATTTAATACGGTCTTTGTTGGAATTGAAACGGTTAGTGAAGACGCACTTACTGAGTGCAATAAAAGCCAGAACAAAAATCGGGATATGGAGCAATGCGTCAGAAAGATTCAGACCTATGGCATACAGGTGCAGGGTGGTTTTATCGTTGGGTTTGATAGCGACACGCCCGATATCTTTCACAATATGTTTGAGTTTATACAGCATAGCGGCATTGTGACAGCTATGGTTGGTCTGTTAAATGCGCCGAAAGGGACAAAACTCTATCAGCGCTTAGAAGGGGAAAAAAGAATTACTTCGGAAATGTCCGGCTGCAATACCGACTATTCGATGAACTTTACTCCGAAAATGGATGTTAAAACTTTATTTAATGGCTACAAAGACATGATCAATGTAATTTATTCACCTGAACAATATTATGAAAGGGTCAAAATGTTTTTAAGCCATTTTAATCCCGTCAAACATGGTAAATCGCATATTCATTTAAGCGGAATCAAGGCTTTTATTAAAGCAAATTATAAGTTGGGGATTGTAGGGAAAGAGAGAAGATACTATTGGAAACTATTTTTCTGGTCATTATTTAAAAGACCAAAAGTATTTCCTTTAGCAATTGAATTTTCCATTTATGGTTTCCATTTTCGAAAAATATTCGAACAAAGTACAGCGATATAGATGGGTATACCCTTTTGGCAAAGCAATTGCACGTTGTAAATTTAACTAACTTGAGTTCGGGGCTGC
The DNA here is from genome assembly GCA_002306975.1 of Ruminococcaceae bacterium UBA1320. Classification (GTDB taxonomy): domain Bacteria; phylum Bacillota; class Clostridia; order Oscillospirales; family Ethanoligenentaceae; genus Ruminiclostridium_D. The sequence goes on from DBTI01000114.1 coordinate 65,319, forward strand.
CTTATGCCAGCCCCGATTTTACCTTTTAAAGTTAAAAGGTAAATTATTAGCCTTTCACTTAGCAATGTTGAAACATTGCGCTGCTTTTACAGACAAGCTTTTGAACCTCTGAGCAAATCTTCTCCAATTGGTCGGCGCCCTTTCCCAGAATGCGCAGAACAACACCGTCCGAAAGTATGCGTGTTGAGCCGAATTCTATGTTGGAAAATGCTTTCAACAATGTTTCCAGCTGATCCTCATTCGGACAAAACCGGCCGAAAAAAAACATTGCCGCCTGATGTGTAAATCCTTCATAATACCCCAAAGAGCCGAGCGCTTGTTTGTTCGGCTCCATACATATGTTTTCATGAAAAATTTTTCTGCCGTCAAAGCGAATCTCAAGCAGGGAACTGTAGTGTGAAAAAGCGAATTTTTCCCCCATTCCAAGCCTGCCGCATGATAGGATATCGCGGTAAACAAGGCTTCCGCCTTTTTCAATATTGATTTCAGTGAAAGATGAACAGCTGCTGTTCCGAAAAGGAATGACAGGAAGCGGAAGATATTGAAGACAAGCGCCTTCCTCAATCGTCGCAGCCATTGTCCTGACTGCTGTTCCACTGTCCATTTTAAAGATTTTTGTATACGACTGCTCCGTTACTGTTACGCTGCTGCCACGCCCGATTTGCATATCGATTTCATAGGTGTCTCCTTCCAGAATTCCGGCGGAAGCATTCATTACCATAAGCGTTATACTGCCGTCATCCTGCACAAACGGGCTTGCAATTTTATACGGAGCCTTAAAATAGCAGTCTTCAAGTACGGTTTTCCCATTCTTTGTTGCTGTAATAATGCGAAGGGCGCCTGCGTTTCCTTTCATAATCAGGCACCCTCAAGCAGTACATTCCCTTTGATCCAGTCGATTACCTCATCAACGCCGCTCATATTCATCAAATTTGTAAAAAGGGAGGGCCTGTCACCCCTCATCCGGCGCGAATCGCGCTCCATTACCTCAAGGCTAGCTCCTACATATGGTGCGAGATCTGTTTTATTTATGATAAGCAAATCCGAACGTGTGACGCCTGGACCGCCTTTTCTCGGAATTTTGTCTCCCTGTGCCACATCGATTACATAGATCGTCGCATCCGCAAGTTCGGGGCTGAAGGTTGCTGAAAGGTTGTCGCCGCCGCTTTCTATAAAAATGATCTGCACATCGGGAAACTTTTCCGCCATATCTTCGACAGCCTCAAGATTCATTGAGCAATCCTCACGAATCGCGGTATGCGGGCATCCGCCGGTTTCTACGCCCACGATGCGTTCTGCGGGGAGCGCACTGTTTTTAATCAGAAACTCCGCATCTTCTTTTGTATATATATCATTTGTGACAACGCATATTTTGTATTCGTCGTGCATTTTGCGAGTCAGACGCTCAATCAGTGCTGTTTTACCTGAGCCTACCGGCCCACCGACGCCGATTTTAACATAAGCCATTTTTATTCTCTCCTTTGCCCTTCGTAACAGTTTCCTCACAGCTTATCAAATGAATACTAGGCGTTGTTTAAAAAATGTAAAATCACCAAATAGAGCAGTCAAGTATTTGCTCTGTTTGGGATTTTACTATTGATAAATGCTATTTTATTGGCAAAAAGAATGCAAATATTTTATTTTATCTGTTCCCTTTCACCAACTTGCGCAGTTTCAGTGATTTTTTAAACAAGCCCTAGGAAATATACTGCCTTGTAAAAAGCCTTTCGTGCTGCATGGAGCGGATATCAAGCCCGGGCAGTGAAAGACCGATTTTCGCGTCAGGTACGTTTATCGCTATTTCCGCGTGCTTATATATTTCGGGAAGAAATCCGTAAAGAATGCGCTGTCCGTCCACCTGACTTAACGGTACAAGCTTTACGCAATTCGTGATAACGGCTGAGCACAGGCTGTATGCCAATACCGCAATCGCGTTTTCAAGCTCTGTACCCTGACAGCGGGCATATATCCCAAAGGCAACGGCATACTGCCCATACGCTTTTTTCTCTGAGACGAGTGCGGCATAAGGTTCAAGAGCGGAAACACCCATGTTTTTTACAAGCTTGAAAAAACGGGAGCACATTTTGTGTGACCCTTCCCGAATTTCACGCGGAATCTTTGAAGCGGCCGAAAGCTCGTCAAGCCAAAGAATCTTACCGATATCATCTGCAAATTGAAAAGCGCGGGCCGCAATGGCCAGATCATTGTATGTCTGTGCGGCAAGCCAGGCGCTGAGATAGGCTTCAAGATCTTTGGGCTTCGTGAGAATATCCTTCTGCACATAGGTTTCAAGGCCGTTTGACATCGTATATGCGCCAACGGGAAAAACCGAATCGCAGACTTGCAGGAGCTTCAAAAACGCTTCATTCATGGGCATGGTGGTGCTTGACAAGAGAGCCCGCGAAAACGCCGACGATACATTCTGGTTCAAACCCGAGACTGTTGAGATAGAGCTCCGTTGGTTCATCGTACGGTACTGTTACCTCATTTTCGGTTATTGAAACCGGAAGATGGCGGTTTCCCAGCTCATAGCAAACTCTTCCCGCCTTAAGGGAATCCTCGAATTTTACGCGCAGCAGTTTGCTCGGCTTTATCTTTACGGCGACAATCAGCTTGTCATCCTTATAAATGATGTCATCACTGTGCAGGCATTTCCCCGCGGGCTGTCTGATGCCGACGTCGCGCCCGGCCTGTGTGGCAAGCTTTAAGATCGACTTTTCGGCGTCAAACCATTCGACCAGTGCAAAGTCAATTTCTTTGTTTTTTTGCTCCGCGTCATTTATCTCATTAAGATTTCCGATTATTCCGTTCGAGAGCATAGTTATAACCTCCGTTATTCATGGAGTAAAATCGCAAGTCTCAGGCTTCCTTAAAACAAAAAATATCTTTGAGCAAGGGAAAGTTCATCCGCAGCGTCGCAGGTAACAACCTCGCCGTCAACCGTGACCGTATAGGTTTCCGGGTCAACCTTTATATCGCCCATCCGGTCATTGTTGCGCATGTCTTTTTTGCCGATATTCCGGCAATCGGAAACGGGAAGTACAATTTTCTGCAGGCTGAGTTTTTCTGCAACCCCGCGTTCAATTGCCGCGTTTGACATAAAGGTAATGCAGGTTTTTGAAACCGCCCTGCCAAACGCTCCGAACATATTGCGGTATATCACAGGCTGGGGTGTCGGAATTGACGCATTGGCGTCACCCATGCGCGACGCGACGATAAAACCGCCCTTTATGATCATTTCGGGCTTTACACCGAACATATCGGGGCGCCAAAGAACCAGATCGGCAAATTTGCCCTTTTCCACCGAACCTACATATTTTGAAACGCCGTGCGTGATTGCGGGATTGATCGTGTATTTCGCAATATAGCGCTTGATCCGGTTGTTGTCGCAGTCGTCGTCTTCCGGAAGTGCGCCGCGCTGTTTTTTCATTTTGTCTGCAGTCTGCCAGGTTCTGATAATCACTTCACCCACGCGTCCCATTGCCTGTGAGTCCGAGCTCATCATGCTGAAAATACCCATATCGTGCAAAACGTCCTCGGCCGCTATGGTTTCGGGGCGTATTCGCGAATCGGCAAAAGCAACGTCCTCCGCTACATTCCTGTCAAGATGATGGCAAACCATCAGCATGTCCAGAT
>DBTI01000114.1:69188-69661 GCA_002306975.1 Ruminococcaceae bacterium UBA1320
GATGATGGCAAACCATCAGCATGTCAAGATGCTCGTCAAGCGTATTTTTAGTAAATGGCATTGTCGGGTTTGTGGAAGACGGCAAAACATTTGCAAATGACGCCATCCGGATAATATCCGGTGCATGTCCGCCGCCTGCACCTTCCGTATGGTAGGTGTGTATTGTGCGTCCTGCTATCGCGGCAATGGTATCTTCAACAAAACCCGCCTCGTTGAGGGTGTCGGTGTGAATGGCCACCTGAACATCATAATTGTCCGCTACTTTAAGGCTTGCGTCAATAACAGCCGGAGTGCAGCCCCAGTCCTCATGAAGCTTGAGTCCGGCGGCACCGGCTTCTACCTGTATTGTGAGGGTTGAAATGTCAGCAGAATTGCCCTTACCCAAAAAACCGAGGTTCATCGGAAACGCCTCGGCAGATTCGAGCATCTTTTGGATATTCCAAGGCCCCGGCGAACAGATGCTCGAATCTGCC
>DBTI01000114.1:69892-75986 GCA_002306975.1 Ruminococcaceae bacterium UBA1320
ATTCCAAGGCCCCGGCGAACAGGTCGTGGCGTTTGTTCCGTCAGCCGGGCCTGTGCCTCCGCCGAACATAGTGGTGATGCCGCTGTAAAGCGCGGTTTCGATTTGTTGGGGGCTGATAAAATGGATATGAGAATCCATTCCGCCCGCTGTAACGATTAGACCTTCTCCGGCGAGGGCTTCCGTACCTGCGCCAAACACAAGCCCGGGCGTAACGCCATCCATTGTATCGGGATTTCCGGATTTACCGATGCCGCAGATGTATCCGTCTTTTATGCCAATATCAGCTTTGTATATACCTGAATAATCAATGATAAGTGCATTCGTGATGACAAGGTCGGGTACGGCGGTTTCGGAGCACGACTGCCCCATACCGTCCCTGAGCGATTTCCCGCCGCCGAATTTCGCCTCATCTCCATAAACCGTATAATCTTTTTCCACTTTTGCAAAGAGGCTCGTATCGGCAAGGCGTACCTTGTCGCCGGTCGTAGGACCGTACATTTCGGCATATTTGGATCTTGAAATTTCAAAGCTCATGCCATCATACCCCCTTGAATCCTTGTTTTTTGGCAGCTTCAAAGGCCGCCTTCTGCACCGCTTCATTGTCAAGACTGCCGCGTGTCAGATTGTTGAGACCAAACCCTCTGCGGGAGCCTCCGATTGCGGTAAGCGTAACCGTTTTTTCCTCGCCCGGTTCAAACCGCACCGCTGTGCCCGACGGTATGTCAAGCCTCATTCCAAACGCCTTTTTACGTTCAAAATCAAGGGCCTTATTTACTTCAAAAAAATGAAAATGCGAACCGACCTGTATTGGCCTGTCACCGGTATTTACAACACCTAAAGAAAGGGTAGGCCTGCCTTCATTTATTGTAATATTACCTGCTCTTGTTATGATTTCACCCGGCTTCATCAAGCTTCCCCCCTTATCTGATCGGATTATGGACGGTTACGAGCTTTGTTCCGTCCGGAAAAGTCGCTTCAATCTGTATTTCCTGAACCATTTCGGCAACGCCTTCCATCACATCGTCCGCTGTGAGGATGTGTGAGCCGTAATTCATTATTTCAGCTACTGTCATGCCGTCCCGCACACGCTCCATAAGCTCGGAGCTGATCAAAGCCACAGCTTCGGGATAATTCAGTTTCAGCCCGCGGTCGCGTCGCTCCTGTGCGAGTTTTCCCGCAAAATGCAGCATAAGCTTATCGGTTTCTTTCGGTAAAAGATGCACTTTTTATCTCTCCTTCGTTCTGAAGCATGTGCCGATTTTTCCATTCTGTCAAACAAGAAAATCTATTTGATTTGTCACTTTAATTATAAGACTTATAAAACACCAATGTAAAGTGCAGGCTTTTAGAAAATAAAGATTATAAAATGCCTATGAGGATTTGTTGTTTATGAATATTATATGGCAATCCGCTTTTTAATCTCTTCTATATCAATATCTCCCATTGCTCCGTCAAGGACAATCTCGCCTTTTTCCATTACATAGCAATAATCTGCGATATCCAGAGCAAACTCCAGATATTGCTCCACAAGGAAAATCATCATATCCCCATCCTGTTTAAGGTGGGTGATGACACGGCCGATGTCCTGGATGATTGAGGGCTGGATTCCCTCGGTCGGCTCATCCAGAATTAAAAGCTTCGGATTTGCGACCAGCGCGCGGGCAATAGCCAGCTGCTGCTGCTGCCCTCCGCTCAAGTCTCCGCCCTTTCGGCCAAGCATGTCTTTGAGTACCGGGAACAGTTCAAAGATGCGGTCTTCGATTTTGCCCTTTCCGCCATGAACTTCAAGCCCGAGAAGCAGATTTTCGAGAACGGTCATCTGCGGAAAGATATCGCGGCCCTGCGGTACATACCCGATGCCGGCGCGGGCGCGCTTATGAGGCGCGATTTTCGCAATATTGCTTCCATTGAAATCTATTGTGCCGACCGGTGTCTTGACCTGACCCATAATACTTTTGAGGAGTGTGGATTTGCCTACTCCGTTACGTCCGAGCAGACATACAACCTTGCCCTCATCTACCTGCATATTCACGCCTGAAATGATCTCACTTTCGCCATAATATGCATGCAAATTATTGATTTTGAGCATCTGTTTCCCGTCCCCTTCCCAAATATACTTCAATGACGCGCGGATCGTTTTGCACCTGTTCCATCGGCCCTTCGCACAGCACCTTTCCCTCATGCAGAACAGTGACACTGTTCGCAAAACTGCGGACAAATTCCATATCGTGTTCCACAACAATAACCGAACAGGTTTTTGCCACTTCTTTCAGCAGTTCACCGGTTTTGTCTGTTTCCGCCCGCCCCATTCCGGCGACCGGTTCATCCATCAGCAGAAGGTTGTGCCCTGTTACTAAAAGCATGGCGATTTCCAGCCACTGCTTCTGTCCGTGGGAGAGTGCCCCGGCGACTTCATCCTTATGATCGGCAAGACTGGTTTTTACAAGGATTTTTTCTATTTTCTCTTTTTCCTGCTTGTCTTGCCGGCTAAAAAGAGAATTCACAAGAGTCTTTTTCGGCGCATAGGCCAGTTGCATGTTTTCATAAATCGTAAGGCTTGTGAAAACGGACGGAACCTGAAATTTTCTTCCGATTCCTATATTCACAATCTCGTGTTCTTTCTTTTTCAAGATGTTTTTGCCTTTGAATATAACATCCCCGCTTACGGGCTTTATCTTGCCGCAAATGACATCAAGGAGTGTGGTTTTACCGGCTCCGTTCGGACCAATGAAAAAACGCAGTTCGCCCTGTTCAATATGGGTGCTCACATTCTGCACGGCTTTAAACCCGTCAAAAGTGACCGAAATGTTTTCAAGTGTTAAAATGGTGTTGCCCATAGTCCTGATATCCTTCCTTCGGCATGTTATAATTATGATTTGTCTTATTTCAGAAACTTTATTTTTTTCTTTTTAAATTCCGATACTTTGCCGACGATCCCGTTCGGCATAAAGAGAACAACCAAAACGAATGCGATTCCAATAAAATAAGACCAGACGTCTGGAAAAGTATCGCTGATACCGCTTTTCAGCGCATTTACAAGAATTGCTGCGATTACAGCGCCGATCAAACTGCCTTTTCCACCGATTGCAACCCAAATGACCATTTCGATAGAAGGGGTTATTCCCATTTCAGTTGGAGTAATAATACCGACCTGAGGAAAATAAATTGCTCCGGCAACACCGGCGAGCAGCGCGGATATGCAGTAAACGGCCACTTTGTAACCGGTTGGATTGTAGCCGGAAAAACGCACGCGGTTTTCACCGTCGCGTATAGCGACAAGCACTTTGCCCATTTTTCGGCCGACGATAAAATCGCAAAGGCTGAAAGCGGCGATAAGAAGCGCCAGCGCAACATAGTAAAGCACCACTTTTGTTGTCGGGGAGGCCAAACTGTATCCGAAAATCTGATTGCAGTCGGTTATTCCGTTGCTGCCACCCGTGTATGCCTGCTGTCCGATAAACAAAACACTGATAATAACAGCAAGTGCCTGTGACAGAATGGAAAAGTAAACGCCCTGTATTCGATTTTTAAAAGTGAGAAATCCGATGATAAAAGCGATGAGCGTTGGAACTACAAGCGCCATAATAATCGCGAAAACCGGATTTGTGAAAGGCTTCCAGAACCATGGGATGGAGGAAAGTCCACTCCACGACATGAAATCAGGAAGTTTAAAGCCTGATGATTCAAGCTTGAGATACATAGCAAAGCAATAAGCGCCCAACCCGAAAAAAACGCCATGACCCATGCTCAGTATGCCGGTATACCCCCAAATGAGGTCGATACCAAGCGCCAGGATTGCGTAAGCAATAAATTTGCCAAGCAGGTTTACTCTGAAATCGGAAAGGAAAAACGGGGCTATTGCAAGAAGAATTACGACCAGAGCAAAAGCCGGCCGCCTTTTCTCGTTCAAATATCTTGATAGAAAATTCACTTATTACATCCCCTCAGTCATCTAACTCACGGCTGCTGATTGTGAACAGTCCCTTTGGTTTCCACTGTAGAAAAACAATGACAACAGCGAAAATAAGGACTTTGGCCATTGTTGTGTCTGTCAAAAATTCAAATAGCGTGTCGCCCACGCCGATGATGCTCGCACCTGCGATTGTGCCGGCAAGTCTGCTGACGCCACCGAGAACAACAACCATAAACGTATCCACAATATAATTCGAGCCGAGCGTGGGTCCGATTGAGCCAAGCAGTGCAAGAGCACAGCCCGCGATGCCGGCAAGTCCCGATCCCAGCGCAAATGTATAGGCGTCAACTTTTCTGGTGGGTATGCCAAGACTTGAAGCCATATTACGATTTTGCATAACTGCGCGGATTCTGCGCCCGTACGGGGTACGGTATAAAAGCAGATAAACGCCAGTCAGACAGAGCGCAACGAGTAGGATGATAAAAAGCCGCTTATACGGCATTACGAAACCGCTTATGACTTGAATGCCTCCATTGAGCCAATTCGGACTTTTTACGTCAACATTCGGCGCACCGAAAATGCTTCTCGCAAGCTGCTGCAAAGTCAGGCTGACGCCCCAGGTTGCAAGAAGACTGTCAAGAGGACGACCGTAGAGATGCCGGATCACCAGAATCTCAAGAACATACCCAATGATGCCGGCTGTTATAAACGAGACAGGAATCGCAACAATAAAATAAACGGAAAAAATTCCGCTGAGGTAATTTAAAAATATACTCTGGACAACAAAGGCCGTATAGGCGCCGATCATAATGAATTCGCCGTGCGCCATGTTAATAACCTTCATCAGACCGAATGTGATTGAGAGCCCGAGCGCGGCTATCAGATAAACGGAACTGACGCTTATGCCGTTGAATATCTGAGTGAGATACGTTCCCATATTTGTTTCCTTCCTGTAACAATACGGCTCAGTGCCCTCCTGAAACAAATAACAATTTTATAAGAGAAAAGGAGTTTTTTGTTTCTTCCCAGTCGGAAGCGGGGGAGAAGCACTTCCTGATTTGCTTTTTAAAAATAAAATTGCTATAAGGAGAGCACCGATGTCCGTTTGCTATAGATTAATTGTTTAGGCGAAAACCGTCTGGTAAATGTAAATTCAAAGGATTAGTTGCTAAGGCCTTTGGCCCAGCTGTATGTATTGAGGAACGGATCCGGCTTTACTGCTGAAGGCGTGCTCCATACTTCTTTGATTGAGCCGTCCGCCTGAACCTCGCCGATGCGAACAGGCTTATAAAGATGCTGATTATCGCCGTCAATTGTAATTTTCCCTTCCGGTGCGTCAAATGTCAGACCCTTTGCGGCGGTCTTTACCTTGTCAACATCGGTTGATCCTGCTTTTTCAACAGCCTTGCTCCAAAGGTATACTGCATTGTAGCCCGCTTCGATTGGGTCGTCGGTTACACGGCTGTCGCCGTATTTGGCTTTATAGTTTTCAACGAATGTCTTGTTTTCAGGTGTGTCGGTTGTCTGATAATAGTTCCATGATACATACTGACCCTGCATGTTCGCGGCGCCGATACTCTTGACCTCTTCTTCGGCAATACTGACGGAAAGCGTAGTAAGATCAGATGAGGAAATTCCGGCATCCTTGAGTTGCTTGAAGAATGCGACGTTGCTGTCACCGTTCAGCGTATTGAATACAACATCAGGCTTTGCCGCCTTTATCTTGTTGATGATCGTACTGTAGTCGGTGTTGCCCATGGGGGTATATTCTTCACCTGCAACCGTGCCGCCTTCAGCCGTTAATTCTGCTTTTATGATCTTGTTTGCGGTGCGGGGGAATACATAGTCGGAACCAAGAAGGAAGAACTTCTTGCCCTTGTTTTTCAAGAGCCATTCTACTGCGGGAACAATCTGCTGGTTCGGCGCGGCTCCTGTATAAAAGATATTCGGTGACTGCTCCATGCCTTCATATTGAACCGGATACCATAACAGTCCGTTATTCTGTTCCACGACAGGCTTCACAGCCTTGCGGCTTGCTGAAGTCCAGCAGCCGAATATTGTCGCAACTTTATCGTCCTGAAGCAGCTTTTTTGCTTTTTCTGCAAATGTCTGCGGATCCGACGCACCGTCTTCAATTACAGGTTCAATCTTTTTGCCCAATACTCCGCCTTTTGCATTAAT
>DBTI01000190.1 GCA_002306975.1 Ruminococcaceae bacterium UBA1320
TGAGAAAGCCCCTCAAGCGCGTAATATTCGCACTGCGCGGGAACAAGCAGCGTATCTGCCGCCGCCAATGCGTTGAGTGTGATTATCCCAAGCGACGGCGGGCAGTCTATTAAGATAAAATCATAATCATAGCGCAGCTCCACAAGAGCGTTTTTGAGCATATATTCCCTGTTTTGCGCGCTTACAAGCTCAATTTCCGCGCCCGCAAGCTCAATGGTTGACGGCAGAATGTCCACGTTTTTATATTGCGTGTGGATAAGCACATCCTTCGCTTTTACCTCGCCAATCATCAGATTGTATGTAGAGTTCTTAACCGTCCTTTTGTTAACACCCAATCCGCTTGTTGCGTTGCCCTGCGGATCAATATCAATAAGCAGTGTCTTTTTATCATCTTCACCCAGCGCGGCACACAAGTTGACCGACGTTGTTGTTTTGCCAACTCCGCCCTTTTGGTTCGCAATGGCTATTACTTTGCCCAATTGCAGTCCTCCCGCACTTTTTCTTTAATCAATGTTTTGATTATAACACATAAGGCAGCTAAACTCAACGACAAACAGGTAAAAGACATGTAAATTTGGCAATTAGCCGGTTATAAAATGTTTCACGTGAAACATTTTTAATTTTTACAGCTATTTCAGTTAAGATAGAAACTAACTAGCTCTTCTTGTTCTCGATGGGGTCGGGATTAAAATGATTCCTCCTTGCTCTGTCTTAATTGGAATTATCATAGCTGTATTGTTTCACGTGAAACATTTTGCCTTTATATCATCAATGAGTACATATCTTCAACGCGGTCTGTCATATATTTCTGAGCGTCTTCAATCGCCTTATTATAAATGTAGGGCGCTATCTTTTCCAAAATGAAATCGAGCATTATATCCGCGCCGAGATTGCCAAGCTCTTCTCCCCGTTCCTTATAAAAATAGTCCTGTATCTCCATTACAGCGTCTTTTCGCTTCTCTTTTTCAAGTTCAACCTTCTCCATAACATAACCATCCTTTCACACCAATACTATAACAGTTTTCGCGCAAAAATAAAACCGCCCGTCCATAATATTACGGGCGGGCAGCTATACATGTATTAATATTCGTATTGCTCAGGCTAATTTTTCAACAGACTTTTGCGTTTTAGGAATCTTTACTGTATATTCATAATAATCATCATATTCCTGGCGCTGTGCCACAGCGTCGATTCCAGAACGCTTCATCACATCTATCGCATTATTAATTGTGTTAAAGAATATGCGGACATCTTTTATAACAGTCAAGCTTCTGCGCCCCGCTATGCTTGTTTGCGGAAAAAGCATAGCATCTACGAGCTTATCTGTTTCCTCAACATTAAGCCCCTGTTTCTCTATAATCATCAACGCTTCATTTCGTTGATCTTCATTAAGTCGAAGCAGCGCCCGCGCATGTCTTTCTGTTAAGCCCAGCTCGATAATTTTTGTACGCTGAGAATGTGAGATCCGCAGCAGCCTCAACTTATTCGCAACAGTTGACTGCCCTTTTCCCAATTTTAGCGCTATTTCCTCCTGTGTCATTCCCCAACGTTCAATTAGCTTTGCGATGCCGATAGCCTCATCAAAAAAGTTTAAATCCTCGCGCTGCAAATTTTCAAGCAGGCTCATAACCGCCGACTGCGTATCGTCAAGCATTACAGCAATGCAGGGAACCATTGTATACCCCGCCATTATCGCGGCCCGCAGTCTTCTTTCCCCCGCGACAAGCTCAAAAACTCCGTTTTCCATTTCTCTAACCGTTAACGGCTGTAATATTCCATTATGCTTTATACTCTGCGACAACGACAAAAGTGATTCGGGATCAAAGCTATGACGCGGCTGCTGCGGATTTGGTATGATGTTGCTCACACACACTTGTATAACGCGGCTTTTACTTTGCTGCTTTTCCTTTTTTAAGAAATTCATTGCTTTCACCACTTTCATACGTCCCTTGTTTTCTTAATCCAATTGTATTCTATCATAAAAAGGATATTTTTACCAGTTAAATCGTTTGACTTTTTTCGACAGGTTTTTTTGTGATTCTTTCTTTTATGATTAAAATAAGCTGCTTCAACTAACCTATTTGAGAAATTGGGCAAAGACATTATTTGAAGAATAATCTTTAATATAAAAAGAACCCTATTGCGCCCATAGCGGCAAAGCTGTCATTTGAGAAATGCTCTTTTAAATAAAGAAACCTATATTTAATAATAACGAACACACATTGTGCGCCCCAAAAACAAAGAAACCGCCCATCGCTGGGCGGCAATGCTTTTATAAAGGGCTTTTCGCAATCTTTGCATTCCCTCTTGGGTACTTTTTATCCGCCTGCTTAACCTTCCTTATAACAACGATTGTCCTTGCCATATCCGTCTGCGGCAGAGTATATTCAAAAACGTTTTCAATCTCACCGCCAAGCAGTGTGACTGCGTTTTGAGCTTCTGAAATTTCGTCGCCGTCCTCACCGCCCTTCATGGCGATAAAGGCGCCGCCAACCTTGACAAGCGGCAGGCAGAATTCAGTGAGCACGCGAAGCCTTGCTACCGCGCGCGCAAAGGAGTAGTCATATGCTTCTCTAAACGGTTCCTTTGCCCCTACTTCCTCAGCACGGGCGTGCACACATTCGCAATTTTTAAATTCAAGCTTCTCTGTAAGCTTAGTGAGAAAATTTACGCGCTTTCCAAGGCTATCAATGCTGCAAAGTGAAATATCATCCCGTGCAATCTTTATCGGGATACCGGGGAACCCCGCTCCGCAGCCAACATCGGCGACTTTCGCACCTTTTGCGATTTTTACATATTTCAAAACAGCGAGGCTGTCAATATAATGCTTCAGCGCAATTTCTTCCGGCTGCGTGATTCTCGTAAGGTTCATCACCTTATTCCATTCAAGCAGCTCATTTGTAAATAGATCAAACTTGTCAAGTGCATGCGCGTCAAGCTCCACCCCAAGTGACTGTGCGCCCTGCATAAGAATCTGCCTTATCGTTTCCACACTATTCCTCCTGTTTCACGTGAAACATCACTTGTTTTGCTCAAGGTAAATGATAAGTACGGCGATATCGGCGGGATTAACGCCGGAAATACGCGACGCCTGACCTATATTTATCGGGCGGATTTTGTTCAGCTTTTCTCGCGCCTCAATACGCAGCCCGCGAATGTCTTTATAGTCAATATCTTTAGGCAGCGCGCGGGTTTCAAGCCGGCGCATCTCGTTAATCTGCGCCTTTTCCCGTTTTATATAGCCTTCATATTTTATCGAAATCTCAACCTGCTCTGTTACGGCATATGGCAGCGGGATTCTCTGCCCGTCAAACGGAGCAAGATCCTCATAACTTATCTGCGGGCGTTTCAAAAGCTCCGACATTTTTACACCCGTTTTTATCGGCGCAGTGCCTTTTAAAACAAGTAAATCACAAAGAACTTGTGACGGCGCGATTGAAGTCCTTTCAACCCTTGATTTTTCTTCTTTGATAAGCCGTTCTTTTTCAAGAAATCGCTCATAGCGCTTTCCCGTAATCAGCCCTATTTTATAGCCCGTCGGTGTAAGCCGTTCATCGGCGTTATCCTGACGCAGAACCAACCTGTATTCGGAACGCGAGGTCATCATTCGGTAAGGCTCTTTTGTGCCTTTCGTAACAAGATCGTCAATCAGTGTTCCGATATATGAACCGGCGCGATCGAGGATCATCGGCTGCTGCCCTTTAATTTTTAAAGCGGCGTTTATTCCCGCGACAAGCCCCTGCGCCGCCGCTTCTTCATACCCGGACGAGCCGTTAAACTGCCCGGCACCGTAGAGCCCCGCGATTTTTTTGGTTTCTAGCGTCGGCTCAAGTTCTAGCGGATTTATGCAGTCGTACTCAATCGCATAAGCGGTGCGCATAACCTTTAGATTTTCAAAGCCTTTGATTGTGTGCAAAAACTTTAGCTGAACCTCTTCCGGCAAAGAAGAGGAAAGCCCCTGCAAATACATCTCGTCTGTATCAATCCCCATCGGCTCAATAAAAAACTGGTGGCGTTCCTTGTCCGCAAAGCGGACCACCTTATCCTCGATGCTGGGGCAATAGCGCGGGCCGATGCCCTCGATACGCCCGCCGTAAAGCGGGGAACGGTGTAGATTTTCTTTTATAATCCTGTGCGTCTCCGCGTTTGTATAGGCAATATGGCAAACCGCGCGGTTGACGCCCGGATCCTCTGTTTCAAAAGAAAACGGAATGATTCGGCCATCGCCCGGCTGCCCTTCAAGCTGTGAAAAATCTATGCTATTTTTGTTAACGCGCGATGGTGTTCCCGTTTTAAACCTCATTAAATCAAGGCCGAGCGCGCGCAGTGATTCTGAAAGGCTTTTAGCCGCGAACATTCCGTCCGGCCCGCCCTCATAGTTTACTTCACCAATGTGAATCCGACCCGAAAGGTAAGTTCCTGTTGCAATTACTATTGCCTTAACGTCAAAAACTGCACCAAGCCTTGTGACAACCTGCGAAACACGCCCGTCTTTAGCACGGATTTCGACAATCTCACCCTGTCTTAAATCAAGACCGCTTTGGCTTTCAAGCGTGTGTTTCATCAACTGATGATAAGCGCGCCTGTCACTTTGAATCCGCAGCGAATGAACCGCAGGCCCTTTTCCGAGGTTGAGCATACGGCTTTGAATAAAGGTCTTGTCAGCCGCTTTACCCATTTCGCCGCCCAACGCGTCAATTTCCCGAACAAGATGCCCTTTTCCGGTGCCGCCGATTGACGGGTTGCACGGCATATTTCCTACCGCGTCAAGATTTATAGTAAAAACAGCGACACTGCAGCCAAGCCGCGCCGCCGAAAGTGATGCTTCAATACCGGCATGACCTGCACCGATAACCGCAATGTCATACGCTCCGGCATAGTATTCCACAATTGACCGCCCTTTCTGTTAATAACTATTTTTTTTTATTTTCCTATACAGAATTTGCTAAAAACCCGATTGATAACCTCGTCGGACGCGCGCTCTCCAGTTAGCTCACAAAAAGCGGTGACCGCGTCGTTTACTCCGACCGAAACCGCGTCAAGCGTCATGCCAAAGTTAACTGCTTCGAGCGCATCACGAGCGCCGTCAATTGCCCGCCGCACACACTCAAGCTGCCGGCCGTTTGCGACAAGCGCCGCACCAGGGTCAAACCCCGCAATATCGGTTAACTCCCGAATAATCTCCTCAAGCGCACCGATACCCTCGCCTTTGTCGGCCGATAAATATACTACATGTTTTGTTTTTCTTTCTATATACTCTCTGTCAATCTTTAATGGTAAATCACACTTGTTTATAACAGCGATCGCGTTACGGTTCTTTATGTTTTCAATAATCTTGTTGTCGTCTTCATTAAGTTCCCGTGAACCGTCAAAAACTGCGAGAACAAGCTGCGCGGCATCGAGCTTCTCCCTTGCCCGCGCGACACCGATGCTTTCAACAGCATCCTTTGTTTCACGCAGCCCCGCGGTATCCCAAAGCCGCAAAACAAACCCCGCAAAATTGACGCTGTCTTCAACAACATCGCGTGTTGTTCCGGGGACATCCGTAACAATGCTTTTCTCATAGCCTGCGAGAGCGTTCATCAGAGTAGACTTGCCCACATTCGGTCGCCCGACAATCGCGGTTTCAACGCCTTCTTTTATTATCCGTCCGCGTGAAAAGTTTTTTGAGAGATTATCAAGGGCACTCAAGACCTCTTCAAGATTGCTTTTCAGTGTTTCCGGCTCAAGCGAAGGCACCCCTTCATCAGGAAAATCAACCCAAGCTGTAATATCAGCCGATATTTCTACTAATTGTTGTTTTAATTTCTCAATCGTTTTAAAAAGCGCACCCTCATGCTGGGAAAGCGCCGCCCTTGCCGCCGCTTCACCCTGCGCGCCGATAAGATCCATCACTGCTTCCGCTCGAGTTAAATCGAGCTTCCCGTTTAAAAACGCCCGCTTTGTGAACTCACCGGGCTGCGCAATTCTCGCCCCCGCCGATATCGCCGCTTCAAGCACACGGCACACAAGATAAACACCGCCGTGGCAGGATATTTCCACAACATCCTCGCCCGTATAGCTGTGAGGAGCACAGAAAACAAGCGCGACGCACTCGTCAATCGGAGTGTCCAAAAACACCGCTTCACCGACAGCCGCTGTGTTTGGCGCCAGCTCTGTCAACTTTTTTCGTCCGCGCCAGATTTTTTGTGCCGTCTGCACCGCGCTGTCACCCGATATACGGATGACACCAAGGCCCGCAGGCAGCAGCGCGGTCGATATCGCCGCAATGGTTTCGCTCATTTTCCCACCCCCTTACTATGTTTTTACAACACAAATCCGGGGGCAAAGACCCCCGGACAATAATTTTAACGATAGCAATTTGATTTTTGAAAAAGAATATCAAGGCATGTCTCTCCACGCCTTTGGCTGGGAGATACAAATTAACAATCCTTCTTTTTTAAAACTGCTATAAAACTCCTTATGGTATTTGCTTATAGCTTTTATACAAATGGTTCTTGATTTAGTTCTTATCTGCGGGAATTTTTCCAGCCGCTTGTTTGCCGGCTTCCGCCTTCAACGCCGATAACAACACGGCGGTTCGGGTCTTCACCAACCGACCACGAGGAGGCGCCGCCAATCTCTTGAACCGCGGTGTGGATTATGCGTCTTTCATACGGATTCATAGGTTCTAGCGTTGTGCTGCGGCGTGTTTTCACAGAATTCTGCGCAATACGCCTTGCGAGCGTTGTCAGCGTGGCTTCTCGCTTTTTGCGGTAATCGCCGGTGTCTATCGTGATTCTTTTGTATTTATCCTCGCCTTTATTTGCGACAAGTGAAACAAGATACTGAATAGAGTCAAGCGTTTCGCCCCTGTGACCGATTATAATT
>DBTI01000091.1 GCA_002306975.1 Ruminococcaceae bacterium UBA1320
TACCAGCCGCTTTATGACAAATATGAAATCAATAAAGAATGCGGGCTGCTTTGTATCAGTATTGATGAAAAAGAGATACGAAAAGCTTATGCTGCCCAAAGTTCCGAATTGCCTTTCGACATTTATCTGACAGATAATACCGGTAAAATTATTTCCAATCAAGATCAAGGCGTCATGCTAACAAAATCACCATATGCCGCAAATTTTCCCAGTGAAAAGGGAAGCTTCAGTAAAAATAATAATTTAGTGCTCTACCAACACATCAAATCATGGGATTGGTATGTCGTGGGAACCATTAAAAATGAATACTTATATTATGATACTTACATAACAATTTTTATTTTGCTAATTCTGGTTACTGTATTTTGCTTTATCGGGGTTCTGATTTCCTTTAAACTCAGCAACAGTCTGTACAAACCGCTAAAAGATATTGTTTATCATATGGCGACGGTTTCCAGCGGAAACTTAAAAGTCAGAATGAATCAGAATTACAGTGGGGATGATTTTAGTCAACTGGCAGATGGATTTAACGAAATGATTGATGAAATAGAAAATCTTATGGTTAAAGTCAAAACAGAACAGCATCAAATTGAACAAATTAAATTGAACGCTCTGCAGGCACAAATTAAGCCTCATTTTCTTTATAACACTCTGGAATGTATTCATTGGCAGGCACTGACGGATGGCAACGAAAAAGTTTCAAGAATGGTTAAGGCACTTGCCCGATATTATAGAGTTTGTCTGAGCAGCGGAAAAGACATTATCTCTTTGTCACAGGAGATTGAGCATGTTAAGAGTTATCTGATTATTCAAAATATGAGATACGGCGATATTATTGAAAGCCGATATGACATTGATGAGAAATTTTATGATGTATTAATTCCCAAAATGACATTACAGCCCTTGGTGGAAAACTCCATCAATCACGGGATTAATATCAAAGAAGGTCACACCGGTATTATAATCATTCAAGCAAGCGAGCAAGATGACTGTGTTGTTGTCTTTGTAGAAGACAGTGGAAGTGGCATGCCACAAGAGAAAATCGATGAAATCAATAATTCCATCTGTGAGTATGAAGATTCCTTTGGCTATGGCGTGCAAAATGTCCATAAACGGATTCAACTTTTGTTTGGGGAGCAATACGGGTTGCATTATCGGAAAAATCACCTTGGTGGAATTACAGTAGAAATTAAACTGCCAAAGAATAAGAAGTTGGGAGGTTGAGGAATGTATAAGGCAATTATAGTCGACGACGAGGAAATGATCAGAAGCGGAATTAAAGCGATGGTTCCTTGGCCCGATATTGAAATAGAAAAAGTGATAACAGCTGCTTCAGGCAAGGAAGCCATTGAGATTATCGGGAAGGAAATGCCTCAAATTATGCTGACGGATATCTGCATGGTTGAAATGAATGGGTTAGATTTGATTGAGCAGGCAAGAAAGATAAATCCTAAAATAAAAATTATTGTTTTAACTGGATACGATGATTTTAGCTATGCACAAAAATGTTGTAAACTGAATGTGCAGGATTTTATTCTAAAGCCCGCAGATGAAGAAGAGCTACTGAATTCAATTAAAAGTCAAGTGTGTGAATTAAACTTGGAAGCAAAGATGGTTCATCAGCAGCAGCTTATGATCAGAGTGAAAGGGATAACGGAACAGGCAGAATTGGAAAATTACATCAGGCGTCTTTTAACTGACAATGTATCCCAAATAAAGCTACTGGAATTCTGTGAAAAATATAATTTTTCTCCTGAACAAGTCATTCAGGTTGCTATCATTATTCCTGTGATTGATGGTCAGAAAGAATGGAAGGAATATCACGATTTTTTGCATTAATCGGTAAAAAATATTTGTATCGAATTGTTTGATTCTCATCTGGCGGGAATCACTTTTGAAGATAAAAGCGGAAGGATTTCGATTGCAGTTTTTGAAAACAGTGAGTTTGATGAAATATTAGAAAGAATTGAAAAATTAAAAGACTTGATAAAGAATGAGTTTGATATTCAAGAAAATGTCGCACTTGGCAGTGTCGTTCATGGATTTCACCAAATCGGCACTTCCTACCGAGATGCGCTTGATTTATTAGGGTCACTACAAAAACAACAAGGGGAAATTATTCAGCCGGAAAAGTCGGAGCAAAGGTTGAAAGTAATATATCAAAAGTTTGATGAGCAAAAAAAGAGTATGACCGAAAATATCGCTGATATTGATAAGCTTATCGATGAATTTGACAAGTTGCATGATTTTATGAACGAATACAACCTTTCAAATTCCCTGGCGCGCAGACTTTGCTTTGATATCGCGTCTGCACTGTATTTTATTTATATTAACGATACGGGGAACAGTACAGACAGTAAACTCAATTCCCTATTGAACTCGATGCTTATTGCAGACAGAGAGGCTGTTTGCAAATTCACAAAGTCCTTTATTGTGCAGTTGTTCGGAAAGGAAGAAAACAATACCCATGATCTGATTACGATTGCTAAAAAATATATCAAGGATAATTTAGAAAAGGAACTGACGGTAACAAGTATTGCAGCACGGCTTTATGTTAATCCCAATTATCTTTCGCGGCTTTTTAAGAAGATTACGGGAGAAGGGTGCAATGAATATGTAGTGCGGAAAAGGATGGAAAGGGCAAAGAGCCTCTTGGAATCCACCTACGAAAAAACCGGAAAAATTGCAGGAATGGTTGGGTATCGGGACATCAATTATTTTTCCCTTGCATTTAAAAAGAATACGGGAATGTCCCCGACAGAGTACAGAGAAAAAATACATCATGTGAAAGTAGGCGCTTAGGGATGGAAAAACCGGTCTATTTAGATAACGATTTTACAGTGGAAGAACGGGCCAAGGATTTAGTATCGCGTATGACTTTGGAGGAGAAAGCATCCCAGTTGCGGTATGATGCCCCTGCAATAAAAGGTCTGGGTATTCCAAGATATAATTGGTGGAACGAGGGGTTGCACGGTGTAGCAAGAGCCGGTATAGCAACCGTATTTCCACAGGCAATTGCATTGGCTGCCATTTTTGACGACCAATATTTAAAGGAAATTGCGGATATTATTTCAACTGAGGCTCGTGCAAAGTACAATGAATCTGTTCGGAAAAATGACCGGGATATCTATAAAGGCTTAACCTTATGGTCCCCGAACGTAAATATATTCAGGGATCCGCGTTGGGGGCGCGGACAGGAAACCTACGGAGAAGATCCTTATTTAACATCCAGACTCGGCGTGGCTTTTGTGGAGGGGTTGCAGGGAACCGGAAAATACTTGAAAGTAGCTGCCTGCGCAAAACATTTCGCGGTGCACAGCGGACCGGAGGCGCTCAGGCACGAGTTTAACGCAATCGCTAGTAAAAAGGACATGTATGAAACCTATTTACCCGCGTTTGAAGCCTGTGTAAAGGAGGCAAAGGTCGAAAGCGTAATGGGTGCGTATAATCGCACAAACGGAGAACCATGCAGCGGCAGCAAAACACTCCTCAAAGATATTTTAAAGGACAAATGGGGCTTTCAAGGACATATTGTTTCCGACTGCTGGGCAATCAGAGATTTTCATACCAAGCACATGGTAACCAAAACAGCGCCGGAGTCTGCGGCGCTTGCGCTGAAAAACGGCTGCGACGTGAATTGCGGCAATACGTATCTGCATTTGTTGGAAGCATTGCAGGAAGGCCTGATTACCGAAGAAGATATTACGACGGCCACAGAGCACTTGATGCGCACCAGAATTAAACTTGGCATGTTTGATTCTGATTGTGAATATGATAAAATTCCCTATGAACAGAATGACTGTAAGGCGCATAACACGAAATCGTTGGACGCTGCCAGAAAATCGATGGTTTTGCTAAAAAACGATGGCCTGCTGCCCCTCGATTCTGCAAAGCTGAACTCCATTGCCGTAATTGGCCCAAATGCGGATAATCAAATGGTTTTAAAGGGGAATTATTACGGTACCGCTTCCAAATACACCACTCTGTTGGAAGGAATCCAGGCAGCGGTCGGCGAAACTGTCAGGGTATATTACGCGGAAGGCTGCCATATGTTCAAAGACCGTGTGGAGAGCCTTGCCGGTGCCGACGACAGATCATCAGAGTCGGTTTCTGTCGCGGAACGTGCTGATGTGGTGATTTTGTGTCTGGGATTAGACTCTCTGTTAGAGGGTGAAGAAGGCGACACAGGCAATTCTCATGCTGCGGGTGACAAAGCAAACTTGAATTTACCCGGTTTGCAGCAACGTTTGCTTGAAAAGGTGGTTGCTGTAGGCAAGCCTACCATTCTGTTGCTAAGCACCGGCAGCGCGCTCGCAATCAATTGGGCGCAGGAACATTGCAATGCCATCATCAACACATGGTATCCGGGCAGTCATGGCGGCGAGGCTTTGGCTGATCTGCTATTTGGAAAATATTCGCCGAGCGGCAAGCTGCCGATTACTTTCTATCAATCCGCCGATGAGCTTCCGGATTTTGAAGATTATAACATGAAAGGCAGAACTTACCGATATATGACCCCCAAAGCGTTATACCCTTTTGGATTTGGATTGACCTATGGACATTGTTATGTGACGGATGCAAAAATCACAAATAAGAAGCTGAATCCGGAGGAAGACATTTCGGTAGAAATAACACTCAAAAATGATGGAACATGTAGTACGGAAGATGTGGTACAGCTTTATATTCACGATATGCAGTCGGAATTTGCGGTGCCAAACAGCAGCTTATGCGGATTCTCCCGTGTGCACCTGGATGCCGGAGAACAAAAGAGCATTGTTTGCAGCGTGAAACCGTCCGCATTCCTTGTAGTGGATCAGGAAGGAAACCGCTTGCGTGACAGTAGCTTTTTCAAACTTTTTGTCGGTACCGGCCAGCCAGACGAACGCAGTTTTGAACTCACCGGTTTGCAGCCTGTCGAATTGGATATTCGTTTTTAAATTATTTCTGCAAAAAGAAAAAAATATCTTGGCGGCTAATATTGATCTGCACCCATTTCTGAGGACAGTATGATATACTGAACTAGTGGAAAGGTCAAGAAAAACTGGACAGGAAGATACGAAATTAAGAATCTCGTATCTCAAACTGCGTTGGGTTAAGTCAGCCCAAAGTAGAATGAATACGCTTTGTGTTGTAGTAGGTTTCAATATACTTAAAAATAAGAACTTGTTCAGAATCGTCATAATTGGCGTCCTGAACAAGTTCTCTTTAGGATGGACTGTTTATTGGCAGAGGCGTAGATGGTTCCGTATTATTTTCAATTTTGATTGCAGAAACCCGGATAAAACAAACGGTCATATCCTGATTCCAGGAAACTCCGGCGAAGGCAAAAGTTTCCTTTTAAAACAGACTATAACTAATTTCAACAGATGCATATGAATCTCTTGTCGACCAATACTGCACGAAGTAACTTCTAGTTTCCCCGTTTCTTCGGATACTTGACGCTCATCTGTCTTTCAGCCCGCATAATTATCAGGATTATTCTCTGTCATGGAAAGCTTGTCATTATGATCAAGCTTTCTGTAATTTGTTCGAATTAGGATATCCTGTTTGTAATTTCCGAATTCATTGCCGTAAATCGTAAGGCCACCCACATTGGGATGATTCGGGGATACTTCAAAACGGATCGTCCATTGTTCTTTTTCTATCTCAAAGTCATCCAGCGTCAGGCTCGACTTCTTTTCTCCATCCAAATAGACGCCGGTATTACTGATAGAGAAAACTTTTAATATACCGTATTGATTGGAGATCCACCAGTTTGGCGTGTATTTTCCGTGCTTATTTCCAAAATCCCCCGGGGAGGTCCAAGTGGTCACTTCATGACCGTTCAAAGATACTGTGATATCGGAAGGCCAGTTATCGTTTGTGTTCGGCGCTTCCGAAGAAAGTTCCGCCTCAATCTCAACACTTTCCAATACCTGGTTCTCTCTGATATAATTGGAAATCGTATATTCAACGTAACCCTCCGCAAACCACAGCATCTTGGCATTAATACGCTCCACATCAAAAAAGCAGCGCGGCTCGTCATATATTCCGATGATTTTTTCCTCGCTTGCCAATCCGCATGTAGGTTCAGCGTGAACACCCGTGTATTGACCCACCGGAATTTGTATTTCATAACTGTTAAGATGATGAAAGTTTTCTTTCGGCATTTCCAGCTTATAATCGTATTGTAAAAGAGTGCATATTTTCCCACGCTTTTTGGAAGTACGGGTGATGATAATGCCGGCCCGCTCCAGCTTTCGGACATGTGACGACATGATCGCGCTGCTCAATTGCAAGTGTTCCGCCAACTCTTTTATATTGAATTCTCCTTTGGCCAACCTCTTGATCACCTTGATGCGAACTTCGCTTGCCAACGCTTCAAAAAACGGAAGTCTCTCCTCTGATACCTCGATTATCATTTCAAATTCCTCCATTTAAATATCTGATTATTTAAAACAACCTTCACAAAACCATTGTAGCACATGGTGTACAAAATGTCTTGTGAAGGTTTGATAGGTCTTCAGATATTTTCAGCCTTTGACGCCACCGGCAGTCATTCCTTCGATAAAATACTTCTGGAAAAAGAAGAACAGGATCAATATCGGCAGAATTGCGAACACAGATCCGGCAATCAACAAATTGTAATTGTTTCCGTAAGGAGACAGCAACGCCGCAAGCGCGATTGGGAGCGTCAGCTTTTCAGG
>DBTI01000087.1:0-1321 GCA_002306975.1 Ruminococcaceae bacterium UBA1320
TTCGATTATCTGCGTGACAACATGGTTATTTATAAAAATCAGATGGTGCAGCGTGGCTTCAGCTTTGCCATTGTTGATGAAGTTGACTCGATTCTTATAGATGAGGCGCGCACACCGCTTATTATTTCCGGTGAGGGCGACAAATCGACTGAGATGTATGACCTCGCCGATAAATTTGTCTGCACTCTTTCAATGGCCAAGGTACGTGAGCTTGACGATAAGGAGCTCAACGAGGATATCGAAGGCGACTATATCGTTGATGAAAAAGCGAAAACCGCCACACTTAACCCTTCGGGTGTCAAAAAGGCTGAAAAATATTTTAATATTGCAAACCTTTCCGATTCCGATAATATGACGCTTTCTCACCATCTCAACCAGGCAATCCGTGCTCACGGCATTATGAACAGGGATATTGACTATGTCGTAAAAGACGGTCAGGTCATTATAGTGGACGAGTTCACCGGTCGCCTTATGTATGGCCGCCGCTACAACGAAGGTCTTCATCAGGCTATCGAAGCAAAAGAACATGTCAAGGTTGAACGTGAGTCAAAAACGCTTGCGACGATAACCTTCCAGAACTACTTCCGCATGTATAAAAAGCTTTCCGGTATGACCGGTACGGCTCTTACCGAAGAGGAAGAGTTTAACGAGATCTATAAGATTGACGTCGTAGAAGTTCCCACAAACAAGCCCATGATAAGGGTGGATCACCACGACGTTATCTATAAAACCGAGCAGGGCAAATTCAACGCGGTTATCGACCAGATCGTTGAGTGCCACGAAAAAGGGCAGCCTGTGCTTGTCGGTACTATCTCCATTGAAAAATCCGAGCTTTTGAGCAAAATACTTAAAAAGCGTGGCATAAAACATGAGGTTTTGAACGCGAAATACCATGAAAAGGAAGCCGAGATCATATCACAGGCAGGTAAAAAAGGTGCTGTGACGATAGCAACCAACATGGCAGGCCGTGGTACAGATATCATGCTCGGCGGCAACGCAGAGTGGCTCGCAAAGGCTGATATGCGCAAAGCGGGCATGTCCGAAGAGCTTATCAGCGAGGCGGCAAGCTACACTGAAACAGAAAATCAAGAGGTTCTTGACGCTCGACAAGTCTACAAGGAGCTTAACGCAAAGCACAAGGAGATCGTAAGCAATGAGGCGGAGGAAGTCTGCGCCGCCGGCGGTCTTTTCATCCTTGGCACGGAGCGTCACGAGTCACGCCGTATCGATAATCAGCTGCGCGGGCGCGCCGGCCGTCAGGGCGACCCTGGTGAATCGCGCTTTTACATTTCGCTTGAAGACGATTTGATGCGCCTGTTCG
>DBTI01000087.1:1565-7198 GCA_002306975.1 Ruminococcaceae bacterium UBA1320
AGACGATTTGATGCGCCTGTTCGGCGGCGATCGTATTCAGAACCTTATGGAAACGCTCGGCATCGAGGAAGACCAGCCTATTGAAAACAAGATGCTGACAAATTCCATCGAAAACGCTCAGCGTAAGGTTGAAGGCCGCAACTTCGGCATACGTAAAAACGTGCTCCAGTTCGACGACGTCATGAACCGTCAGCGCGAGGTTATCTATGGTCAGCGTCAGCAGGTGCTTAACGGCGACAGCATGAGAGATTACATCGTTCAGATGATGGATGAGAGCATCGAGCGTTCTTACAACCAGTTTATCGGCAACGAGCCTATTCCTGATAACTGGAATATCGCAGGTCTGCGTGACTATTACCTTGGCTGGCTGACAAAAGAGGACGATTTTGATTACGATATCGAGGAGCTTCAGGAGCTGAAACCCTCTGAGGATATTAAAGACGAGCTCATTGAGCGCGCCCACACGATTTATGAGAAGCGCGAAGCAGACTACGGCGAAGAAATCATGCGTGAGCTTGAGCGCGTCATACTGCTACGCATCGTTGACCAGAAGTGGATGGACAACATCGACGCAATGGACGAGCTCCGCCAAGGCATTTACCTCCGCGCATACGCGCAGCAGGATCCTGTCGTTGAATATCGCCGCGAGGGTTACCAGATGTTCGAAGACATGATTGCGGCAATACGCGAAGATACAATAAAGCTGATGCTTACCGTTCAGATCCGCCGCGAGGAAGAACCACAGCGTGAGCAGGTGGCAAAACCGACCATAGCAAGCCACGGTGACGACGACGAGGTAAAAAAGCCTGTTAAAGTCGGCAAGAAGCCCGGACGCAACGACCCGTGCCCGTGTGGAAGCGGCTTGAAATACAAGAAATGCTGCGGTAAAGACGAATAATCAATTGTACTGACGGCTTTCAGTCTATAATAATTTTGTCTTTAATTATAAAGGCTGCAGGCAACGCTTGCAGCCTGTGTTTTTCAAACAAGGGAGAGGCGAACAACTATAAACAGAAAATATAAAGTGTTAATGTTCGATTTAGGCGGCGTACTCATCAAATGTGCGGATTTCAATAAGATGCTTGAGTGGCAAAATTGGTCAACCGATCTTTCTGAAATCAGAAGAAGATGGTATGCGTCCGACACGATAATAAACTATCAGCGCGGCGCGATAAGCACAAAAGAATTTGCTGAAACAGTCATTTCCGAATTTGAACTGACGGTAAACATCTCTCGGTTTTTTCGGGAATTCAGACTTTTGCCTACCGGCTTTTACCCCGGGGCGGATGTGGTTTTAAAGCAGCTTTCGCGCAATTACGTTACCGCGTGCCTGTCAAACACAAACGAGCTGCACTGGAACAAGCTGTGTTCAGTGAACAAGCTTGAGAAATACTTCAAATATTGCTATCCGTCTCATCTTATCAACAAGGTCAAGCCGGAAAAAGGTGCATATACATATGCATTAACCGCTCTTGGCGTAACGTCTGGCGAAGTGGCTTTTTTCGATGACAATAAAGAGAATGTTGACGCCGCAAAAGAAGCGGGCATCGATGCATTTTTAACTGATGGTTTTGAAGAGCTTTGTGAGAAATTAAAAGAGCTTGAGATAATATAAACCAGTTTTCTGTGTAAATCAAACCGTATTGCCTTTTTGTATCAAATGAAAAGGTAGTACGGTTTTTGCTTTTGGATATAAGCAAGTTGACAATTATAACCACTTGATATACACTTTTATTTGTTCATTACATAATTCGGAGTGGTCAAAATGAAAAAATCAAATTCTAAAAAACTGATTTTTATTACCCTATCGATATTGCTTCTTCTTTTCTTAATCTTACTTTACAAATATACTTATAAGGTTTCCGGAACGCCCGTGACAGACAGCGTTGTTTTTTCAGATGCCATGGCTTGGAGCGATATCCTTAAATATGATTACAACGGATATGACTATACTGTCTCAAAAGAAGTTATCCCTTCAACACTTGTGGATACAAAAATTACCACGGCGGTTTGGAACGGCGGTGGCGAACTGTATGAAGTTTATTCGATAAAAAACGTTTGGAACTACCGTCAAATAGCCATTAAAACCAAATACGGCTATTTGATCGCCAACAAAGCAGGAAAGACGCAAAACATCGCCGTCTCAAGCTGAGATAAAGCTCACTCTACTTTGCGTTTACCCGAGTCAATCACCCTATAATCTAAGCGTCGGTTGTTTCTATGCCATATTGTGCTATAATTTTAAGCAAAGGATGGTGCGATATGGACAATAAGAAAATCGGCAACTTCATCGCGGAAATGCGCAAGGCGAACAATATGACGCAAAAGGATCTTGCGGAGCAGCTTAACGTAACAGACAAAGCGGTTTCAAAATGGGAACGGGGAATGGGCTACCCCGAAATTACAACGATTCCGTCACTTGCAAAGGTGTTGAATATTTCTACAAGCGAGCTCATGCTCGGTCAAAAAATTGATTCCGACACCGGCAATAGTTCTGACCCCGAGGTTATTGTTTCGGACACAATGGAATTCGTAGAGCAGGCACACAGGCAAAAGACGTTAATCACTAAGAATATTATCTTCAATTCGATTAACGTCTCATTTTTAATCGGCATTTTTGTTTGTGTGCTGTGCAACTTTGTTATACAAAAGAGGTTAGACTGGTCTTTATATGTTGTAGGCTCGGAAATTGCGGCCTGGGTTATCCTTGCACCTTTCTTTTTAATAAAAAGACATCGTTTTGTCGGAGCAATGGCAGGCCTTACAATAACCATATTGCCGCTTCTATTTTTGATTGAATATCTTTGTCCGATAAAAGGCTGGGTTATTCCTTTCGCTTTGCCCATGGTTGTCATTTCACTTATCGGCTTATGGATTTCTGTTATTCTTTTTTCTTACACCAGAATTAACAGGTTATATCTGGTTTCTTTCGAACTTATTCTCTTCGGCGTCGTTTTGAACATCATAATTAATTCTTTTGTTTCAAATTATCTTAACTCATATGATAATCTTTCTAATTTTATTGTTGAACTATCCTGTGGGTTTTTAGCCGTTGTTCTTTTTGTTTACGCTGCTATAAGAAAAAACAGAAAGTAAATCGTGTACTTAAGCAGAAAAAAACCGGGCGGAGTTTTCACTCCGCCCGGTTTTTGTATATGAAACTTAAAAATTACACTTTGAAAAGAAGGTCTGCATAGGTCGGGATCGGCCATACTTCCTTCGGAACGATAATTTCAAGCTCGTCGGCAACAGCACGGACGTCCGCCATTGCGGGAACGACACTGTCACGGTATGCCTGAGCATTGCCCTTCGGGCACTCGATTACGGAAGCCGCGTCAACAGCCGTCTGAAGGGCTGCAGTGCGTACTGCAAAGCTGTCTACAAGGCTTGCAACCTTCTCAAGCATGTCGGCAGCCGCTTTGCTTGCAGCGCCGGCTGATTTGAGATTGACGTTGAGTTTAGCAAGCGAAGCCAGGAATTTGAGTGAAGCAGGGATAAGCTCGCGGTTTGCCATCTCAAGCATGGTGAGTGCTTCGATATTGATAATCTTTGAGTAGTTCTCAAGAAGAATCTCATAGCGGGAAGCAACTTCAACCCCGGTCATTACGCCCATCTTAGCAAACACATCGATGTTCTTTTGAACCTTGAGAACTTCGATAGCGTCAACTGTATTTGCGATGTTTGGCAGACCGCGCTTCTCAGCCTCGACAACCCACTCGTCTGAATAGCCGTTGCCGTTGAATATAATACGCTTGTGCGCCTTAACCGTCTCAACAACAATTGCCTTAACCTCTGTCATAAAGTCAGAAGCCTTTTCAAGGCGGTCAGCGAAATCAGCAAGAGTGCTTGCGACTGCGGTGTTGATTACATAGCAGGGTGAAGCGACGCTCTGTGCGGAGCCGGGCATACGGAACTCAAACTTGTTGCCTGTGAAGGCGAACGGTGAGGTACGGTTACGGTCGGTTGTATCTTTCGGCAAGTTAGGCAGTGATGTTGCGCCTATGTCGATTTTGACACGGCCTTTGTCATCATAAGGCTTACCTGTTTCGATTGATTCAAGAACTGCGTTGAGCTCCTCGCCGATGAACATCGAAATAACGGCCGGAGGTGCCTCGTTAGCGCCAAGGCGATGGTCGTTGCCCGGGCTTGCAACAGTTACGCGAAGAAGATCTGCGTAATCGTCGATAGACTTGATAACGGCTGCTAAGAAGAGCAGGAACTGAGCGTTGTCACGCGGAGTCTTGC
Source organism: Ruminococcaceae bacterium UBA1320 (assembly GCA_002306975.1). Taxonomy (GTDB): domain Bacteria; phylum Bacillota; class Clostridia; order Oscillospirales; family Ethanoligenentaceae; genus Ruminiclostridium_D. The sequence continues at coordinate 5,811 of DBTI01000087.1, forward strand.
CCGGATTTAAGAGGTTTTGGCCGTCGTCGGTTGACATTGACCAGTTAACATGCTTACCGCTGCCGTTTACGCCGTCATACGGCTTCTCGTGCAGAAGGCAGGCAAGACCGTGCTTTTTCGCGATTCTGCGCATGGTCTCCATAACTATCTGGTTGTGATCGGTTGCGACATTGGCGGAATCAAAGATAAGAGCAAGCTCGTGCTGTGCAGGAGCAACCTCATTATGCTTTGTTTTGGCGGTAAGGCCAAGCTTCCAAAGCTCGTTGTCAAGATCGTGCATGAATTCGCTGACTCTTATACGAAGACGTCCGAAATACTGATCGTCAAGCTCCTGACCCTTTGGTGCCTTTGCGCCGAAAAGGGTGCGGCCTGCGAGAATAAGGTCGAGACGTTTGTTGTAATTTTCACGGTCAACAAGGAAATATTCCTGCTCCGGACCGACTGTGGTTGTAACAAGGAGCGGTGATGTATTGCCGAAAAGTTTAAGTATGCGCATTGCCTGATTGCTCAGAGCCTCGGTTGAACGCAGCAGAGGAGCTTTTTTATCAAGCGCTTCGCCTGTGTATGAAATAAACACAGTCGGGATGTAAAGAGAGCCGTCTTTTACAAAAGCCGGTGAGGTGCAGTCCCAAGCTGTGTAGCCTCTCGCTTCAAATGTTGCGCGAATACCGCCTGATGGGAAAGATGATGCGTCAGGCTCGCCCTTTATGAGCTCTTTGCCCGAAAACTCCATAACAACGTTGCCGTCGTTCGTAGGAGTGATGAAAGCGTCATGCTTCTCGGCAGTTATGCCGGTCAGTGGGTGGAACCAGTGGGTGAAATGGGTTGCGCCCTTTTCGATAGCCCAATCCTTCATTGCATTTGCAACTATATCGGCTATTGTAGGGTCAAGCGGCAAGCCCTGATCAATTGTCTTTTTCAATGTTTTGTAGGTTGCTTTAGGCAGACGGGCTTTCATAACGGAATCATTGAATACGCTCTCGCCAAAAATTGATACTGGATAAGGTACTTTCTCGTTTTCCATTTACGTATGCCTCCTTAATAATATAGAAAAAAAGGCGTATCACGGCAAGGCTGCCGTGAAACACCATTGTCTCACATGCTATATATGATATTAAAATTGTATCATATAAGGCAGCAATTTGCAAGTTTCAATTTCTTGTGATTCATTATTCGTTATATCGTTTGAAACAACATGGTATGGGCACATTAATTTTGCGCAGTTTATATAAAATTCATATTGGACGCTATATAATCGGAAAAATCAAGGCGCCAGACGATTGATATCGCGCGGAAAAAGGCTTGCTTCGCGCACATTTTTAAGGTCAAGCATTTTCATGACAAGACGCTCAAGACCGATGCCAAGGCCGCCGTGCGGCGGCATGCCG
>DBTI01000087.1:7436-8139 GCA_002306975.1 Ruminococcaceae bacterium UBA1320
AAGGCCGCCGTGCGGCGGCATGCCGTATTTATGCGCCATAAGATAGGTTTCAAATTCTGCCGGGTCAAGACCCATGCGGCGCATTTTTTCAACCTGTTCATTGTAATCGTGAATACGCTGACCGCCGGTTGTAATTTCAAGACCGCGCAAAAGCAGGTCGAAGCTCAACGCAAAACGGTCGTCGTTTTTATCGTCCATTGCATAAAACGGGCGTTTCGCCGCCGGAAACTGCGTAATGAAAATAAATTCGCTGCCGTGTTCTTCCTTTGCCCATTCGGAGAGAAGCAGCTCATCATCGGGGTCAAGATCCCATTTGCCTGCTTTTCTGCCCTTTGAAGCGATGATTTCTTTTGCTTCCATAAATGTGACGGCAGGAATTTTGTCGACTGCCGGCAGCGTCGCTTTCAAAAGTGAAAGTTCTTTTTGATAATTTTCAGCAAGGTAGGCGACGAGGGAACGCAGCATAGCCGTTTCCATCTCCATAACGTCTTCCATGCCAGAGATAAAGCCCATTTCAAAGTCGAGACCTATATACTCATTGAGGTGGCGCGAGGTGCTGTGCTTTTCGGCACGGTAGACAGGTGCCACTTCAAAAACGCGCTCAAAAACCGGAACCATCGCCTGTTTGTAGAACTGTGGGCTTTGGTTGAGGTATGCCTTGCGGCCACAATCGTCGAGGTCAAAGATGCTGGCGCCGCCATCG
>DBTI01000039.1:0-3889 GCA_002306975.1 Ruminococcaceae bacterium UBA1320
GGAGTTACGTTTTCCACTGCAAAGGTTGACCTTGAAAGCGACGACGCAACAGTTGAAGCTTTCAAAAATCTAATCACACCGGAAACTGTAATGATAGCCTGCACACACGCTTCAAATGTCTGCGGTAGAATACTGCCGATTAAGCGGCTTGGAGCGCTATGCCGCGAACATGGATTAAAGTTTCTTGTTGACGCTTCACAGACGGCGGGAACAATAAAAATTGATATGCAGGAATGCGGGATAGATTATCTTTGCATGCCGGGGCACAAATGCCTTTATGGCCCGATGGGCACAGGCCTTTTAATAACCTCCTGCGGTGAAACACTCGGAACGCTTATTGAGGGCGGCACAGGAAGTAACTCTGTCAGCTTTGAGCAGCCGGATTTCATGCCGGATCGCTTGGAAAGCGGCACGGTTAACGCTCCCGGAATAGCCGGCCTTCACGCGGGATTAAAGTTTGCGTCAAAGGTTTTGTCCGGCAGTTTTTTAAAAAACGAGCTGGAGTGTGCACTTGCACTTTACGACAAACTCTGGCAAATTGACGGAGTAGTGTTATACACACCGCGCCCCATTAGCGGGTATGTACCGGTTGTTTCTTTCAATATCAACGGAATAGCCAGCGCTCAGGCAGCAGAGCTTCTTGACAAACACGGCTTTGCCCTGCGCGGAGGTCTGCATTGTTCACCTGCGGCGCACACTCGTTTTGGCACAATACCAAGCGGAATGGTCAGAGCAAGCTTTGGGGCCTTTAATACAAAGAATGACGCATTGCGGCTTGCAGCGGTTGTTGCACAGATCGCGAGAAACACGGATGAAAAAAATACACGTTAAAACTGTTAATCCGGTCGGATTTATGGTACAATAAAACAATAGAAAAATAACAGAATGGAAAATCTCATGCATTGCACGAGATTTTCTATTAATAGACCTGCCACGGCGGATAAAAATCCAGAAGGGTGTAAAAACTTATGGATTTGATAAATTCATTTTTTCAGACAATTCTAAGTGTTGTCAAAACAATTCAAGTAACTGATATTATAGATATTCTTCTTGTTGCTTTCTTGCTCTACAAGGGTATACAGCTCATACGTGAAACAAGAGCGGAGCAGCTGATCAAGGGTATTCTTCTATTTGTTTTGGCCTACTACATTTCAACAGTGGTAGGTCTGAAAGCCATGTCTTTTATCCTCATTAATATTTTCCAGTTTGGCGTTATCGCTTTGGTCGTTGTATTCCAGCCGGAGCTTCGCAGTGTGCTCGAGCATGTCGGAAGGTCAAGCATGGGGGGATTCAAGTTTTTTAGTTTTTATGATGGAAAAGACAGCGATACCCGCATGCGAAACGTTATCTATGCAGTTTGCGAGGCAGCGCAATCGCTTCAAAAAGACCGCATCGGCGCGCTGATTTTGTTTGAACGCAAAACACGCCTCGGCGAGATAGTAAAAACCGGCACAATTGTAAACGCCGACATAAGTTCAGAAATTATCTGCAATATCTTTTATCCCAAAGCCCCGCTGCACGACGGCGCTATGATCCTTCGCGAAGACAGAGTTTATGCCGCGGGCTGTTTTCTTCCTCTTTCTCAAAATCAGGAGATAAGCCGCGAACTCGGAACAAGACATCGCGCCGCGCTTGGCATCAGTGAAAGCTGCGACGTTTTGGTTGTTGTTGTTTCAGAGGAAACAGGTGTCATTTCACTTGTGCAAAATGGTGTAATCAAGCGCAACCTCACAATAGATACGCTGCGAGTAGCACTCGAGAAAGGATTGCTGCCTGAAAAGCCTTTGGCTAAAAAGGATAAAAAGGCTGAGCCGAAGGTAACTGAAAAATGAGTGAGAAACAACGTTTTACAAGGATATTATATAACGATAACTTTGTCAAAATTTTTTCAATCGTGGCGGCGGTGCTTTTTTGGTTTATTGTGGTTATCAACGTCAGCCCGGACTATAAGGGCACTATTTTCAACGTTAAGGTAAACATAAACGAAAACGCATCGGCGCTTACGACGCTTGGGCTTCATGCCGTCGATGAATCCTCCGAAACCGTCAACATCTCGGTTTCCGGTCCCCGTAACGTGATCGGGCATCTTAGCGCAAGTGATTTTACCGTTACCCCGAGCATCGGAATGATTTCAAAAGCCGGCAGCTACAAGCTTGAGCTTAACGCCGCGCTAAAGTCTCCGGACAACCGTGTTACGATTACAAAAGTAGATCCGTCGTATATCACTGTTCGTTTTGACACAATGCAGACGAAAAATCTGCCTGTCATTGTAAAGGTGCAGGATAACAATGTGCCGAACGGTTATCTGATGCAGTCTGCTGTATCAAACCCGGCGCAAATTACTGTTTCCGGTCCCTCAAGTGAGCTTTCGCAGGTAACGAAAGCTGTCACATATGTAAAAATAGGTGACGATAAAACGAAAACAACAGTAGTTTCAAGCAGTGTAGTGCTGCTTAACGATAAAGATGAGCAACTGGTGCTAAATCATGTGCAGCTCAGCACCTCAACTGTAGAAGTGACCGTCCCTATCTTAAAAACAAAAGATACGGTGCTGAAAGTCGGTTTCAGCAATCTTCCCGCAGGGTTTGATGCCGCTAATATCGCTTATACGGTAACGCCCAACACAATTGCGATAGCGGGCGAAGCGGAAAAGATCGATTCCATATCAGAGATTTCACTTGGAAATATAGATTTTACAACACTTGATTTGATAACGACTAAAACATTGGATATTCCGGAGCTTGACGGTATTATGAATGTTGAAAACGTGACATCGGCAAATGTATCTATTCAATTAAAAAACATTTCGTCACGCGTAATGACCACAGGTACGTTTAGAATATTAAATGAACCGTCCGGTTACAAGGTAACGCAAAAAACCAAACAGATAACAAATATCAAGCTGTTTGGGCCGTCATCCGGTATCGAAAGTGTAACTGCGTTAACGGCGGTTATTGATATGTCGGGTGTTCAAAGCGGAACCGGGCAGTATGAAGTTCCGGTAACGTTCGAAGTCCCGGGGAAAAGCGGATATTGGGTTCCGGGTTCATACAAAGCGGTCGTCAATGTCAGTAAGAATTGGTAAGCGGAGGGAAAATGGCTGTTATAGTAAACAATATTCGCGTTGGTCTTGAATTAAGTGAAAACGACGTAATCGACAAGGCACTCGCACGCACCAAGAAAAAGCGCGGCGATGTTGTAAACGCATATATAATGAAAAGCTCAGTGGATGCAAGGCACAGAAATAACCTGTGCCTTGTTTATTCTGTTGGGCTTGAGCTTGTCGGAGGAGAAGCGGAAGCAGTCGCAGCTGCTGCCGATAATACCGTAACCTTAAGAAGCAAGGCGGAATATGCGCCAAAAACAGGTGACGGCAGCCTTTTGGCGCGCCCTGTTATTGTGGGCTTTGGTCCTGCGGGCATGTTTGCAGGCCTTTTGCTTGCAAAATACGGTTATCGTCCGCTTATCATCGAGCGCGGCGCGTCGGTTGATGAGCGAATAGGCGCTGTGAGCCGTTTCTTTACAAACGGCAAGCTTGACACGCAGTCAAACGTTCAGTTTGGCGAGGGTGGAGCAGGCACTTTTTCGGATGGAAAATTAACAACGCGCATTGGCGACCCGCGCTGTGAAACGGTTATTGACGAGTTTGTAAAAAGCGGAGCGCCGCAGTCGATAAAAAGGGCGGCAAAACCGCACATCGGCACAGACAATCTCCGGCTTGTAGTGAAAAATATGAGAGACCGCATAACCGAAATGGGCGGTGAAATCCGGTTTGACACAGCACTGTCCGGTATCGGTGTAAAAAAAGGCATGGTGCGCTCGGTTATTGCAGACGGTGAAGAAATAGCGGCGGGCGCGGTGATCCTTGCAATTGGCCACAGCGCTCGTA
>DBTI01000039.1:4133-4364 GCA_002306975.1 Ruminococcaceae bacterium UBA1320
CCCTTGCAATTGGCCACAGCGCTCGCGACACATTCAAAATGCTGCTTCAAACCGGCATAACGCTTGAACCAAAGCCGTTTTCAGTCGGCGTACGCATAGAGCACCTTCAGTCCGAAATCGACAGGGCACTTTACGGTGAACTTGCCGGTCATCCTGCATTGCCGCGGGGTGAGTATCAATTGTCGCAGCGTGAAGCTGACCGCGCGGTCTATACCTTTTGCATGTGCCCGG
>DBTI01000039.1:4606-15521 GCA_002306975.1 Ruminococcaceae bacterium UBA1320
CCTTTTGCATGTGCCCGGGCGGCAGCGTTGTCGCTGCGGCGTCACAGCAGGGCGGGGTAGTGACAAACGGAATGAGCCTGTATAACCGCGACGGTAAAAACGCAACCTCCGCGCTTGCCGTTTCTGTTTCTCCGTCCGATTATGGTACGCTTCCGCTTGACGGCGTCGAGTTTCAACAGAGGCTTGAAGCCGCGGCTTTTGAGGCGGGCGGCGGAAATTACAACGCTCCGTGTCAGTCGGTTGGTGATTTTCTTGACGGGAGCGGGCTTTTTCACATGGGCAGGGTAACGCCGACCTATCCCATTGGGGTAACACCATATAATCTCGGAACACTTTTCCCAAGCTATGTGACCGGCATGCTTCGCGGCGGTCTTCGCGTATTTGACAGAAAGCTGAGCGGCTTTGCAGCGCGTGAAGCAGTTTTAACAGGTGTTGAAACGCGTACTTCTTCGCCTGTTCGCATAACGCGTGGCGACACATTTGAGGCGACAGGCGTCGTCGGGCTTTATCCGGCAGGTGAAGGCGCGGGTTACGCCGGCGGAATAATGAGCGCGGCGGTGGACGGCCTGCGTGTTGCAGAAGCCATAATGGCAAGATACGCGCCGATTGATCAATAAGCATAGCGTATAACGATAAATGCCGCATACAATTCATGTATGCGGCATTTTTTCTGTGCTTTTCTTGAACTATAGCAATTTCAAATAAGAAGAATCGTTTTCTGTTTCTCTTTAAAAATAAAAAGAATATAAAAGCCGGCTTTGAGAAGAATAAAACAAAAACATTAAAAAGCGAAAGGCAAATCTATGCGTATATATCATCAGGAATGTTATCAAGGGACGCGGCCGGGGAGAAATTATTTTGAAGGCTATTATTTTCGTGCGGTTTCTCGCGACGGCAGGGCAATATCTTTGATTCCGGGCATTTCAATGAACAAAGAAAATCCCCACAGCTTTGTTCAGATAATAGATTCTATGGGCGGCAGTAACTATATCAGTTATCCGTTATCAAAATTTGAATATTCAAAAAGCGAAATCCTAATAAAAGTCCAAGAAAGCGCTTTTTCAAACGACGGCATTAATCTATGCATAAACAATGAAATCAGCATTTCCGGGAAGGTCTTGTTCAAAAACAGCATAACCTATCCGTATAGTCTCATAAGCCCCAACATCATGGGCCCTTTTTCCTATGTGCCTTTTCTTGAATGCAGGCATGGTATAGTGAGCGTTAAAAGTGATCTTGAGGGTGAATTAATATTAAACCGCGAAAAAATCTCTTTTGACGGCGGAGTCGGATATATTGAAAAAGACTGGGGCAGATCTTTCCCGTCGGAATATATCTGGGCGCAGACAAACGTTTTTCCGGAAAATAACGCGTCTTTTATGATGTCGTCGGCTCGCGTTCCGATAATGGGTAAAGAATTAAGTGGGTTGATTGCTTTTTTATATTTTAATGGGCGTTTCTATAAATTTACAACCTATAACGGTGCAAAAATCAAGCAGTTAATCAAAAGTGACGGATTAATCGAATGCATAATAAAATCACAGAGATATACCCTTGTCGCCAATATTGAACCGGATGATCCAATCGCCATAATCGCTCCCGACAAAGGTGTTATGAGCAGGGAAATACGCGAGAGCGGTAACGGTAAAATCAGTTTAGAACTGTATGATAAAGAAAAGTTACTGTTCAGCGCAACAGGAAATAACGCGGCGATAGAAATTTGCGGGGATATATTAAAAAAAGCCTTGCGTGAATAATCACGCAAGGCTCAATTTTACAGGTTAAAACTTTTTATCGGCAAAGGGCTTTTTCTTCGAAAAGTTTCCGTACGATTTGCTTTTTTCGCCGCGATAGGGCGGCTTTCCGCTCTTGGCAGTTGGAGCACCTTTTCCGAAAGAAGTTCTTCCCGCTGTTGCGCCGGCCTTAGGGGAGAAACCGCTTTTTGCGGCACCGCGAAAACGGTTGTAGCCTGGCTTTTTTGCCGGCAAAGTTATATTGAAATCGGCGGCATACGGCTGGTCTGCCACCACAGGAATTTTAATAGAAATTAATTTCTGAATGTCACGCAGATATTCAATTTCCTCATCGTCGCAGAAGGAGATGGCAATGCCGTTTTGCCCTGCTCTGCCTGTACGCCCGATTCGGTGAACATATGTTTCAGGAATATTGGGCAGGTCATAATTTATTACATGCGACAAATCGACAACATCAATGCCGCGCGCCGCGATGTCGGTTGCGACGAGAATCTTAATTTTTTTTGCTTTAAAGTTGCGCAGTGCAAGCTGCCTTGCCGCCTGCGATTTGTTACCATGGATGGCTTCCGCGTTGATCCCCGCTTTTACAAGGTCGTCCACAATCTTATCGGCGCCGTGCTTAGTGCGTGAAAAAACAAGTGCGGTATCAATATTGTCTGTTTTGAGCAAATGTAAGAGCAGATTCTTTTTGTTGTGCTTTTCCACAAAATAAACTAATTGTGTGGTGTTTTCAACTGTTGAGGTTTCGGGGCTTATCGCTACACGCTCAGGATTATTGAGGATAGAGGCGGAAAGCTGTGCGATTTCCTTGGGCATGGTTGCGGAAAACATCATGGTCTGACGGTCCTGCGGAAGCTTCATGATAATTTTGTTTACGTCATGAATAAAGCCCATGTCAAGCATGTGATCCGCCTCGTCAAGCACAAAATACTTAACATCTTCAAGGCTCACAATTTTTTGATTCATTAAATCAAGAAGACGTCCTGGCGTGGCAACGAGGATATCAACCCCGGAGCGCAGCGCGTTTGTCTGAGGAACCTGAGAAACGCCGCCATAAACAACGGTGCATCTAAGGTTGAGATGACGGCCATATGAGACAAAGCTGTCTTTTATTTGAATAGCCAGTTCGCGTGTAGGAGAAAGCACAAGTGCGCGGAGCCTGTGATCTCTTGGCGCCGGCTTTGCGTCTTGCAGCTTTTGCAGTATCGGAATAGCGAATGCGGCAGTTTTGCCTGTTCCTGTCTGGGCAGTTCCCAAAAGGTCTTTCCCTTCAAGAATGACGCCAATCGACTGTTCTTGTATCGGCGTAGGTGTTTTATACCCCTGATCGCTAAGTGCCCTTAATATTGGTGTAATGATGTTCAGTTCTTCAAATAGCATTTAATCTCTCCTTAAATAATAGGTGTATATAACTCAATTAACGGCAGGCATTGATTAACGTTTGTGAGCCTGCGCTTAAACTTTAATGAAAGAATGAGGATTATACAGCAATTTTTACACAATTTCATTGAAGTGATAATATGGTTATAATGATACTGTCAATCATTTTATATGATAACACGTTTAAATAAACAAACACAAGAAATATTTTACTTTTTATCAATATGGCTAAATAAATTTTTTTATTAAGGCTCTGTTTGGTTATAAAATCGGAAGTGTATGTTTGAAGTATCTATAATGTATATATTTACGATGATAATGCAAAATTCTGTATTCACATTACATTATATTTGTAAAATAGCGCTTCATACAAAAGTATCGCTCATATTTATGCATTAAAATTGCCATTAATCAACAAAACTTGTTGCCTATTAAATAGGTTTTGTGTTATAATATGCCCAATATTGACTAAAAATACACAAGTGCGAAGGGGCAATTAAATGTTAATCAAGATTATAATTCTCGTTGCGTTTTTTGTTGTTATGGCTGTGATAGGCATATACAGCAGAAAAATGATTAAGAACGTAGGTGATTTTGTTCTTGGCGGTCGCAATATCGGCGCTTGGCTTACAGCGTTTACATACGGCACAACATATTTTTCCGCCGTAATTTTTATCGGCTACGCCGGAAAATTCGGTTGGAAATTCGGCCTTGCGGCGGCGTTGATCGGCATCGGAAACGCAATTCTGGGTACAACAATTGCGTGGAAAGTTCTTGGAAAAAGAACGCGCCGAATGACACATCATTACGACTCACAGACAATGCCGGATTTTTTTGAAAAACGCTATGGCAGCAAGACATTGAAAATAACGGCGTCTTGCATCATGTTTGTCTTCCTTATACCATATTCCGCTTCGGTTTATACAGGTCTTGGCTATCTTTTTGAATCAACATTCGGCATCCCTTACCTATACGGAATGATCGGCATGGCGGTAATCACCGCTGCCTACCTTATTCTCGGCGGATATATCGCTACCGCGCTCAGCGATTTTATTCAAGGCATTATAATGCTCGCCGGAATCGCGCTGATAATCTTCTTTGTTCTGAAAAACCCGCAGGTCGGCGGTCTTTTTGGGGGTATCGACAAGCTCAGAGCGGCGGGGGAGGCTGCTGCGGCAAACGGTGGCGTAAACAACTTTAATATCTTCGGCGGCGACGGAATAAATCTTCTCGGCATAATAATCCTCACGAGCCTTGGCTCATGGGGCTTGCCGCAGATGATTCAGAAATTCTACGCGGTAAGAGACGACAGGGCAATTAGACGCGGCACAATAATCGCCACGCTCTTTGCGGTGGTTGTCGCAGGCGGCTCATATTTTATCGGGGCATTCTGCAAGCTATTTATAAAAGATCCGGCATCGGCAGGAATTTTGGCCGCAAACGGCAAGGATATCAACTTTGATATGGTCATGCCTTATGTAATGCAGCACGCTCTGCCTGATATTTTGATGGGCGTTGTTATAATCATGGTGCTGTCGGCATCAATGTCAACATTGTCGTCACTTGTGCTTGTTTCAAGCTCAACGGTAACGCTCGATTTAGTCAAGGGAACATTCAGGCCGAAAATGGAAAAGAAATCAACTATGCTTCTTATGCGGGTTTTGTGCGGCTTGTTTGTTTTGGCTTCTTTGATCGTTGCACTGCAAAAGGGCGCGATTGTTACACTCATGTCATTCTCATGGGGCGCTCTTTCCGGTTCATTCCTCGCTCCGTTCCTTTACGGTCTCTATTGGAAAAAGGCAACGCGCGCCGGGGTATGGGCAAGCATTATAACAGCAATAACAATAACAATGGCCGGATTCATCATTTCGGTTGCGGGAATCAGTATTCCGGTAATCGGCAGTTACATTACTCCGCCGAATGTCGGAGCCGTCGCAATGCTGCTTCCGCTCATCGTTCTTCCTATTGTCAGCTTGTTAACCGCGGTTGAAGACAAAGAAAAAGTGAATACTGCGTTTGATGAAACGTTAAAACCTATTATTTCGGAGTAAACCATTCACCGATCAAATAAAAAACTTTGCCGTACGGTTGTAAAAAAATCGTGCGGCATTTTCATTTATTTCTGGCGTTTACCCCCTGTTTTAGCAATTCTCTAAGGTCACTGCCCGATGCGAGGGGACGTACAAGAGAGCGTTCAAAAATACTGCCGTCGTCAAGTTCGCCTGAAAGGTGCATTTCAAGATTATAAATACCTTTTGGGAGTGTTTGCAGTGTGGGAAGCTCATTGCCGTTTTTGATATTGTATTCACCAAAAACATCATATCCGTCAGGGTAGGTTCTCAATATACGCAGATTTGCTTCCATCTGACCGGGCGCGGCGGCTTTAGGGCAGACGCAAAAAATATCTTTGCCATGAAGGCAGATAAGACACCAGTATGCGCCTTTTCCGGGCTGCGTGGCAAGCCTCCATTTACCCACTTTCGGGTTATCCACACTGGCGCGCATTACGGTAACATTGTCAAAATCTCTTTTGGCGGAAAGAGCGGTCTTGCGCCCGTCCGGTGAAATCAGCATAAGGCTTCTTTTCAGAGGATTGCCGTGGATCATGATTGACACTGTGAACTTTTCCACAGTGCTGTCTACATAAAAGCTCTCGCTTATGCCTTTTTCAAGCCTGCCGCCTTTAATAATTTGAGCGGGCGGCGCGCAAAAGGGTGAGGCAGAGGCGGCTACAACCGGTTCTTGTTGAAGACCGGCGAGCACAGGCGCAAGGTGTGCCCAAATGAATTGTCCATTGCTCATTTGGGCGTGATTTAAATGAAATGTGCCGAGGTGCTCTCCGTTCGGGTTGTGCGCGCTCTCAACGGTGACCACACCGTCATTTTCGCCAAAGCGGTCGAGCAGCATCGAGCTTACACGCATTCTTGTCAGCTCGTCGGCACCGCCGTTACCGGCAAAGGTAATAATGGGCGTAATATTATTTGAGTTGCTGTCAGTCATGGCGCGAAATTCTCGCATACTGCCTGTTTGCATTGCAAAACAGCCGGGGCTGTGCGCTTTAATGAGCTCGGCGAACGCCCAGCCGGCAGAACTGTAGGCAAAATCGGCAAGCTGAGAGCCAAAGTGGGGAGTGCTCAGCGTGATGATCTTTTCGATATGGTTTGCCGCTCCGTAAAAAACTGCGGCAGTCTGCGAGTCTACGCCGCCTTTACTGTGCGCAACTATAACAACCCGGGGCACATGATAATGTGAACAGATGTCCGAGAGCATATGTGCAAGAGATTCCCCGTTATTCCACATGTTAAGAGACATTTTACCAGGCATGTTAAATTCAATATATGCGGTGCGATAACCACTTCTGTAAGCGTTTTCATACATTGTGTTTTTGTTCCAGAAGGTTTTCGCGTGTGAACCGAGACCGGGCACAAAGACAACTACGGGCTTTTCACCGTAGGATGCCCCGGGCGGAACTGATCCCGCGTAAACGGCGGAACCGTCGGGGCATGTAAAAATTTTTTCAGGCAATTTTAATTGCGAATTACCAATATAGGCCATAAATAGTCCCCCAAAGCAAAAAAAATACAGCAATTCCAGTTAAAATTGCAAAACAAGGATTTTTATTTTTTCGCCGAAGCGGGAAAATCAAAACCATCACCGCTACATCTTAACTGAAAATGGCTGTAATACAGCATATGCCGTGGCTACAAACTGCGACAGGGGGATATTTATAAGCGGAAAAAAGCGCCAATGGCGTAAAGCCATTGGCGCAACTTGAAGGTGTCACAACCGGTTTAAGAAACACCTTTCATAGTCAGTGAAATACGTTTTTTTACTGCGTCCACAGTGAGGACGCGAACCTTTACGATATCACCGACTGTCAGCGCTTCTGACGGGTGGCGGATAAAACGGTCGCAAATCTGAGAAATATGCACAAGCCCGTCCTGATGAACGCCGATATCCACAAAGGCACCAAAATCAATGACATTTCTGACTGTTCCGGTCAGCTCCATGCCTTCTTTCAAATCCTTCATTTCAAGGATATCGGTGCGAAGCATAGGCTTTGGCAGCTCGTCGCGAGGATCGCGACCCGGTTTTAACAGCTCATTAATAATATCGTTCAGCGTTGGGATGCCAACGCCGATCTTGTCGGCTATTTCGCCCTCACCTGATGCTTTTACCTTTTCACGTAAATCGCTGATATTGCCGCTTGCAACATCATCAAGCGTGTGACCGCAAAGCTCCAGCAACTTTTTTGCGGCAGGGTATGATTCCGGATGGACAGAGGTGTTGTCAAGAACATCACCGCCGGGAATACGCAAAAATCCGGCGCACTGCTCAAAAGCCTTAGGCCCAAGTTTCGGTACTTTTAAAAGCTGTCTGCGGTTTTTAAAAGCTCCGTTTTCCTCACGATATAAGACGACGTTTTTGGCGACAGATGTGCTGATGCCTGAAACATGAGACAACAACGAGAATGAGGCGGTGTTAAGGTCGGCACCGACACTGTTAACACAGTCCTCAACAACTCCGCCAAGCGACTCGTCAAGCCGAGCCTGTTTTAAATCATGCTGATATTGCCCGACACCGATGGATTTCGGGTCAATCTTGACAAGCTCCGCAAGAGGGTCCTGCAAACGGCGCGCGATAGAAACAGCGCTGCGCAGAGAAACATCATAGTCGGGGAATTCCTGTGCGCCAAGCTTTGACGCGGAATAAACCGAAGCGCCCGCTTCACTGACAACCATATACGAAACCGGGCAGTCAAGTTCTTTTATAAGCTCCGAAGTAAAGATTTCAGTTTCCTTTGAAGCAGTGCCGTTGCCGATTGAAATAACGTCAACGCCGTATTTTTTGATAAGGGCAGTAACAGTCGCTTTTGACTCTTCGGTTTTGCTTTGCGGCGGGGTGGGGTAGACGACAGTTTTGTCGAGTACTTTGCCGGTTTCATCAACAACTGCGACCTTGCAGCCGGTGCGATAGGCGGGGTCGAGAGCAAGCACGGTTTTGCCCTTGACAGGCGGCTGCATAAGCAGAGGCTTCAGGTTTGCCGCGAAAACCTTTATTGCCTGCTCCTGCGCGCGGTCGGTCAGCTCATTGCGCACATCACGCTCAATAGAGGGAAAAATCAGCCTTTCATACGCATCATCGCCCGCACTGCGTACAAGATCAGATGTAAAGGTGTTGGACTTAACATATGCTTTTACGATATAATCAATCGGTTTTGTGTTATCGAGGTTCAGTGAGACGTTCAAAAAGCCTTCACGCTCTCCTCGGTCAATGGCGAGTATGCGATGACCGGGGATCGCCGCCGCTTTTTCCTTATAATCATAAAATCCGCTGTAGACCGAGTCCTCTTTTTTCGCCGCTTTTGAAGCAAGCAGACCGTCGCGCATTGCGGTTTCACGGATAAGCCTGCGCAACACCGCGTTGTCTGAGATTGTTTCGGCGGTTATATCAAGAGCACCGTTTAAGGCTTCTTCAAGGGTTTGAACATCTTTTTCAGGGTTTACATATTTTGCGGCTTCAAGCTTTATATCCGACTCGTTCAGCTTTTGCTCCATAATCAAATCGGCAAGCGGTTCAAAACCTTTTTCGCGGGCTATTGTCGCCCTTGTGCGCCGTTTTTGTTTATAAGGGCGGTAGATATCCTCAATTTCAGTGAGCGTAGCGGCTTTGCCCAGCGCGGCAGATATTTCTTCGCTCATTTTACCCTGTGACTCAATGCTGTTTGAAACCTCTTCACGCCGCTTTTCGAGCCCGCGCAGATAGGTGAGCCTATCGCCAAGCTCACGCAAAACCTGGTCGTCAAGCGATCCGGTCATTTCTTTGCGGTAACGCGCGATAAACGGAATAGTGCACCCGTCGTCAATAAGCTTGACGACATTCTCAACCTGCCCCTGACGGATTTTGAATTCCGACGCAAGTGCTGATATTATATCCATAAGCTCACTCCTCGGTGAAATTATTGTGTGCTGAAATGTGGTTAAACAAACGCCTTAAGTTATAAATTTCAATTAAAGAAAAAGCGCCGCCCTTAAAAAGGCGGCGCTTTTAGGAAAGCAAAATCATACTGCGCGCTGAACCTTGTTTGAACGAAGGCACCTCGTGCATACATGAATATGACGGGGAGAACCGTCAACTATAGCCTTAACACGCTTAACATTGGGCTTCCAAGTTCTGTTTGAACGCCTATGCGAATGGGAAACTTTAATTCCGAAAGCCAAATCTTTCCCACAGACTTCACATTTTGCCATCTATCTGCACCTCCTCATAATTTATCACTTAGCAATGGAAATATACAGAAACCGTTGATTAAATCATTTCCGGTAGCAAGCACTTAATCAGAGGTTCCTAAATTGCCTAAGCAAAAAATGGTCAAAAATAAAACGACCATTTAAATTTTGCTACGGAGACTATAAACAACCGTAACACAATGCTTGAAGCATAACAAAACTATTTTATCAGACAAAGAGGATAAAAGCAAGACATTTTTTACATTTTACCATTTATAAAAATCGAATCAACCAATTTTGAAACATTACGGCAAAAATATATTAGAGTAAATTGCCGCGAAAAATTGCCGCGCAATCTGAAATTCGCTGACAAATCACATATGTTTTAGATACAATGCATAAAAATATTAAAATAGTTTGAAACAAAACTAAAATTAGAATATAATTATAGATGATTATAACGCATATTACGAAAGTATTAATAAGCCGTAAAAGTTTAGAACCATATCCGATCAAAAATATAATTTGAAGGATGTTTAAATAATGGAAAGCAAATTTACTGTCGAACTTTCAAAGATCGTCGATGAGTTTTCCCTTGAAAGCATTTATATGCCGGAAAATCCTGAAAAAATTCTTATTTCGAGCATTGATGTAAACAGACCGGGGCTTCAGCTTGGCGGCTTTTTTGATTATTTTGACAATGAGCGCATTCAGATTATCGGTCTTACCGAGGTGTCGTTTTTAAAGCGTTTTGTCGAAGACAAACGCAGAATAGCCATTGACAAGTTGCTTTCACGCCGTCCGCCAGCTCTTGTTATCTGCCGTGAACTTGAGCTTTTTCCAGAACTGGTGGAGCTTGCGCGTACCTATCAGGTGCCGGTGTTTCGCACTGGTGAACCGACATCAAGCTTTATGTCAGGTCTTATTTCCTACCTCAATGTTCAGCTTGCTCCGCGCATAACAAGGCACGGCGTGCTTGTCGAGGTCTATGGCGAGGGCATATTGCTGCTTGGTGAAAGCGGAGTAGGTAAGAGCGAAACAGCGATTGAGCTTGTGAAACGCGGTCACCGTCTTATCGCCGACGATGCTGTTGAGATAAGGCGTGTGAGCAGCAAAACGCTTGTAGGCTCGTCACCCGAGAATATTCGCCACTTTGTGGAACTTCGCGGCGTAGGCATAATAAACGCCAGGCGCATTTTCGGTATGGGCGCCGTAAAAATAACAGAAAAAATGGACATGGTGATTAACCTTGAGGTGTGGGACAGCAGCAAAATTTACGACAGACTCGGCGAAGATAACGAGCACACTAAAATTTTAGGCATCAATGTGCCTTCACTGACAATTCCGGTAAAACCAGGGCGCAACCTTGCAATTATTATCGAAGTCGCGGCCATGAACAACCGGCAGAAAAAAATGGGCTATAACGCCGCACAGGAACTGCTTCAGAAGCTGGGCTTGGCGGACGATATTCCAGCGCAACCCGTAAGTAAGGAAGTAAATTGGGATGTATTCTGAACGATACACAATAGAAACCGATACACCCTGTCATAC
>DBTI01000036.1 GCA_002306975.1 Ruminococcaceae bacterium UBA1320
GTGTAAACCTCCATTGTCAGGTAAAGTAGAACTTGACCTAGCCCCTGTCAAGTAGACAATTGAACCCCGCCATTTAAAAACCAGCTCTGTACAGCACAGGGCTGGTTTTTATGCGAGTATGGATTCTTGAATAATTGTAGTAATCTATATATTTCTGGATATTATGATACAATTCTTCTTGTGTCTTGGAATCATAGAACAAGTAAAATTCCTCTTTGAAATGTGAGAAAAATGATTCTGCACAGGCGTTGTCATAACAATTTGCTATTCGGGAATGGGATATCAGAATATTTTTCTTCTGCAAGAGCTGCTTGTATGCGTAAGATGTAAATGGTTAGCCCTGATCAGAATGTATGATAGCATTTTTACCGGATTGGTTAACTGGTAGCCTGTCTACAGCCGATAACACAAGCTGGTTGTCGTTTTTCGATGCCACCGTATAACTGACGACCTCTGAATTAAACAAATCAATTATTGGACACAAGTAGTATTTTTGCTCCTTGATTTTAGGTAGCTCTGGGTAGTGCGTAAAATTTTGTGTAAAGCCTCAATGTCAAGATAAGTTCGAGATGCGGAATTACAGGGTAATCTTTACTCTGTCACCGAAGAAAATCATGAGATTATCCAGGATAGAACCCCAGTCTTTAATGGGCATTGTCCACTTATCCACGATGCTCATAGTAGTTAAATACAGGATTTTCATGAGAGCGTCATCGGAAACGAAGGCGCTCTTTGTCTTGGTAACCTTTCGGAGCTGTCGGTTTAAATTTTCGATGGCGTTCGTTGTGTAAATCATCTTACGAATTTCCGGCGAGTATTTGAACATCGTGGAAAGCTCGTTCCAGTTAACCCGCCAAGACTTTACGGCCAGCGGGTATTTTTTGCCCCATTTGACTTCAAATTCGTCCAGGGCCAAAAGGGCGGCCTCCTCGGTCGGAGCCTTGTACACCGGCTTCAAATCCGCAGTGAACTGCTTGACGTCTTTGTAGGAGACATACCGCGTACAGGAGCGAATCTGATGGATGATGCAGCGCTGAACTTCCGTTTGAGGATAGGCCACGTTTATGGCCTCGACAAATCCGGACAGTCCGTCGACCGAAGCGATCAGTATATCCTGCACGCCGCGGTTCTTGAGTCCGTTGAGTACGGAAAGCCAATATTTTGAGGATTCGCTTGCGCCAAGCCAGATGCCGAGGACATCCTTTTTGCCGTCCAGATCGGTGCCGATGGCAACGTAAGCTGCCTTTTTGGTGACCATCCCATTGTCCCGGACGTTGTAATGCACGGCGTCCAGAATCATCATGGCGTAGACACTCTGGAGCGGCCGTTCTTGCCATTCTTTGATAAGCGGCAAAATTTTATCTGTTATCTTGGAAACGCGGCTGTCATCCACGTCGATGCCGTACATCTCCTGCATTGTTCTTTGGATGTCCCGGGTAGAAATCCCCTGAGAATATAAAAAGATGACTTTGTCCTCTATGGACGAAACGTCAGTCTGATGCTTTTTAACAAGCTGCGGCGCATATTCGCCCTGCCGGTCGCGCGGAACCTTGATCTCCATTTCTCCGGCGCTGCTCTGCACCGTTTTCTGAGAATACCCGTTCCGGCTGTTGTCCGTCTGCTTGTTTTTATAGTCGTATTTTGAATAGCCAAGCTCGCTGTCAAGTTCCGCGTCAAGTGCTGCCTGTATTGTTTCGGCGGTCAGCATTTTCACAAATTCGTGAACATCATTCATGTTCTTGATTCCATATTCATCGATCATTTGCCGCAGCTTGCTTTTTTCTTTCCCTGCCATAACAAAACCTCCATTGTCGTTTTTATCTTACCTGACAATGGAGGTTTACACAATTTTTTCTGCACTACCCCTAAAATCTACTTGTAACCCGATTGTAGTCTCCCTTGACGAGTGTTTGGTCAGGATTTCAAGCCACCGCCGCAGCCGTCCGAATGCTTTGGAAACTAGACGGGATAAGGGACTTACTGTTCGGCGATTGCGCTCAACCCAAATTCCTCGAATAATCCTTTGACTCCTGCATCAGTTACACGCACCGCACGACCATCGGGCAATCTTTCTATCCATTTGAGTTCAAACAACCGCCTCGTAAGCGATGCTCCTAAACTGCCCGCCAAATGATACCGGCGTTCGCTCCAGTCCAAGCATTGACGGGCAAAGCAACGCCGACTCTTTTCACTTTTTTCGACTTCCACTCCAAAAGCCTGCAGTCTTGCTTTACCGGCTGCACTTAATATGAACTCTTTTCCTGATTTCTCAATGAAATTCATTTCAAGCAGTCTGTCCGTCAAGGCAACACCGATTCTGCCTGCTAAATGATCATAGCAGGTTCGGGCAAACTGTAAAGCGTGTACTTCATTTGATTCACGAAGTGAACGAACCGGTCTGGAAGGGGCAATAGCGTGAAGAGCTTCCAAAGCATGTCCGACCTCATTGCTTGCAAGTCGGAAATATTTGTGCCGACCGAAAGATTCTTGAATTAGTAGACCACTATTTACCATTTTAGCGAGATGTGTGCTAGCCGTCTGAGGCGATATCCGGGCGGAACGGGCAAGATCGCCTGCCGGTAAGGCTTTTCCGCCGAGTAAAGCCAGAAGCATTGCGAGTCGTGAAGGATCGCCAATAAGCGAGGCAATCTCCTTAATATCAGGGTTTAACATTATATTCATTTCACCTCCATACACAACAGCCATACTTCGATCTTAACCGAAATATTGTCATGCTACAATAATGGAGAACAAAATAAAATTGGAATATGTGAAGGAGGCAGATGATAATGGCGGCGGTCCAGGATAGTTTTATTAAACGACATGGTTACTTAGAACAACAACAAAAAGGCTTGTTCGCGATACGAATTCGAACAATCGCCGGTAACTTGACCAGCGTTCAAATGCGGAATTTAGCGGATTTATCCGATAAGTATGGAAACGGACAATTGCATATTACGACCCGGCAGTCGGTGGAGATGCATTGGGTACCAGAAAGTCAACTTGGTGATATTTTTCATGAGATACATGATCTAGGATTACTTCCTGCGGTTCGTGGGCCAAGGGTATTGACAACTATAGCTTGCCTCGGAGTAGCTCTCTGCAAGAAGGCAATATGCGACACAAAGGCTTTGGCCGCACAACTTGATGCCTCGATGGTAGGGCGGGAACAGCCAGGCAAAACCAAAATTGCATTGAGCGGTTGCCCGAACTCCTGTGCAAAGCCTCAGATAAATGACATTGGATTACATGGCGTAATTGTCCCATCAGCAGTTGACGGTTGTGTTGGATGCAATAACTGCGTGAATATCTGTAAAGCCAAAGCGATTACCGTATGCGACCGTGTGCCGTATATTTTAGTCGAAAAGTGCATAAGCTGCGGGTTATGTGTGAGAAGTTGCCCTAAACAGGCTTTGATAGGTCAAAACCAAGGGTATACTGTATTTATCGGTGGTAAAATCGGTAACAAGCCAATGCTAGGTAATAAGGTCTTTACAGTTATTCCAGAGAAAAAAGCCATTTTCTATATAGAGGCCATACTTTGCGCTTATAATCGTTTGGCGCATAAGGGGGAACGAATTGGCGATGTAATAACTCGTATTGGGTTGGCTGGTTTCCGACAAGAAATAGAAAAATGATATTGCTCCGATCCTCAATAATAGAAGACAAGGGGACGGTGGTTGTGCCCTGAAGCAGACAATACCACGAGTCTATCCCGAATTCTGTGTAA
>DBTI01000172.1:0-2241 GCA_002306975.1 Ruminococcaceae bacterium UBA1320
TCTGTGGCTGGACGGAAGTAGCATTGTCGCTGTCCATTTCATTGCGAGGCAGCCCACCGCGGGCCGTTTTAAGATCGGGTCTTGCCGCTCGTACCCTTCGATGCCGTCGTTTTGACGGATTGCTCTGACCAATCCACAGGGAGTCTTGACGGGCCCATCCACGTCGCTGCCGCTCATCACGGCTGGACAGTTCATGTGTTTATGCTGCCGGATATTGAATTTTCAAAGAGCATTGAGGAAATATAAAAAACCCCCTCACTATATTCCACGTTGAGCGAGGGGGTTGAGAACCAAAAAATTAAATTTTCATCATTTTTTTAAGTTTACGGAGTATTTTTTGCTTTTGCTTATTGACAGCCTTTTGCGATATGCCCAATTGTTCAGCATACGCCCGCTCGGTTCTGCCGCTAAAAAACAGTTCAAGAATTAAATCCTGTTCCTCCATTGTAACCAGAGCAACGCAATTCATCATGGTTTGAATCGATATGTTCCGCACTGCAATATCCTCGACACTTTCGGATACTGTCTGAAATTGATTTCCTTCTTCCAAAAGGCGGTCATAAGAATCCTCGCGGCTCGGGATATATGTAACCGACCCCTTTTTAGAATCAACCCTGTACTGATCCACTTTCAAATCATATTGCTGATACTCGATTTTGCGGTCACTTTTTTGCAGATAATCTATAGTATAACAGAAGTAAGAAAATTTCGCGGAATATGCAAAACAAGTTGATCTGTACTGCCCTAAATGAATTCTGAAATCATTTTATCGCCTAGATATAAAATAATAACCATATGATAATTATGGGATTTGAGTGTCACCTGAAGTTTATATAAATAATTAATGACATATCTTTGGGCCTATATATTCATAACATGAGCGTGTCTTACCTGCGAGTGTTCTTATAGGACTTGCAACCCGCGAACCCGCTTAAATTAGAGGTTTTCGGCATTAGGCAAACGAATATTACATCCAATTTAAGCCGTTGAGACGTTAAAGCGTCACCCAAGTGAGACTATGGGCGGCGCTTTTATATTTGAAAGAATGCATGATTGAAATCAGAAAAATGAATTTACGGTTTATCGTCCGTTTATATTTTTGTGTTAAAGTTAATTAATTATTTGAGAAAAGGAGGCGTTGAAATGAATACCATTCTGATTGTTGATGATGATACATGTATCCGTGAGCTTGTAAGCGTGGTACTCAAAAATGAGGGCTTTATCACTTTTGAAGCGTCCGACGGACGAGATGCTCTACAAAAAATGACAGACGCAAGTCCTGATTTATGTGTCATTGACCTTATGATGCCGGGTATGGACGGTTTTGAATTGTGCCGAAAACTCCGGCAATATTATGAAGATATACCGATACTCATGCTGACGGCGTTAGATGACATCAGCCAAAAAGCCAAGGGTTATGAGCTTGGAACCGATGATTACCTCACGAAGCCTTTCAAATCCGCGGAGCTTACCATGAGGATAAAAGCGTTGCTCCGACGCTATAAAATTCCGCAGTCCGAAGCCCTGCATGTTGGAAAATTGGCGATTGACAACAGTAGCCATACGCACCACCCGACCGCAACGAACATCTCGGCTTTCGTGTTCTCCTGAGATCCGTCCCGCAGATGTAACAGCTTTTGAAAGGGAACTGTATCAAAACACTGAAATATCAGCGTATGATACAGTTCCCTTTTATTATTGATAAGGCAATAAACCAGTTCTATAGACAAGAAGCGAGATTGAGAAAGGAACAACCTTTATAGTCACCCTTTAAGTTTATATTCGTTTACACTTCGTTATACTCGGTTACGCCCCATTTAACCTCCGTTTATTTTTCAGCTTTATAATAGGGCTGTAAACGAAACGGAGGTGTTTTTATGCAGTCAGTCATTGAAGTGAACGGACTGAAAAAACAATATTCCAAAGCAAAGGAACTGGCGGTGGAAGATGTCAGCTTTGCCGTAAACGAGGGGGGATTTTTCGCGTTTCTTGGCCCCAACGGAGCGGGCAAGACAACCACTATCTCCATTTTGACAACTACCCTCTCAAAAACGTCGGGTGAAGTAAAAATCGCAGGCTACGAGCTTGAGCGCGAAACCAAACAAATACGCGATAAAGTCGGCATTATTTTTCAACGACAGAGCCTTGACTTACATCTCTCGGCGGAGGAAAATATCCGCTTACACGCCTGTCTATACGGGATGTATTCGTATCGCCCGGCCTTTCGCTTGATGCCCGCAG
>DBTI01000172.1:2565-2736 GCA_002306975.1 Ruminococcaceae bacterium UBA1320
AATTCTTGGATTGCAGGACAATCTATTTAAGCCAATCAAAAAGATGTCTGGCGGAATGCAGCGTAAACTTGAAATTATCCGCAGTCTTATGCACGCCCCCGCCATTCTTTTCCTTGACGAACCCTCGCAGGGGCTTGACGCGGTGAGTCGACGATCTCTTTGGAGCTACAT
>DBTI01000182.1 GCA_002306975.1 Ruminococcaceae bacterium UBA1320
TCGGCGTGCACGATGAGATCTCCCTGCTTGAGTTCCTGCAGGTTGAGAAGCTGGGCGCGCAGCTTGCCCTCGGACTTGGCGCGGTGTACGCGACGCGCCCCGAAGATCTCGTCCTCGGTCACGACCGCCAAGCTCTCGGACGGCCACACGAAACCGACGCGCAATCGCCCCAGGCAAAGCGCCGTCACGGATCCCGCCTTCCCCGGTGCCCCGTCGGACCGCTCGAACTGCAGGCCGTAGGGCAACAGCAGCGAGGCGAGGCGTTCCGCCTGGGATTTGGTTCGACATGTGATGAGCACCCGACGGCCGGCGCGGCGATGCTCCCAGACCCAATCCGCAAGCGGCTGCAGCAGCTGCTCCTTCCCGTGGGTGCGCCGCAGTGCGGCCGACAGCTCGCCGTTGCCCTGGATGCGGACGCTCATGATGCGGCGCTCATCGGAGTCCGCGGCCGCCGTCGCTCCCGTCAGCTCCAGGAGCTTGAACCCGGCCGGCTTCAAGCGCTGCAGCCGTTCCCGCACCTCCTCCCATGGGAGATAGAGTCTATCCGGGGGCACGCAGAACTTGCCGGCATCGCGGCAAGCGCTGTCGTTGGCCCGAGTCTGCTCCCGGGCCTCCGTCGCGGCGGTGTCCTGGCGCTCGGGATCGACGCGAATGCACAGCGCCTGGGCGGGCAGGTAATCCAGAAATCCGTCGAGCTCCGGGTAGACCAGCGGCAGCATGCCGTCCACGCCCGGAAATGCTTCCTGGTTCGCCAGGCGCGTGGTGATAGTGCGAAGCTGCGTCGTGGGCAGGTTCAGCTCCGCCGCGAGCAGCCGGACCCGCTGCAGGATTTCGGGTAATGTCTCCGGGGACAGGATCGATTCGCGCGCCGGCAGGATCACGGCCTCGGCCAGGGAGCCGGTCCGGCGCTGGTCCCCGGCGTTGAAGAAGCGCAGGCTCTCCACGCGGTCCCCGTAGAACTCGATCCGCAACGGGTCCGGGTACAGCGGCGAGAAGACATCGACGATGCCGCCGCGCACCGAGAAATCCCCGGGGTCTTCCACGATGGCCGTGCGCAGATAGCCGCCGGCGATGAGCTTGGCCATCAGGCGCTCGCGGTCGGTTTCCTCCCCTTCGACGATCAGCTCGGCGTAGCGGTTGAGCTCCCGGCGCGGGATCAGGCGCTGTATGAGCGCCGACACGGGCGCGATCACCACGGTCGGGGTGTCGTCCGACATCAGCCGGTAGAGCACCCGCAGGCGCTCGGCGGCCGTTTCATTGTGATAGGAGAGGAACTTCAAGGGCAGGACATGGCAGCCCGGGAACACGAGCACCGGGACTTCCCGGCGGCGGTTGAAAAAGCGAAGCTCTTCCACCAGTTGCTGGGCGTCCTCGATCGAAGGCACCACCACTAAAACGGACGCCTTCCAGCGCTCGAGAACGGCAGCCATGAGATAGGCCCGCTCGCTGCCGGAAAGACCGCAAACGTCCACCGGACGGGTGCGGTCGACGATGGCCGCCGCGGTCTGAGACGCATCAATTATGTCTTGATTTTGCGTCATAAACTCAGTAGAAAATCCAGCTGGTGCCAACGTAATCCATTCGGTAGAGCGACCGATTCGTAAACACCTATAGTATAAGCCGCCTTGGCTCAGAGGTAGAGCAGCGCACTCGTAATGCGCAGGTCGCCGGTTCGATTCCGGCCATTAGCTCCACCGGTTGCACCGGAGGCAAAACGCGCTCACAGCTTTGTGGGCGCGTTTTGTCTTGTGCCCGCGCCGGTTGCACCAGCAGGGGGTTGCGGTTTTTTCTTCTTCTTAATTGCTATTGATTTAAGCAGGTATGGATAAAAACCATACCTGCTTATTTTTATGAAACAGCATTTTAAAAGAAATTGATAACAGCATTGTTGCCAGGTGATGTTACATTGACTTGGCTTTCAATACATTATTTATATATTGCACGCGCTTTGGCGTTTAGCCCGAAACCTATATATAACTGCTCATATATTAATTATTTATTCAGTTGTATATGGAAAGCTCCAAAGTATGGCGATTGCCTTAGAACCCTCCATGTTTTCTGCTTTTATATTGTTTTGACGTTTATTCATATTCAATTTTAAATCTGTTATTTTCAATGCAGTTTTTGATTAGATTTTTTGTGGCGGGCTCATTATAATCTACCTTTACTGTGCCTGTTAATTGTTCAACACTGACTTTCTGAACGCCCTCAATCATATCCAATGCATTTTTTATCTGAGCTTTGCAATCTTTATTATTCTCGATTCCTGAAACATTGCACAGCATAGTACTCATTATTTTCTTTCCCTTCAAATTTTATTGATAAAAGCATATCAATTCACACACGGCAAATCAAATCATTAAGCTTTTTGGACTGTGTATATTATTTACACAAAGAAGAAATATATCCGTCAAGTTAAAATAGCGGCTAAGATATCGTTCTTTCTTGCTCAGACCAGTGCATTGTTCTGACAACGTATTTATGGAACACAAATTCGCCTATTCCTAACACTAGGGAGCTTACAAGCGCTGCTCGAAACGAGATGGTAATATAGATATAGGCATAGTTAAAAAGGTATATGGTAAGCAGTGATATGCCAATATCGGCAATGGTGGCCGCAATGTTGTTCGTATAACGCAAAATGAGTATATCGCCAATCAGATAGGCTAGAACGGTTACCACCAGGGAGATAAACAGTATATCTCCAAATCTAAGCTTTGTAAGGCTTAATAAAACCAGTTCCAAAACTACCGCGACCATAATATATTTCAAAACCAAAGTCTTAATATGTTTCAAGTTTACCACTCCTGAGTTTTAATATGCCTTTATTATCTTCCTATTTAGTAAAATAATTCTGTAATCACAGCAATTACAAAAAATGGAGCGGAATAACTATGAGATCTTCCTGCCGGAGGGGAAGATGATATCCTGTTTCCCCGGTTATATTTGAAAGTGCAATAATAAGTATAAAGTTTAACAATTCTATTATTTTAATGTGATATAATTAGTTGACGGCAATTACTTGAAGGAGAAATAAACCATGACGAATTTGCAAAACGACAGGTTTGGAATAAATATTATCAGATATTGCAAAGAGCATGAAAATTACTTACAAAATCAATTAAACTTGCAGAGCGATTTAAAAGAGCTGCTAAATTATCATAACCAAAAAATAAAATGGCTTCAGCATGAACGCCTTGTGCATTTTCTAGTAACCATGCTGACTGCGATTCTTGTACTTTTTCTTTTTGCCATGACATTTTTATTAGAAGAAAATATTTTGATTATCACACTGCTAATCCTATCAATGTTGCTTTTAACGGCATATCTTTTTCACTATTTCCGGCTTGAAAACACAGTTCAGCACTGGTACAAAATCTCGGATTTAATATATTTCAAGCTTAATGAGAAAAGTGAGGTTATAAATAAAAACGAGGATTAGGCATTGCATTTGAAATATATCGCTCGCAAAATCCTCGTTTTTAATGATTAGTTTTTTTCGTGCTTGCTGCCGTGAACGCCGATTTTTTTGCCGTCTATAATTCCGACATCCGCGTTCTCTTTCGGTTTCATCTTTCTAAGCTCCGAATTACTCTTTTCCCTGTCTTTCATTCTGTTTTTATTGTTATCCATTATCGTTTTCCCTTTCGTTCATTTTTTATTATTATGAGTTCTATTCGATATTGCTATACAAAAGATTTTCTGCTTTAAGCGCAGATTAAAATGCATACTTTATCACTATACTAAATAGAGCCAATATACTTAACGCTAATGACTTTGCAGCCAAATGGTGTTATAATAATCACAGATACGCCGTGAGGGTGTCAAAAGCTTTGCTTTTCCATCCGAAAACAGGGATATTTTGTTTGCTTCTTGTAAAAAACAAATCATAAATCAACCTTAATTTTGGTACAATTGCCATATTGAATCTGTAAAATTTAATTATTTTAAAGAAAAGTGAGTGTTAAATTTAAAAATGCAGCACGAATCACGAAGCCACGGCTTCTTTGACTTGGTAGCGAAATTTTTTGACACCCTGATTAGATTAAGATACGTGTTTGCGCTTATCGCGTTTATTCTTCTTGTTCTTTTTAAAATTAACGGAAGCAATATCGGGTTCTGGTCAAATTATATAGACGAATCAGGAAAGAATACCGTTGTTTCAGGTGAGGCAAGGGGTATTCGAAGTGACGAATGGGAAGTGCTGATGCCCATTTATCTTTCTCAGCAGAACAGCGACACCCCGTTTACAACCATAAATCCGGATATAACTCCGTCAGGGCACAATGTTGTTATAACTTTGGGCGCTCCGGTAAAAGACGTTTATACAGTTTCCAAACCATTGCAATGGGGATTTTTATTTCTAAGCGCGGATTATGCCCTCTCATGGTATTGGGATTTAAAATTTATACTGATCCTGTTGCTTTCTTTTGAGCTATGCATGATCATATCAAAGCAGAACAAGCTTATTTCTGTGCTTGGCTCTCTGTGGATCGTGCTGTCTCCCGCTGTTCAGTGGTGGTTTGCCCAGCACGTGGGCGACAATGTTTTGTATTTTGAAGCGATAGTCGTAACATTTTATTATTTTCTTAAATACTTCGATAAGACTTCTTTAAAAATAATATTCGGTTTTCTTTTCAGTCTTTCGTGCGTTGGGTTTATCATTCCGCTCTATCCGCCTATTCAAATAACATTCGGTTTTCTCGCGCTTATCCTTATGCTT
>DBTI01000310.1 GCA_002306975.1 Ruminococcaceae bacterium UBA1320
CGGCACCGGCATAATCTAACTTAATTCTTTTCGACAGTGATCTCGACGCGCCGGTTCTGCTGTTGGCCTTGTGGGTTGTCGCTACCGTCTGGGTTGGTATTCGGCGCAACGGGCTTCGTTTCACCGAAGCCGCCGATAGTGATGCTCGATTCAGCTACGCCTTTCTTTTTAACTAACCAGTCTTTCACCGCCTGTGCGCGCCTTTTTGAAAGCTTGATATTTACTTTTCTCGAGCCTTTGGAATCGGTGTACCCTTCGATGAGCACCTTACCCTCGGGAAACTGTAAGATCACTGTCCCGACCTTGTCGAGAGTCTGCTCCGCCTCGGACTTGATCTCGGCCTTACCGAAATCAAAAACCACATCGCCTTCGAGTTTCATGGTGACGGCCTTTTCGGTTTCCTTTAACTGAAGCTCCTTGCGAGCGGCTTCCTCGATCTGTAGTTGCTTGCGTTGCAACTCCAACTGCTTCTTCTCCAGACCGAGTTGCTGTTTTTCGAGCTCGAGCTGTTTCTTTTGAGTCTCAAGTGGGACTGGGGTTTCCTGTGCTAGAGCTGTAGCTAAGCATGCCCACGCCAGCAGCGATGTGCAGATTGATAATCCGGTAAACGGACGAAAGTGTGATGGATACATAATTTCTAATTCCTCGATTTTCATAGAATGTACGGGTTCTGGTATGCCCTTTAGACATACCAGAACGGAATTGATGCTGAACTCGCTACCGTCAGTGATTGCGGCGAGAATGTGGAGATTAACAAGTTATTATCTAGGTCTGGCTATCTTACCATCTGATAAGTTCAGCTGACAAAAACTATCCTTGATGGCTTATTTTCTAAATGGGATAACACTAAGCTTGAATGAATTCCCGCTTTTGGCCGCTATGTGTAGCACTACACTATGCGTAGTTGCACAGCCGCATTGCCGTCTGGCCCTTATGCGACGAGGTATTGGGCCGATTTCTTCTACACATAGTTTCAGTGCGTGAAAGAACTGCATCAATGCATCATTGGGTAGGTAATAGCGGCCAATTCTCATGCCGGGTTCCTGGAGCCTCACCAGTGCCTTGTCCTTCATCACCAAGTTGGCCATCAACTAAATGACGGTGGGAAGAATTCATTGTTATTTGCTGATAATGGGTAGATTGCCACTTCAGGACAACGGCAAAAACTAGGTCAAGAAAATAAGCTTTCAACTTCCCTGTGGACCACTGAAATAAAGCTTTGCACCAGCGGACATCTGTGTGCTACACATATTTAGGCCCAACATATAGTAGCTGACTGTTGCCTGTCAGTACCCAACAAACGGACGCTTCAATGCCGGAGGCTGGGTCATGGGTCAGATTAGGCTGGCACCTATGTTGATTGTCAACGCTAAAATCGTCATGTTGAAAAAAAATACAATTACACAATGTAGGGTCACAAGACGACGAAAGGATTTTGAGGTGATATTAATATCAGCCGTCTGTGCTGCCGTGCCAATAATAAATGAGAAATATATAAAATCCCAATAATCGGGCTGCAGGCTTTTATCTGGAAATTCAAGTCCGGCATTATTGGTTTTTGCCCAGTTATTATAATACTCATGGGTATAATGCAATGCAAACATGGCTTGCATGAACATCCATGATAAGAAAATAGTAATTGCCGTTAGAATGATATGGATATGGGTGGTGGCATGTTGGGCATTTGCAGTTGCCAGCTCTTCCACAATGGCGACCATGCTTGCCATAACCGTAAGGATAGTGAAAAAAAGGATTATTAAAGCACCCTCGTCTTGTTCAGTTGCTCGCGATCGTATTGTATCTAGATCTGATCTACTCATCATGACTGATATCAGTATAAGATAAAGGAAGATACCAAAATCCCATGCCGTCAATAATCTCGTAACGGTGCGCCAGTTTTCCGGCAACAAAAAGAAATGGATAATTCCTATAAACACTAATGCTGTCGTTAGTCGAGGACGTACCATGAGATGTCGCAACATAATCCAAGTATTCTTTTTAGGGTGAAAATATATTTGATAATCCCCTGGACAAATGAGATACAGATTGCGTTAATAGCAAACTGTATGTTCTTTAGTGGGTAAATTCTGTCCTTATTCTTTGTTGGGAGCAAATAAAATGTCCTGTTTTCATACTATACCGAGGAGGTATAGAAATGAAACGGGCAGAATGGTTACAGAAGACTCGGAAGATGAGATTCGAAGAAGCGTATGGCGGTTGGCAGGGTGAGCCTTTGCCGCGAGTGTGTAAAAAAATCTGTGCAACCTGCCTCTAATTTAAATTAGGCATTCTCTATTGACAGATAAATGACTTTCATTGCCGCTTGATCATTGGGAAATATTTTCCTTGCCTTGGTCGCTTTTCTGATTACGCTATTCACGGATTCAATGGCATTAGTTGTGTAGATTATCTTTCTGATTTCATTAGGATAATCAAAGAAAGCAATCAGGTTACGTCAGGATTGGCTGATTGATGGATATCGGCTATTCCACGTCCTCGCAAAGGTTTCGAGCTCCATTTCTGCTTCTTCAACCGTGATCGATTGGTAGGTTTTCTGGAGCTCTGTCGCAAGCAGTGTTGCGCAACCACCGGCGCAACCGCGCCGCCGTGTAGTAATCAAGCGCACGATAAACCCGGTCTTAAGTCCCTACTTGAAAATAGTTTGCCCAACCCAACAACATGCGGTTTAACTTGGGAGCAATAAAACAAGGGAACGTAAAACCCGGTTAAGCATCCGCATCGTTGAGGTTGCGCAACGGCCGTAGCTCGCTGCGAGTGACCGCCACGGGGAAAGGGATGTTCCAGGCTGACGAATATCAGCTGCCGACCATTATGTTAAGTGTCCTTTTATGTATAGCGGTGTTAC
>DBTI01000129.1 GCA_002306975.1 Ruminococcaceae bacterium UBA1320
TTTTTGATACAATATGTAGTGCAACATCAATTAGGCAGCAAGAAGCCAAGGAGCTTGCCGGGCGTTCCGATTTAATGCTTATTATCGGAGGGCGCAACAGCTCAAATACGTCAAAATTGCTTTGCGTTTGCGCGGCTTATTGTCCCTCGTTTTTATTAGAGGGCGCCAAAGAGCTGCCGACCGTGCCGTTTAAAAATGCGGAGCGGATTGGTGTTACGGCAGGGGCTTCCACGCCGGCCTGCATAATAAAGGAGGTTCTTATAGCTATGGCCGATTTCGACAACATGGATAATGATGATATCAGTTTCGCTGAAGCACTTGAAGCGTCATTTAAAACTGTAAACACAGATGAAACTGTTCGCGGTCTTGTAGTAGGCTTTTCACAAAATGAGGTTCAGGTGGATCTTGGCACAAAACACGCGGGATATATTCCGCTTTCAGAACTTACAGACGATTCATCGGCGAAGCCTGATCAGCTTCTTAAAGTCGGTGATGAGTTGGATTTGGTTGTTATGCGTGTCAACGATCAAGACGGAACCGTAATGCTTTCCAAAAAACGTTTCGATGCTCTTAAGGGCTGGGACGATATAGTTAAGGCTTCAGAAGACGCAACTGTGTTAAGCGGTGTCGTTACTGATGTTGTTAAGGGCGGTGTGCTCGCGTCTGTAAACGGTGTCAAGGTGTTTATCCCTGCATCACAGAGCGGTGTAACACGCGACGAGAAGCTTGAGAAGCTTCTTCATCAAAATGTAAAAATGGTTATAATTGAAATAAATAAGGGCAGAAGACGTGCTGTAGCTTCGATCCGTCAGGTTCTTCGCGAAGAGCGCAAAAAGCTCGCAGATGAAATCTGGAACGTGATTGAAGAGAACAAAGAATACAGCGGTGTTGTTAAATCACTTACTTCTTATGGCGCGTTTGTTGATCTCGGCGGCGTTGATGGCATGATCCACGTATCTGAGCTTTCATGGTCACGAATCAAACATCCGTCTGAGATTGTTAAGATTGGTGAAACAGTCAATGTTTATGTAAAGAGCTTCGACAAGGAAGCCAAGAAGATTTCTCTTGGTTTTAAAGGCAAGGGTGAAGATCCGTGGTCAAAATTCACTTCCGAGTATCAAATCGGGGATGTAGTTGACGCGAAAGTAGTAAGTTTTATGCCGTTTGGCGCGTTTGCTCAGATTATTCCGGGCGTTGATGGCCTTATTCATATTTCTCAGATTGCGGACAGGCATATTGCCAAGCCGCAGGATGAGCTACAGATGGGTCAGGAAGTCAAGGTCAAGATAATTGAGGTTGACGAGGCTAAAAAGCGTATCAGCCTTTCAATCCGTGAAGCTAACAGCAACACTGATGCAAATGAAGATCAGATCGGCGAGAATTCAGAAACTCCATCACAGGATTCCGCTCCTGCCGATGAGCTTGGTGAAAACAGCTGATTATAAATTTAAAGTAATGTAATATCAAGCGCTCCCGTTTCACGGGAGCGCTTGTTTTATGTCTGTGTGGGGGATTAGATAGAAGATAGCAAAAAAGCCGCCCAAAACCATAAAAAGGTTTTAGGCAGCTTTTATCGGAATATGAAGTTCGGGGGATTCTATCTAATAATCGGGAAAAGCAATGAAAATGACTTACATATTTCTTTTAAGATTTAGGTCGTATATCGCTTTTGCGTTGTCATTCGATAATGCCTGATAGTATGAATAAGATTTTTCATTCACATTGAAATAAACAGCAACATAAGGCTTAGTTAAATCTACCTGATCATCGAATTGGCTTAAAAGGATATTAAAGCATCTAGTTATATTATCATGGCTATTGTTTGAATCATACATATTAAAATTAGCAAGTTCTATATCAGGTACTGGCTTTTCAGACAATTCAGTATCGTTATATAGGGTTATTCCAACAGAGCTGTATGAATTGCCTTTTCCGTTATACGCGGTCATTAATGCTTTTACAGCCGACTTGTTTTTGGCGTTTAACATTTCCGCATACATTGCAGCTGTTTTAGGCATTTTAAGAGTAATAGGGTATTCTTGAGTATAATTGTCAATACCAATGTTACCGTTAACAGTAAAAGATGCGATTGATATTTCTTTATAGTTGTCACTACCGTTGTAATATCTATAAGTATATGAATAAATTGACTCTTTATCATTTTCTGATAATGTCGTATATTCAGATTTAAACGTATCCCACAGCTTTTTAATTGAAACCTGATCTGAAAGGTATGAAACATTAACGTTATTTTCTTCAGGCGGTAACTGTGTAATAGCATTTAAATATTTACTGCTTGCTTTCATACTATTTTGAATATCAGATGATTGATTGTCGTCAGCGTATAGTATTCGTTCTGCATATTTGCCGTTTTTCAGTTTAATTCCAACTTTATAATTAGTTGCTCTTCCACTGTTATAAAGACTGGTTCCTGATTTCAGCCTGCTTACATTATCACTAAGAATTTTAGAAACGCTATTTTTAGTAGTATCGTCGTTAAACTGTACATCTTTTTGTAAAAGTCCGCTGTAATTAATATTCCTTGAAGAATAGTTATAATCATATTGTACGACGCTTATACTCTCTATTTCAGAGCTAGATGGTGAGAAATTAAGAACACTATTCTTAGCATAATTAAGTGATAATCCAAAAACAGCGCAAATTGCTACTACAACAATAAGAACCGGAGCTGACCGTATCATATTTTTAGCGCTCTTCGTTGTTAATAATTCATAAAGGAAATAGATGAAAATTGATATAATGGCAATAGTAATTATTGTTGGCATGTTAGATCGCCAAAAAGAACTCGAGTTATTATAATTGCTGTTTGTTATAAGTAAAGGAATAAGCAAAGCTAAAGGTAGTGTTACAATACAGCGGAAGATGTGTTGAAGTACACGGCTAGGTGCACCGGAACCGGCTAACTCTGATTTACGGTGATTAAACAGCAAACAAGCAATTGCTATGTATATAATTGCAAGAATTAATGTATAAATAATTGCAGATATCGATGTGTATAGTTGAATATTAGAAAATTGATATCCTAAAAAGTTTCTAAAAATAAAGCTTACCGGAATGTTGTTTTGAACATTAATAATCCCCCCTGCATCAGGACTTATAATAGGATAGGAATTAACCATGTTTTGTACAGATAATGTTGTAATAAACCTCGGCAAAAACAGTATCATTCCAAACATGATTATATTAGTGAGCGTAGTTCCTGTAATACTCATTGCAAACAGCATGCAGGCGGTGACAAGAATTGCAGCGGCAAAGAAAGTGAAAATGAGGTAAGGTATAAATACAGGGTTGAATGTCATCCCCGAAATGGCATATATGAAACTGGCTGTTAATACTGAAGACAGAACTATAATCGCAATCCAGATAAAAGTTGAAACTGTAAAGCTTAAAAATATATTTACACGTGTAGCAGAAAGGGAATGATAAAAATCAGAGCCTTTTCTTTTATTTAGAAAAGAGAAAAGCGTTAAGCAAAATACAAACGGAGCCAAATATATAATAGGAAGTAAAATTGGAGTAACACCTGAAATATACACTATTTTGGCTTCTTGGGCAGCTAATGATCCAAAACCTTCCCGAACACATGCACTATGGTAATTAATCCAACCGAATATTGCAGGCAGGGCAGAGCCTAAAACTGAAATAATAAGAAATATAAAACCTGGCAGTTTGAGCTGCGACAAACCTTCAACCATAAGGCTTTTGTCAAAGAATTTCTTTTTCATGTTAATTAATCGCGCTCCTTTATATAATCATGTCTTTAAAGGCGTAACCGAGAGCGTCCATCTCATAGATGAAGACTTCCTCAAGGGTAAGAGGCAGAACATCCAAGACAATCGGGTTCATTTGCTGCAGCAGAGTGATGGTTTTTTCGCGGTTACCTCTTACGATAAGATTAGCTACCGAGCCTTTTTTTACAAAATTCATTACGTCGATGCCTTTAAAGAGTTCTTTGTCATATTCCTTGTCAAAGGCAACCTGCACTTTAAACAGGGAAGTTTTAAGGTTCTCTATATCGCTTTCAAAAATTATGCCGCCCTTGTGCAGCAGAGCAAGCTGGTCACAGGTATCTTCTAATTCACGCAGGCTGTGAGAAGTGATTACCGCCGTTGCTTTGCGCTCACAAACGTCCGAGTAAATTACATTTTTAACAAGGTTTCTCATGACAGGATCAAGCCCATCAAAGGTTTCATCAAAAAATATGTAATCAGGCATAGTTGATAATGCGAGAATAGTGGCCGCCTGACGTTTCATGCCTTTTGAGAATCCATTAAGATTTACTTTAGGGTCTAACCCAAACGTTTTGGTGAGGTTTTGGAATCTTTCAATATTAAAACTGGCATAAGTATGCTCATAAAGTCTTGCCATCCGCTGCATTGAAGCCTGGGGCAAAAAATACAGCTCGTCTGGCACAAACACAAACCGTTTTTTAACCTCTGGGTTTTCATAAACAGGCTTGTCATCTATTGTGATCTTACCGCTTTCAGGCTTATAAATACCGGTCACAAGGCGCAGAAATGTGGACTTGCCAGCACCGTTTGAACCGACAAGACCGTAAATGCAGCCATCCGGTATCGTGCAGCTAAGCTCATTAAGGGCAGTGAAGCTGCCAAATTTTTTTGTTGCTTTTTCAGTTTTTATCATTTGGTTTCATCCTTTCTACCATATGTCTTTTTGCGTTGGTGAACGCTTTGCTCACAGTGTCTGTTATAACCGTCTGCTCAACTCCCGCGAGAGCAAGCCAGTATGATGCGTCATAAATCACATCAACTTTTTTATCATAACTTGCGCCGATCTTCTGCTTTGCGTCTTTGGCGACAAATCTGCCTACGCCAGGCACAGAATAGGTAATTTTATTGAATTCAAGCTCGTTATAGGCTTTTTGAATAGTATTAGGGTTAACCGATAAATCAAGAGAAAGGGAACGTACCGACGGAATCTGTTCATCGGGAACAATACCGCCGACAAGAATCAGATATTGCATTTGCTCGATGATTTGCTCATAAACCGGTCTGCCGGAAAGCTTATCAATATTGAACATTATATGAAACTCCTTTCTCAGCGCGTGTGCACATATAGTATGTGTACTAATACGACTAGTACACATACTATAGTAATATGCAAAATTGCATTTGTCAATGACGTTTTTCACATATTACACTATTTTATAATTTTATTTTATTTTCATAAAATTCATTTGCGAACCAGACATCAGGAACCTCTAAGGTTTTACCGCTAAGATAGTTTAAAATGCCGGCGTCTGTTTTGAAATCAAATAAAGTCTTATAAGCATAAAGCGCCTGATGGGTGAATCCACAGCGCGCATCAAGCGCGTTATTTCCGTATTTGCCGTCGCCGAGCAAGGGGTGAC
Source organism: Ruminococcaceae bacterium UBA1320 (assembly GCA_002306975.1). Classification (GTDB taxonomy): domain Bacteria; phylum Bacillota; class Clostridia; order Oscillospirales; family Ethanoligenentaceae; genus Ruminiclostridium_D. The sequence continues at coordinate 5,393 of DBTI01000129.1, forward strand.
CGATTGAAGCAAGGTGAGCGCGTATCTGGTGAGTACGCCCGGTTATCAATTCCACTTCGACAAGGCTCAGGCTGCTTTTTTCACTGAGCACACGATAAACTGTCTTTACTTCAAGGTCGCCGGGCTGTTTTTTATCATGGATATAAACCTTTTTCTCGCTGCTGTCTTTTTCAAGATACCCCTGAAGAAGACCGGCCTTTTTTTCAAAAGTTCCATGAGCAATGCAAAGATAAAGCTTTTTTATCTCACGTACCTTAATTTTCTCGTTGATTATCCGCAGAGATTCTGCGTTTTTCGGCGCAATA
>DBTI01000166.1 GCA_002306975.1 Ruminococcaceae bacterium UBA1320
TGGAGGGTGCGCGGAATGCTGTCAACATTGCGCCAACAAGCCCTATTACAACAATCAAGATCACAAGAGAAGACGCTGTGATAACTTTGCCTTTTCCGGTTGAAATAAAAGTCCTGAATTTTTCAAGCATATTCGCTAGTGATTTTTTCATTCTGTTCACTCCTCGTCTATTTCACCAATACGGTGAATTATAATTAGTCCATCTTTTTAATGGGATATTTTTCACCTTTTATTATACTATTAAATTTCCTTTGCACAACAATAAATAGAATATAAATCTATTTACAACTTAAAATATATGGAAATTTGCCATGCCCTGTGCTATGATTTATTAAAATATTCTTCCATATGAACCGGAAGTACTTCCGGTTTTGTGTTTTACTTTGGTAAAGCTCCGCCATTCCGGTGTGTTGCCACACCAGCACCTGCTTTTACACTGTGAAAACCTGTTGCTGAAGAACATTGGATCTGCCAAAGTCTTTTAACATCAAGCCTTTTAACTGTTCCTCATATGTTCCGCTGCTTTCATTAACACACCATGCGGCCACTTTAAATGCGTGATCTTTTAAAACGCCGTTTGACTTGATATGCAGCTTTGCTTCAAACTGTCGTTTGTCATACCACTCGACATAGGTGCTTTCTGCCCAAGGCGGGGGATTAACAATATCGTAAACACCGTTTCCCAAGCAATTAATGCTTTTTTCTAAATACACAAGCCGTTTTTTCAGTACCAAAGGGGTCATGCTTTCACAGCATAGATTTAAAAATGATATTTCCTCATTGCTTAGTGGAACCGCATCATACTCGTTTCCGCATAGCCTTATCATCATTTTTTCTATCCGGAGATTTCTTTTGTAACGATAAAAATCCACTCTCTCAAGTCTCGCAATAACGTAACCCGGCATAAGCAGCCTGTCAACGCGCATGATATTACCGGAGCGTCTTAAAAACATAGGCCGATACGGCAAATATACGTTAACACCATAATCCTTGAGGGCTGCTATGACTTCGGCTTCCTTGCCGGTTATTACTTGTATCGCGTACCAGTCCATGTTGTTTTGCCTCCGTTGTTTTAAACGCCCTTTGCTTTATCTTAATCTGTTAAGCTCAGTTCAATAGCTTTTTCCCGTAGATGCTCAAAAAGTGCGGCTCTTGTATTTTCTGTACAATCAAGTTTTCTTATGTAGCCGATTATGCTTTGGGCATGAATCTCATTAACTTTGTCTCGCAGCGCCCGCATTCCTTCTTCTGTTTCGGGAAAATGCACATGTACTTCCATGCAAACGCCTCCTAATGTCATTTGTATAAATCTATGTGTGTCTGCTTGTCTAAGTGAACTATTATGTGCACTCGTTATCATCATAAAATTGTTGCCAATTGAAATTTAATACCTTTGCTATGTGCTGTGCCGTAGAAACTGGAAGCTTTTGACCTCTAATATTGCATTCAATTCTTGTATAATATGCTCTTGATAATCCAGCTGATTTTGCTACTTCATTTTGCGTCATACGTTTATTTTTTCTTATTTCTTTTAACCATTCCCTCATATGAACAATCCCTTTCGTACCTTTCTGGTACCTTAATTATAGTACCAGAAAGGTACTATGTCAATAGTGCTTTCAAAAATAAGTCCCAATTAGGTAAGTTGTATTTACAGTACCTTATAGGTACTATATTATTAGTACGGAGTGAGAAACTTGAAGATATTAAAAGAGCTACGTACACATAAAAATATAACTCAACAAGAGTTAGCTGATTATTTAAAGGTAAATAGAAATGCAATATCTAGGTATGAAACTGGAGAAAGAGAACCCGATATAGAAATGTTAATAAAAATATCTGACTTTTTTGAAGTATCGGTAGATTACTTGCTTGGGAAAAGTGAAAAAAAATCCTCCGCCAATGCGGAGGGTGATAAAGGCAACAATAGATTTGAGGATGACATTGGATCACTCTCCCCTGAAAGCCAAGCGAAAGCTAAAGAATACATTGAAATGCTAAAAACGCTTGATAAATTAAAGCCGGAGGAAAAACCAGTTGATCTAAATAAGAAAGCCTAAAAATCGAATTGCGTCGATTATTTGCACAAGCGCGTCTGAATGGACAGGTAAAATCGGACGCAGCTTTTTTTACACCGTCTGTTGGAAATAAATTTAAAGTTTTAAATTTTGCATACAATAAAAGAGAAAATAAAGATACATAATCAATCTTTTCTCTGGTAGTAATAAAACCGGAAGTGCTTCCGGTTTTATAATTATATTTTGTAAGGATGTACTAAGATGTTGCGATTACGGCAATTAAGAGAACAAGCACAATTAACTCAATCCCAGCTTGGAGATAAAATTGGTCAAACAAAATCGAATATATCTAAATATGAAAGAGGAGAATTAGAACCAAATATTCAAACTCTTTTTGTTTTAGCAAATGTATTTGATGTCACGGTAGATTATTTACTTGGGAAAAGTGAAGAAAAAGCCCCTGACAAGCCAGATGATGATAAAGGCAACAATAAATTTGGGGATGACATTGGGTCACTCTCACCTGAAAGTCAAGCGAAAGCTAAAAAATACATTGAAATGCTAAAAACGCTTGATAAACTTAAGCCCGAAGAAAAACCAGTTGATCTTAATAAGAAAACTTAAAATTGAATTGCGTCGATTATTTGCACAAGCGCGTCTGAATCGACAGGTAAAATCGGACGCAGCTTTTTTTACACCGTCTGTCGGAAATAAATTTAATGTTTTAAATTTTACATACAATAAATGAGAAAATAAAGATACATAATTAATCTTTTCTCTGACGGCGATAAAACCGGAAGTGCTTCCGGTTTTATAATTATATTTTGTAAGGATGTACTAAGATAATGACATATTTAGTTGCAAAAGCAGTATCAAAAGCGGCACAAAAAGCCGTTTCTAAAGCACCACAAGTTTCAAAAGACAACTTTTCTATAGATAAATACATTCATGATAACGAATACTTAATAATTGCAGTCTTTATCTTGATAATTATCATAATTCTGTTGTGTTCTTATACAGCAAAGAATAGACACAAGCTTAGTATGTTAAAAGTTAGAAATGAGGTAAATGTTCTCTCTAATAATTTACGAATTCTTTATAATCAAAAACAGGCAGAGTTAAGAACCCTTGTTAGCCAACAACAAGAATCATACGATCAAAAGGTTACGTCTTTAAATACAGATTACCAAAGGATGTACGATGATTTGCATAACACCTTTGACCAGGCAAAGAGAACATTGAGTTTAGAAAATATAGACATTGGTGAATACAAGGTGCAAAGCAAACTAAAACAGCTTATTAAAAACCCTAAATTCAAAAAGTATTTCATTTTCAACAACGTATTTTTTAAAGACAACAGCAAGAAATTCAATACTATAGTTGATGAGATCGACCATCTGCTTGTCTGTCCTTATGGAATATTTGTGCTAGAAACAAAATACTGGATTGGACGTACATTAATATTCAATATGGAAGGTCTGTCAAAAGAATTTGCCTATCTTGCCGACCTGTTCAAAAAAGCTGGGAACAGCTCAGTTGAGAATATATCCAAATTTAAAACAATTAATATAAAGGTTAGCGATGAAAATAGCAGCCAGCAAAAAACAAGAAATATAATAAAGACCAATTACAAAATAAACGATTATGGAGACCCGCTGAGCCAAAGCATAAAGCACGCCGTTGCTATGAATAAAGTTTTAAGTAGCAACACTGGTATTAACATTTTTATTAATCCGTGTGTAGTTTTTGTAACATCATGTGAAGTCTCTCTGGATATTATCTGCAAAAACGAAATTAATCATTATGATACAGAATCATTACAGTATTTTGGCGATATCAACGATGTTTCCAAGTCGGTGATAATACCCGTAAACGGTGATAACGACACATCCATAGAAACTCTTGATAAGTTTTTCAGCGACATTTCAAAAGGCAGCACAATTCTCAAAGCAAATGAAATTAATACAATTTGCAACTATATTAGAACCCAAGAGGATATTTACTATAGGAAAGAGATAAATTATATACCGGAACAAAAACCCACGATGCAGGCATCAATCAAATAAAGGTTTTTAACTCTCTCTAAAGATATATTACAAGCACTTGGCTTTTTCTCTGCGAATGGCTCAACCGGAAGTGCTTCCGGTTGAAAAGTATAAGGATGATTTTATGAAAATTGCAATATATTCACGCAAAAGCAAATTCACCGGCAAAGGTGATTCTATAGAAAATCAAATACAGCTTTGTAAAGAATATATAAGCGCTCATTTTGAAGCTGATTCTGAAGACGCTCTGATTTACGAGGATGAGGGCTTTTCAGGCGGTACCACCGACCGGCCGCAGTATCAACAGCTCTTGCATGATGCCGCCGGCAAAAAATTCGATCTCTTGTTGTGTTATCGGCTCGATCGTATCAGCCGCAACATCGGCGATTTTGCCGCTCTCATCGACCGTTTGCAGAATTACGGCATCGGGTTCGTATCCATCCGTGAACAATTTGATACCACGACGCCAATGGGGCGCGCCATGATGTACATTGCATCGGTATTCGCGCAGCTTGAGCGCGAAACAATAGCTGAGCGCATACGAGACAACATGCTCCAGCTTGCAAAAACAGGGCGGTGGCTTGGCGGCATAACACCCACAGGCTTTGTTTCAAAAGAAATTGTCACGACCGACGATGAAGGCAAACAGCGTAAGGCTTACAGGCTTCAAATGGTAAGAAGCGAAATTACCACCGTAAAACTGATATTTGATAAATTCCTTGAGCTGCGCAGCCTGACAAAGCTTGAGACCTACTTTATGCAGCATGATATAAAAAGCAAAAATGGCAAATACTATTCGCGGTTCGCGCTGCGGTCAATTCTGTGCAATCCTGTATATGCTACAGCTGACAGAGCGATCTACGACCACCTTGTCACAAACGGCTGCGACATCTATGCATCGCAGGAGGACTTTGACGGAGAGCACGGCATCATGGCATATAACAAAACGCTGCAAAAAAAGCACACTTCCAATAAGATCCGCGACATATCAGAATGGATTCTTGCCGTGGGCAAACACAAAGGTGTTATATCAAGCAACCAGTGGATTGAAACCCAAACGCTACTCATGCAAAACAAGTCCAAATCGTTCCGCAAGGTTAAAAATTCCGAGTCGCTTCTGTCTGGCGTACTGCGCTGTTCAACCTGCGGAAGCTTCATGCGGCCCCGTACAGCCGGTCGTGTAAACTCAAACGGCGAACAGACCTTTTATTATATGTGCGAGCTAAAAGAGAAAAGCCACAAACAGCTCTGCTCAATGAAAAACGCGAATGGCAATGAGCTTGACAACCTTGTCATAGATGAGATTAAAAAGCTGTCTGGTTCCGCCTCTGGGCTTGGCAAAAAAATATCTGCCGACATGGGCGGTCTTAATGAGACACAAAATGCGATCACTTCGGAAATCGACACGATAAGCATGGCTATTAAGGCAAACAGCGCGGCAATTACAAACCTTGTAGACAACGTATCTCAGTCACAAGACACAGCGGCCTCAAAGTATCTTATCGATAAAATTAACACGCTTGACGCTCAAAACAGCAAATTTAAAAGCCGGTTGCTTCAATTACAGGAATCCGCACAGAACAACCGTTTTGACAGGGATTCTATCGGTACGATCGACAACCTTGTCACGACCTTTGCTTCTACGATTGATACGCTGGATGTCACGGATAAGCGAAATCTCCTTCGTGGCATTGTAGATCGTATCACCTGGGACGGCAAAGATGCTTTGATTAATCTATACAGTAAAGAGAAAAAGTTTCCACAGTGTGAGTATAGCAAATGAAATTCTCATGTATTTTCGCAATCAGAAAAAATCTTCACAGGATATTTCGATAAGCGACCCGATAGATACGGACAAGGATGGCAATCAGCTCACACTTATGGACGTTGTAAGCTGTGACGACACTGTTCTTGACGACGTTGATTTGAAAATCAAATCAGAGCGGCTGCACCAATACATAAAAACAGCACTTGACGGGCGCGAACGATTAATCATCCAGATGCGATACGGCATCGACGGCCACACCCCGAAAACGCAACGCGAGGTTGCCGAAAAGCTCAGCATTTCACGCTCATATGTTTCAAGAATAGAAAAAAAGGCGCTCGGCGAGCTCAAAGTCATGTTCTCAAAGCCAAATGGGTAGACAAAAGCCTGTATAAACTTCATGTTTATACAGGCTTTTATACTACCTCTTATATAATAGATACATCTATAAGCTTTAACTCCTGAAAGTGTGTAAAAACCAGTTTTTTATTAACGGTTTTATTTGAAATAGTGCCATTCTTATCAGTCAATTGTATCTCGCTTTTTATATCTACCTCATAATGAGCATCGTCTGCAAGACGGTTAATATAAGAAGCGCTATAAGATATCAATTTGTATTTTTGATACTTACTGCGTAAGTCCTTAGCGTAAGACTTAAACTGATTGTTTTCCTCCATTATGCCGCCGTAGTAGTATTTTGTATCGCAGGAAAGCGTATTTACATAGCTTTCAAGGGATTTTTCAATTTGCGTAGCAATAGAGAATTCAGTATCACCCGCACGTGTAAACTCACTAAGGCCGACTAAATCGGTGTCGCAGTCTCCGTCCTTTGTTAACTCGCCTCGGCTAAATAATAGATTATCAAGCTTTAAGCTGCCGTTTTCATTTATTACAGAAACAGTAACTTTAGAAACAACCGGATTGTTAAAATCACCTAGCTCGATTGTAAAGTTCCTCAATGCCCTCAATGTATAAATCCCACTTAAATCGCTGTTTGCTTTCTGCACTTTCACAGTGCAGGCGACAATAGGCAAATCGTTGGTTTCATCACTTATATTTGAAAATTCATAAAGGGCGTTTTGATCCTTCACATATCTAAACGCTGCACTTTCCATCAGCTTATCAACCATAGCTTTTGACCAATAAATTGAAAGCGCGTTTCTTAATTCGTCTAAACTTTTATAAGGAGAATCCGAAGTAACCTTATAAGCTTTTTCCTCTTCGCCATTTACCATTATTGTTCTTTCAGCTTTCTCATGCGGCAGATCCTTGCACGATAGGTATACCTCTACATTTTCAGCATCAACGATTAACTTTTGTATTTTTTTTAAATCATTACTGTAATTCGCACTTTCAGTGTTATATTTGCTTGCCACTTCATCATACATTACCTTCCGGTCTTCTTTTATCTCCTCGTTTTTTTCAACCACGGTTGAAGACGTTTCCGTATTCATCGGTTCAACAGTACCAGTCTTTGCAGGTTGTTGGGATGACGTTGATCTGGGAGATGTGCTTGCACACCCGGAGAAGATAATCAGCGTGAAGGAGAGACAAAGAGCCGCGAATTTCTTACCCATAGCAATACCTTCTTTAATACTTATCCCGATTAGAAAGATAGAATAAATTTTTCGGAAAAAGGTTGAACATATGCCCTTTTTCGAAAATTTTCGTTACATTTCTTATCGGGATTAGTATACTGCTTATTTAATCTACCCGATAATAAAATATTATATGATATGGAACAATAATGCAATTACAAAGGCATATCAAAGCGGCGACAGATTGATTAAATCTGCCGCCGCTTTATGGGTTAAAGAATATAGAAGATTACGGAGCACAGAGAAAATGCAATGGTGAAAAAGGTGCATGCATAATAAAGAACCCGCGGCAGCCACCCGTCAAGCTTTCGCATCTGCGAATTGGCCACCCCCAGAAAAGCCGCACCGGAAATAACCGTAGGAACAATATAGCGAAAATCCATTGTGCAGGTCAGCGGATATCTTATATTAAAGTAGATGAACGATGCGAGCATTAAAACCCATAAGCCGGAAAATCCCCATCTCATAATCGCGCTCGCACCTCGACGGCGTATCAATATATAAATCATCGCCGCAAGTGACAGCAAAATCATAATAATGTTAAGCAGGATCAGCACCGCGGCAAGTATGTTTAAACTACTGTTAAATGAAAACTCGCCGAAAAGTGAGCATTTAACGGTATAAATCAACAGCCGGTAATCCCCCATGGGGTTGCAGTAAAGTGAACTGAATAGGTCGCCTGGCGGGAATGAAAGAAATCTGTCAAAGATTGATTTGTTCCCGGTGTACATTGCAGAGTTTAACCCTAACTGAAGAACATAACCGATAGGCTGTTTAAACAAAATGAGGTTGCGTATCGAATACCATAACCCAAGCGGCAAAAATATCGCCGCATAGGTGGCGAATTGACCGATAAGACGGGCAAACCGTTTCGATCTGATGCCTTTTATTAAAGCAACCAGGAAAACCACGCCGGAAATTGCGACAATCAGTCCTCCTGAAAACTTGGTCATCATAGAAAGCCCGCTTGAAACCGCGATAAGAATAATATTTTTAAAGGTGGGGTTGCGATACCAGCGAACCGTGTAAAGAAACGCTGTCATAAAGAAGAAAATCATCAGCATGTCATTGTTTATACTGGCTGAAAGTATAAAAAACGTAGGATGAAAAGCAACGATGCTCAAAGCGGTAAGCTTTGCGGTATTGTTAAATCCAAGTTCGCCAAAAAGCTTATATAAAACAATAAGCAGCGCGCATGACGCGAAGCATGGCACAAGCCTTGTCGCTTCAAGAATTGTGTTTATATCGGAGCTATGCGTAACAAACGCGTAAAAGTGCGCCGTTATTGCCTCGAATATGTAATTAAGCGGCGGGTGATAAAACTGGCCGCTGTTTGTCGCGGGGAGGCTGAAATTTTTATATAAGCTGTAGATATAGGCAAGGTGCCCGTTGCCATTGAGGTTTCCCACATCGTGACCGCGCACGGAAAACGGTGTGTAAAGCATGTATCCGTAGCGCATCACAAAGCCCGCCGCGACTATTGCGGCACCGGCGATTTTCGGTGTAAGCCGGCGCTTGTAATAAAGAGCCGCGATAAAGATAAGGAGCGTTATAACACCGGCAATCATAATTACTCTTGCCTGCACGTCGCTGCCGCTTGTGCTTGAAGCGCTGCCTGAGCCCGAATTAAAGCCGCTCGCGTTTCTGTCAAAACCGCCCGCGCCCCCCTGCGCACCTGAAGTCCATTGCCTGTCGCTTCTAAATTCACCGGAAGCCTGTGCACCGGATGTTGTCCCTTGCGCTCTGCCATTAAAGCCCCCGGATGCCTGTGCGCCGGATGTTGTTCCCTGCGCCCTGCCGCTAAAACCGCCAGAAGCCTGTGCGCCGGATGTTGTTCCCTGCGCCCTGCCGCTAAAACCGCCAGAAGCCTGTGCGCCGGATGTTTCCCCTTGCGCCCTGCCGCTAAAACCGCCGGACGATGCCCCCCTGCCGCCGGTTTGCCCGGAAAAAGGCGACGGGAATCCTCCCACAGAACCGGTGGCTGCAAGTTTTATAAACGGTGAAACAGAAAAATACAAAATGAGCATGATCAACGCAAGCGCAATATAGGGCCGGAAACCCGATTTCAAATCAAGTCTTTTGAGCTTCATCGTATTTCCCCTTTTGAAGTTTTACTGTCTCAACGACATGGTTTAAAGCCTTCGCCTTTCAGGCGATGGTCGCTGAGTCAGATGCTTTGATTTCATGGTACTCTTTCTCGGTGTTGACATTCCATATCGGGCTTTTATCCTTTGAGCCTTGGCGGATACAGTCGACCGCCGCCATTGCGGTAAGCATGGAATGATCCATATTATTATACCTGTGCTGACCGTTTCTGCCGATGCAATAAAGGTTATCGACGGTGCTGAGATAATCAACAACCTTGTCAAATTCCGAATAGGTGCCAAAATAGGCGGGGTACGCTTTTTTGACCTTGAGCCTTGTGGCGTCGATTACATCGCCGCGCTCAATTACGCCGATTTTACAAAGTTCGTTGATGGCAAACCCGATAAACGCCTTGTCAGGCATGCTCCAAAGGTCATCGCCCTCGTTGCAGAAATATTCAAGCCCGATCCAGACGGTGTCTTCCAAATCTTTCACCATATACGGCGACCAGTTGTTGAAAAT
>DBTI01000136.1 GCA_002306975.1 Ruminococcaceae bacterium UBA1320
TCAATAAAAATAGAATACTTTGATAAGGCCGAAAGTCCCACACTGAAAATCCGGGCGGCCTCATGTTTATTATTATCAATCAGATAGAATTTGCTCCCGATTGACAGCGAGTCCCCGGTCACCCGATAGACAGGCTGACCGAGAGAATCGGAAACTGAGAAAAGAGTTTCTATTCCGGTACTCTGATGGATATAAAACTTCATGCGGCCACCTTCCTGTAAATTATTTATTATTTATCATACCATATTTTATAGCACATAGGCAACTGAATTTCAAAACGAAAAATGCAGAAATTATCAAATTGCCGCTAATCTGACAAAAATCGAAGTTTTCTCCGTCAATCTTCCAAGCGATAGATTGACGAACGACAGACATTATACTACAATAAAGCAAAACTCCTCTCGCCGGAGTTGATGGAGGTGTAAGTTTTGAGAGAGTTATTAAAACTCAAACGGCTGTGGCTTTTGGTCTTCGCACCAGCGGCTTTGATTTTAAATCTTGCTGCGGCCAACAATCCGGGATTTGCCGAGTGGTATGCGGTCACGATTTACCCGACCTTGTCACGCAGTGTCAATGCCGTTACTTCACTTTTCCCTTTTTCACTGGCGGAATTTTTAATCTTTCTGTTTTTCTTTAGTATTGTATTATATCTCATATTATATGTCATTCGAATCATCCGTAAGAAAGGAAGCCGGGCGAAGAACGGATTAAAGTGTTTCATTCATTTAATATGCGCTGCGAGTGTGGTGTATTTCGCTTTTACGATTACATGCGGGATCAACTACAATCGATATTCCTTCGCCCAGACTTCCGGATTAGAGATCAAACCTTCCTCAAAGTCGGAGCTGATCGGGCTTTGCAGCGAACTGGCAGATGACATCAACTCACTGAGAAACAAAGTAGAAACAGACGATAAATCCGTTATGAAATTAAGTGATCCCAATATTAAGGCAACCGCAGAGCAGGCACAGTTGGCGTATCAGAAAATCAGCGCGGATTATCCGCTTCTGCACGCGGGTTACGGCGAACCAAAACCGGTGCTCTGTTCCCGGCTGATGTCCTACTGCAATATAACAGGGATATTCGTCCCATTTACTTTTGAAGCAAACGTCAATGTTGATGTGCCGGACTATTCTATTCCGTCAACGATGTGCCATGAGCTCTCCCATCTGCGCGGATTTATGCGCGAAGACGAAGCCAATTTCATCGGGTATCTTGTGTGTAAGAAGAGCGACAGCGCCGAGTTTCAGTATTCCGGTAAAATGCTCGCCTTTATTTATACTTCCAATGTACTATATGATACTGACAGTGATGCTGCTAATTCTATTTTTGCCAAGCTGAGTGATGGGGTCAGGCGGGATTTGGCTGCGAATTCGGCTTATTGGAAACAATTTGAGGGGCCGGTTGCCAAAGCCTCCAACTCGGTAAATAACAGTTACCTCAAAGCGAACCATCAGGAAGACGGGGTAAAAAGTTACGGTAGAATGGTCGATCTCCTGCTGGCTGAATATCGTACAGAAAAAGAAGCCGGCTGACGCCGGCTTCTTTTTTTGTGTTTTATCCCGGAACCCGAAATATGTACGGTTGATTGTCAACCGACGGATCCAATATTTCAAAGCGATATCCTTCTTTTTGCAGGGTATCAATAATTCTCGGTATCTGCGAGAGCGTGTTTCCCTTAAATTTAGTATCATGAAATAAAACCAACGAATGGGTGTGACTGTGCACTTGTGCAATCGTTGCATTGTAAATAGACTGCGCGGTGGTACCGTAATCGGCATCTCCGGAGCTCACGTTCCAATCGTAGTAAACATATCCGCGGCGGTTCATTTCCCCTATGATTGCTTTCGCTGTTGCTCTGTTATAATCATTGACACTTCCCCCTGCATAGCGGTAAATCGAAGTATCAACCCCTGTGGTATTGAGGATGAGGTCGTGCATCCTTGCAAAATCATAGAGAAAAGCGGCAGGCGTGGCATAAATCTGCTGATACTGATGGGTGTAAGAATGAACACCGATTGCATGGCCGCGATCTACGATTGCCTTCATTGCTTTGAGGCTCCCTGCGTCTGTTTTTCCGACTATAAAAAAAGTTGCTTTAATATGGTACTGATCCAGCACATCCAATAGCGGCATTGTTAAACGAGAGGGGCCGTCATCAAAAGTTAAATAAATGGTTTTTTGTTTTTTCTTCTTGGGAGTACTTTTTTTGTTTACCGCAGACAATTCATTGTTATGCTTTGGCGGCAAGCCCGGCATAGTACGTTTTGTTTCGGTTTTGTAACAATGGGTAAAAGAAAAAACAATGGTCAGGATCGTTGTTTTGATCAGGAGGGAAGCCCTTTCACCGGCTTCATTATCGGGGTTCATAAATGGGGAGGACAGTTTTAAATATCCTTATCAAATGTATTTTCTTCGTGTACCCGTTTCCAAATATTTATAGTTAATGATTTCATAAATAAATGATGGTGAAAGATTTGAGTAAACGGCAGACGTGTATGATCTTTTTTCAGATTACCACATGTTTCATTGAAATTATGGGG
>DBTI01000251.1 GCA_002306975.1 Ruminococcaceae bacterium UBA1320
TACACTGGAAGATTTGACGCTTACCATAAAACTGTAAAATTGCTTCGAGTGATTCGAACAAATAAAATAAGAAAATTGAAGAACTACATATTCAATGCAATTCGAAGCGCTTCGAGTAACCACTTGTTAAGAGTAAAGATACCTCTCTTTGCAAGACATGATCTTTATCTAATTGCCATATTTCCAATTCGAAATGCAGGCATACTGACACCATATTTGTGAATATCACCATTCGTATGGTTCTTGTATCACATCCTCTTCAACTAATTCCAGACCAATTTGTACTTCAACAATACTTAGGTTGGTCGTGGCACGTACGGAATGCATTTGTCCCGCCTTAATGTATTCCTTACTACCTCGGCTAATGCTTTTTATATGTCCATCTATCAACAAGGTGCCGGTACCCTCCACAAAGATTAAAATCTCATCGCGTAACATATGTCTATGATAACTGGGAGACTGGCCCATCCTAATAAATAGCTGTTTTACGAGAGAAAAAGATCCATCGTCGTGACTGTTGAAGCCCAAGACCTTGTATTCGCCCCAAGCATATTCCTCATACATAGGTGGCAGCTCTAATTCGTCCACATACAGCTTGAGAAATGAACTTTTCTCTTTATCTGCAACTAAAATCCCATCTGGGTTGGCAACAATCACCATATTTTTTGCGCCTAGAGCTATAACGGGGATTCCCAGTTCATTAATAATCTGAGTATTTTGGGTTTCTTCGGCGCTTATCACTTTTCCGATTGTATTCTCAGTCATTTCTTCGGCCAATGTATTCCATGTGCCGAGATCTTTCCAAATATTGTTATAAACCACGACGGCGACGGAGCGCGCCTTTTGCACTACAGCATAATCAAAGCTGATTTTGGGCAGATTCTTATACATTTCTAAAAGATCTGCAAAGCTATGGATATTAAACTGATTCTCTATGATGTCTGTTATGTAACTTAGCTTGCACACAAACACACCGCAATTCCACAGAGCATCCTGTTCAATCAATTCTTTTGCTAAATCCGCCGTAGGTTTCTCTCGAAACTGCGATACACTCAGGACATTATCACTCAGCCAACCCCCGGGTATTATGTATCCATATTTTTCAGTGGGAAAAGTTGGTTTTACCCCAACCAATACTAATTCACTGAGATTATTTTCAACCGCATCCACTGCCTGCTGTATAGTTTTGAAAAAGTCAAGTTCGACATACATGTCAACAGGTAATATGGTCACAATGCTGTCAGGCAAATTCCGTTTATTCCATAAAAGTTCCGCACAAGATAAAGCAATTGCTGGGAATGTATCTCTGCGTACGGGCTCCACCATAATGTCCACCTGATCGCCCAGTTGGCTTCTGGTACTTTCTTTTTGGGCTTCACTAGTTGCTATCACTATATTATCAGCCATACCACACTGTTTCACCTGACTATATACACGCTGTAACATGGATTGATACTGTCCGCTTTCGTCTTTCAGCAGCTTTAAGAACTGTTTGGATCGCACATCATTGGATAACGGCCACAGCCGCTTACCTGACCCGCCGGAAAGTAATATTACATTCATGGCTAATTCGCTTTCTATCTATTTCAATATTTGCATACGATTGTCATTATTACTTTTGCAGAAGCTTGGAAAAATGTTCTCTATTTGGCACTTTCCATTAGATTTCCCTTTTACTGTCAAGAAAACAGTCATAAAGCTTCCGCACGCCTTCTTCAAAGGGCGTTTTTGGTCTCCAACCCAGACGCATCAATTTTGATGAATCAACTGTTTTCCGAAATGTACCATCCGGCTTTGAGGGATCAAAAACCAGTTTTCCGGGATATCTGATAACTTTTTTGATTATCTGTGCAATTTCTTCAATAGAGAGTTCAACCCCTCCGTTACCAAGATTAAGGTATTCTCCACCCTTTTCATAGACCTCCATTAGAAAAACGCATGCATCTGCAATATCGCGGCTGTAAAGGAATTCCCGAAGTGGTTTCCCCGTTCCCCATACTAAGAACTGCTCATTACCCCGCATATTGGCTTCGTACATTCTCCGCATCATGGAAGGTACCACGGTGGCTTTTGAAAGTTCAAAAGAGTCCCCCGGCCCGAAAAAAGCACAGGGCATAACGGAAAAGAATATATCATGATACTGCTCATAATAATATTCGCATAGCTTAACTCCAGCAATTTTCGCTATGATATAGGGTTCGTCTACCTTGCCGTGCTCCCCCGAAAAAAGCGATTCTTCACAAATTGGCTGTTTGGCGTCCACAGGATAGACGTACGCACTCCCCATAAAAAGAAGTTTCCTCACCTTGCATTCGTGCGCTGCGGAAATCACATTAGTTTCTATCTGCAAATTGCTCATGATGAACTCCGCAGGATGCTCGGCCTTATCTACAATGCCGCCGATTCGGGCAGCACATAAAAAAACATATTCCGGACGGTATGCTCTAAAAAATCCGTTTGTCTGCTTTTGGTCAGTCAAGTCCAACTCCAAATGGGATTTCAGTATCAGATTGGAATAGCCTAATTCACGTAATTTAGATACGATTGCCTGGCCAGCAACTCCACGATGTCCGGCAATGAAGATTTTACTATCCTTTCGCATGTGGCGTTTCTCCCGTCAAGTCGCTCTTGTTAATTTTTTTGTATTACAAGTGCTGCATTCCATATGCAATAACTCCTCTGCGTCGGCAATGATCTGATCCACTGAAATGCCAAAATGATTTTCGATATTCGCTCTGTCGCCATGAATATCCTCATATCCATCCTTATTGAAAACCGCTATGCGCTTGAGCGGCTTCTGAACATAGTTGTCTATCATAATCTCACAAAGCATCGAACCGAGGCCGCCGCTGGCAGTATGCTCTTCGACCGATATCAGATTCGCATAACCATCAATTGCGGACAGCAAAGAATCTTTATCCGGTTCCATACAGTAAAGGTCCATCACACCGCAGTCCACCCCATTTTGGCGCAATTGTTCACAGGCTTCCAGGGCCATAACGACAGTATTTCCGGTTGCAATCAGCAACAGCTTTTTTCCGGGAGTAAGAATGGAAAAACCAACTTCATAGTGGACCTGCTTGGATGAAGCATAGAATTTTTTTGGCGCAAGCTTGTCAACACGAATATACTGTGGCCCCGATGAAACCAGAGACTGTGCGGCAATCACTTCCGTCATGATAGGATCCGACAGATTGTACATTTTCATATTGGGAAGCATCCGCATTGCGCTGATATCCTCTAAATTGTAGTGTGATGCTCCATACGAAGCAAAGCTGAAACCAGCTCCTTGCCCTACCACAATAACCGGAAGGTTCATCATGGATAGCGTTTGACGGATGATGTCAAGACAGCGCAAATAAACAAACGGCGCATTCGCGTACACATAGACCTTTTTCCCTTCTAAACAAAGCCCTGCCGCAACTGCAACTGCATTTTGTTCTGCAATTCCAACGTTTACGAACTGCCCCGGCAGTTCTGCTCGGTATTGATCCAACGCAAACGCACCGAGATCTGCAGAAACAATAATAATATTATGGTCGTACTTGGCCTGCTGATAAATTCTGTTCCAGAAGACATCTCGTAAATTTGTACTCATACGCAAATCCCTTCATCTAGTGCTTTCAGTGCAATGGTTTCCTCCATGGCATTGAGGGCAACTCCATGCATTAAAGGCTTATTTTCAATAAAGTTAACTCCCTTTCCTTTTACAGTATCCGCGATAATTACCAGAGGTTTTCTATCCCGTCTTGAGTGAACTCCGTCAAACGCTTCCAAAATATCTTCAAACCGATGGCCGTTGATATGTTTGACCGTCCATCCGAATGCTTCCCACTTTTGACAAAAAGGTTCCAATCCGACCGTGTTCTCCGTGAAATCAGAACAACTCAAATAGTTTCGATCCACGATTGCGATCAAATTATTTAAATCGTATTGCGCTGCAAACATTGCTGTTTCCCACACAGATCCTTCTTGGCATTCTCCATCGCCCAGAATTGTAAAAACGACCTGATTCCTCCGATCTTTTTTCATTGCCAATGCCATGCCGGCGGCCATACCAAAGCCAATTCCAAGAGAGCCCGTGGATACTTCCGCTCCCGGGACCGTATGCTTAAGCAAAAGGCAGAGGAGACTGCCGTCCTTCGTACAACGGTTATATTCTTCCGGATTAAAATACCCCAAATCTGCCAAGACAGCATACAAAATCCCGCAAGAGTGGCCTTTGCTCAAAATGAATCTATCGCGTTCAGGCCAGTTGGGATTCTTAGGGCTATATTGCAGGATATCACAGTAAAACAAAGCAATTAATAGTTCAGTGCATGAAAAGCATGATGTTATGTGTCCTTCGCCGACCCTGCACATCATTTCAAGCGTCTGTTTTCGGAGTTGTATCGCTTTGGCACACAGTTTATCCATCGGTAAGTGCGTCATATGCTCATTCACGTGGATTTTCCTCCTGCCATTTTCCGACCTTAAGAAGCCAATCATAAACCCGTTGCAACCCTGCTTCCAACGGTATATTTGCTTTCCAGCCTAGTTCACTGATCTTTTTAATGTCGACAATTCTGCGTTCCATTCCGTCCGGTTTGCTTGGGTCGCACAGAATATCTCCTTCAAAGCCTACAATTTTCTTTATTTCCCGCGTAAGTTCCATTATTGTTATCTCATTACCGGTACCGATGTTTATTGGCTCACTGCCAGAATAGTTTTGTAATAAAAAGATGCAGGCATCCGCCATGTCATCAGCATAAATAAATTCCCGCAGTGCTTTTCCTGTACCCCAGAGTTTTACGTACTTTTGCCCTGCCTGCTTAGCCTGATAAAACTTTAGAAAGAGTGCAGGTATCACATGCGACCTGTTTGGGTCGACGCAATCGTTAACCCCATAAGCATTGGAGGGAATTACACTGATGAAGTCTGTCCCATACTGCCGGTTAAAATAGCCACACAGTCTGCTGCCGCATATTTTGGCCAAAGCATACCCTTCGTTTGTAAACTCAAGAGTGCCGGTCAAAAGCATATCCTCCGTCATGGGCTGCTGGCAATTCTTTGGGTACATGCAGGCGCTCCCTAAATACAGCAGCTTTTTTACGCCGTGGCGGTGTGCAGCCGTCATAACATTATTTGCAATTGACATATTGTTGATGAAATAATCCACAGGCGCTTCTGAATTAGCCCTGATCCCACCAACGACGCCTGCAGCAAGGATCACATATTCAGGATTTTCTGTCGCAAAAAATGTCTCCGTCCCAGTCTGGCTACACAAGTCCAGTTCTCTGTGGGTACGCAGAACCAAATTGTTAAATCCCTGTTCCCGCAGCCGCCTGGTGATGGCTGAACCAATCATGCCGGTATGACCGGCAACATAAACCTTTGCCTGTTTTTGCATTAACTTCTCCCTCATTCTCGCATGAGTTACCGACTGACGTACTCCTTTATTACCTGTACGATATAAGAAATGTCCTCTTCTTTTAACCCGTGATGACAGCCAATGTAAAAACCATGTTGGTCGATATATCGCGCTACCGAGTAATCTTTTTCCAAGTCTCCAAAAATTTTTCTGTAAATTGGTTGGTTTAGCAGCGGCAACATCGGCCTGGTTTCGATCTGGTGCTTTTCCAGAAAATGCACCAGATCGTTTCTTTTGATGCCGCTTTCCTTTTTGATCAGAATAGGATACATCATATAGGTATGTCTGATCTTTTCCGGTTCCCGCGGAAGCTGCAATAAGTTCTCATACGGTGTCAGCCCTTCCGTTAGAAGTTCGGCATTTCTATGATGGGCGTCTATAATCTCATCTTTCCGCTCCAGCTGAGCAAGCCCCAGAGCGCCTTCAATTTCCCCCACACGATAGCTATACCCAAGCCGTACAAATGTGAAACGGCGGTCCATCTCCGTCTGCATCCGCTTTTGACAGACCGTTTTCCCGTCCGACGCTATGCATCGCTCACAGGTGCAGGCCCGCCCGTGTGCTACCAAGGAGCGAAGTATTTCCACGCAATCGCGGCTGTTTGTGCACACAATCCCCCCGACCCCGGTGGTAATGGTATGCGCCACATAGGTGCTGAATGCCGAAATGTCGCTGAAGCTGCCCACTGGCTTTCCACCCAAGCTCGCAAAATGTGCTTCTGCACAGTCTTCAATAATCCTAAGGCCGTGTTTTTTAGCAACAGCACAGATGCGGTTCATGTCACATGGCATGCCAAAAGTATGTACCGGTATAATGCACTTTGTATTTTTTGTGATATGTTTCTCAATTTCATCCGGGTCAATATTATAGGTAAGGGGGTCGACGTCTGCGAAAACGACCTTAAGTCCAGCGTGTAGGCAAGCATTGGATGTGGCAATAAAAGTAATTGCGGGAACGATAACCTCGGTATTTTCATCCCATCCGTCGAGTTCTTTCAGTGTCTCCAGCGCCAAATGAAGCGCACTGGTACCGCTGTTGCACATCACGCCGTATTTCTGCCCATGCATCCCGGAGAAACGTTTTTCAAACTCTGCAACGTACTTTCCTTGGGACAGCCGCTGATTTTCCAAAGCATCCAGTACGTATTTTTTCTCAAGTTCTGTTACTGATGCATATCCAACGCCGATCTTATTCACAACACCATACCCCTTTTTCAATTTTGCTCCGCTTCCCTTTTTGCGATCTTGAGATCATGCTCCGTCATAATATGTACCAGTTCATCAAAGGAAGTTTTGGACGGATTCCACTCAAGCACTAACTTTGCTTTTGTAGGATCACCCAGTAGATTTACAACGTCAATTGGCCGGAAATACTGGGGATCGACTTCCACCAGTACGAGGCCGGTCTTCTTATCGCGCGCCTTTTCAAGGACACCTTCATTTTCCCAAGCCAACTCGATCCCTACATAATGAAAGGCCAATGATACAAATTCACGCACGGAATGTTGTTGTCCCGTCGCAATTACAAAATCATCCGGTTCTTCATGCTGAAGAATCCGCCACATACATTCCACATAATCCCTAGCGTACCCCCAATCGCGCAGAGAGTCCAAGTTCCCCAAAAGCAACTTGTCCTGCAATCCAAAGGAAATACGGGCTGCTGCCAGCGTGATCTTGCGCGTGACAAACGTTTCTCCCCGGCGCTCGGATTCATGATTAAACAGGATGCCGTTGGAGACAAACATATGATATGCTTCGCGGTATTCATGTGTAACACAAAAAGCATACTGCTTCGCTGCGGCATAGGGTGAAGACGGATAAAATGGAGTTGTTTCCCTTTGCGGGACCTCCTGCACCTTACCGAAAAGTTCGGAAGTTGATGCCTGATAGATCCGGCAGCCTTTTTCTAGTCCGAGGAGGCGAACTGCTTCCAGCACCCGAAGGATACCGAGGCCATCGGCATTGGCGGTGTATTCCGGAATATCAAAGGATACCTGAACATGTGACTGCGCTGCAAGATTGTAAATCTCATCCGGTCGAACTTCCTGCACAATTTTTATGACACTCATGGAATCTGTCATATCGCCATAGTGAACATGAAAACGCGGATTGCAAAACAGATGATCAATACGTTCTTTCTTTTCTGTTGAGCTACGTCTTATAAGGCCGTGAACGTCGTAGCCTTTTTCCAACAGCAATTCTGATAAAAAACTTCCGTCCTGTCCAGTAACGCCGGTTATCAGCGCAGTTTTCATAGTTTTTTCATCCCATATCATTAATTTTAGAATACGCCCCTTGATTGCACGGGGTTAATTACGATTTTGTCGGATTTGGTATTCAAAAGCGCCGCCATGTAACCGTACACACTATTGTTCAGCAACAGAATATCACACATGGACATTAGCTTCATATCACTTTGATTATCATTTTTGTCCCGTTCCTGTTGTCCAAAAGTAACCGGGTAGTGCAAGTCACTCAATCCGAGTTTATCAATGTTTTCCCTACACCAAGCTATATCGTCTGAAAAAATAAAAAAGTGAGGTCTTTTATGCATTGGATTCTTTTTTGATTTCAGTAGTCTGCAAATATTTTTGACCTGAACTTGATAATACTCAGGTTGAAATGCGATCCCATGTGCCTTATAGCCTCCGGAGCATCTGATATGTATGCCAACAGAAAGGCTCTGCGCTATTTCATCTGCCATCCTAATGTCGGCTTCGTTCGTTAGGGCCGACAGTTCCAGTTCGTGAAGAAACAATTCTTCGTGACGCTTAAACCAACCGCCATTAGTGTACCAGCCAAAATAATAGACATTGCCCTGAGCGCTCAACATTTCCGGAATATAGTAATAATATGGAAATTTTGCCACCATGCCATCAAATTGATAAATCGGGGCTTCGGACATCATAAAAAATTCCAACCCATTGTCCTTCAAAATCTGTGGAAGCCATGAGCCGGCATTCAGTTGCCCCTTCTCTTCGGAAAGTCTGACGATATTCTCCCACACGTCTTTTTCAAAGTATTCAGACATTAGGGGGATCTTTTTTATATTATGAAATTTATCAAGCTGAAAACAATGATTCTCTACAAGCTCAGCACTCTCCGCTATAGACCCGTGATGAACATGAAACCACAGGTCATCTAAAAAAACGTTATCGTCTGTTTCCTGTTGCAAACATCTTGCGAAGATATATTGTGTCATTTGATTGGCAAGTCCACCGTCTAACATTACAATTTTCATATATGCATCCTTTCAAAATAGTTCTCTGCTTCTGTGCTGTTCCACGTTCCACGTTACTTGTTAGCTGTTTACCAGCATGACATAATTTATTTTCGAGATATCACTATACCATTGCACTTTCTACTCATCTATTAACAACAGCACTTTTTCAGTTTATCTCATTGGCATTTTACTTACCATAACGTCTGTAAAAAAGAACCTATTATTAAAGCTTTTCTATTTACCAAAGCATTCTGGCAAGTCCATTTTATTCTACTCTTGTGTATAAGAACTTTCAATGGAATCTGTCAATTATGGTACAAAAATCGACTAATTCCATTTAGAATACAGGAGACTGGAGAATGCTTTAAGCTCTCCGGTCTCTTTTGGCATAGGTAAAAAACAACCGCAAATTATTCTGGTAAGAACCTAAAAAATTATCAAAGAGGACATGATGATTATCTGAGCATTTAAAAATGGAGGTAAGTTGTGTTGAATCCGAATTGCTCCAAGTTCAGTAGCAGAACTAGGGCAACACCGCATAACAACCAACAA
>DBTI01000309.1:0-1292 GCA_002306975.1 Ruminococcaceae bacterium UBA1320
TTGCGAAACTTATTATACCTTATCTAATTTCCAAGGGGTATTTAATGAATTTGTTTGTAATAGGTAATGGTTTTGATAAAGTGGAATGTTATCATGTAAGTAGAGTCGACAAACACCCAAAATCTGATAAAATAAAATCAGAGAAAGGTGTTTGAAAATGAAAAAGTACAGTAAGGAATTCAAAACGGAAGCATTAAAGTTATCCGACGAAATCGGAGTGAAAAAGGCTGCGGCACAGCTTGGCCTTCAGTACTACACTATTGCCGACTGGCGGAAGAACCGCAAAGCTACGGAAGCGGCGTTAAAGCCTATCCTCACCGATGATGCGCTGCGGAAACGTAATAGTGAACTTGAACATGAGAATGCCGAGCTAAAGCGGGCAAATGATATATTAAAGGACGCACTCGGTTTTTTCGCAAAAGACCGGAAGAAGTAAAAACAGCAGAACGGCATCTGTTTGTAATGGAGTATAAAGAAAAATACACCGTAAAAGAGATGTGCCATGTTTTGAAAGTCAGCGAATCAGGTTATTACCGCTGGCTGAAAAATCAAGCGAAAAAGACTGCTCGTGAGCTTCTGACGGTCAAAATAATGGAGATAATATCCGATCATCCGGATAACGATAATTATGGAATAGAGCGGATTAAGACGGCGCTGCATTACAAAGGCATCAATGCAAGCCGCCGAACGGTGTACCGTGCAATGAGTGATGGAGGACTGCTGCATAAACGCCGCCGTCCTCACGGAATCACTAAGGCGACGACCGAAATCCAGGAAAAAGAAAATCTGATCAAACGGGACTTCAGTTCGGACATGCCTAAAACAAAGCTGCTGACGGATATAACTGAGGTGCAGTGCGCCGACGGCAAGCTGTATGTCTCGCCTGTTATGGACTGCTTTAACGGAGAAATAGTTGCACTTGAAATGCGTGAAAACATGAAGAAGGAATTGTGCATTGATACGGTAAAGCAGCTTGGAAGGTTGAAAGACGCAATTCTTCACAGTGATCGCGGAAGTCAAGTGCGACAAGAAGTCGCTTAATATATTGTCGAAAGACTACCCTATCCATTCGGGGTAACCCTATCGTGAATAGCGTGGATGGTAACGTCTGGGTTAGAAAGCTCACGAGACAATGCGGAAGCCCATAAAGCCTAAAATATGAGTGACCGCTAGGGTAAGAATGCTATGGAGAACGTAAAGTGAATCACTGCAGGAATCGTTACGCTGGAGAAAGCGAAATTAGGCTGAAACGCTTTGACCAAAAGGTACGGAGTCGAGCAAAGGTAACTTGG
>DBTI01000309.1:1666-5002 GCA_002306975.1 Ruminococcaceae bacterium UBA1320
TAGAGGTATCTAACCGCAAGGGGACGAAATGACATAGAGGGCAGAAGAAGAAATAAAAAGCGAAAGCCGAATATGTAATGTATACGGATAAAGGCTCGAAATTTGCCTTAACTCGAAAGGGTGCTGACTTATTCCACGGTATTTCTTGGCAGAGGAGGACTGTAAACCTATGAATTTTAGTAACTCAACGACGGATAACACCGAGAGCCTAAAAGACACAGATAGACTTTCTCATCAATGGAAGTCTATAAATTGGATTGAAATCGAACATGATGTTAATAGGCTACAGACACGAATTGCTAAGGCAGTGACTAATGGGGACAAGAACAAAGTAAAAAGGTTGCAATATCTACTAACCCATTCCTTCGCAGCCAAAGCCTATGCAGTAAAGAAAGTTACCACTAACAAAGGTAAAAACACGTCAGGTGTAGACAAAATACTATGGTCAACAGCGGCATCAAAAATGAAAGCTGTGCTAACTTTAACTGACAGGGGTTACAGAGCAAAACCACTTAAGCGGGTTTACATCGCAAAGAAAGGCAAAAACAAGAAACGTCCTCTTGGAATTCCTACAATGTATGACAGAGCCATGCAAACATTGTACGCTCTATCACTTGAACCTATCGCTGAAACTACGGCGGATACTATTTCTTTCGGATTTCGCCGTGGAAGAAGTGCAAAGGATGCGTGTGAGCAAATATTTAATGTCCTATCCAGAAAATGCTCGCCAACGTGGATACTTGAAGGAGACATAAAAGGATGTTTTGATAACATCAATCATGAGTGGTTACAGAGTAATATCCCAATGAACAAAAGAATAATGAAACAATTTCTGAAATCCGGCTACATATACGAAGGCATATTATTCCCAACAGAGACAGGCTCGCCACAAGGCGGAGCAATCTCAAGTCTATATGCAAATATTACACTTGACGGTCTTGAAAAGGTAATACAAGATAAATATCATCGCAATTCCAAGGGTAACATAGAGAATCACTTCCGAGCTAAAACTAAAGTCAATCTGATACGCTACGCTGATGATTTCATTATCACAGCAAACTCGAGAGAAATCGCTGAGGAGTTAAAAAGCGTTGTCAGCATGTTCCTTGAAGCCCGAGGATTAACGTTATCTGAAGAAAAGACCGCCATAACACAAATATGTGATGGATTTGATTTCCTCGGCTGGACATTCAGAAAATTTCATGACAAGCTCATTGTAAAACCCTCTAAAAGCTCTGTTAGAAGCATAATTCGGAAATGTTCCGACATAATCCTCCATGAGGGTAAAGCGACTACACAATCAGATTTGATCCGCAGACTTAACCAAGTTATTAGGGGATGGACAAATTACCATAAGCACACGGTTGCAAGCCATGTCTTCTCCCAAGTCAACAATACACTATATCTCTTACTGCGGCAATGGGCTAAACACCGACATCCCAAAAAGAACAGTTGGTGGCGACTAAACAGATATTGGCACGAAAGCCATGGGAAACCATGGACATTTTCGACCGAAAACGATGTTCTAATCAACCTCAGGAGAATTTCCATAGTGAGACATCCAAAACTGAAAATCTCGAAAAATCCTTTCTTAGATAAAGAATACTTCCTCCTGAGAAAACTGGAGCTCCACTCGTCACCTGCCGCCTGAAAAGGTTAAGAAATGCTTGAGCCGTATGAGTGGGAAACTCTCATGTACGGTTCTTAGACGAGGGAAAGGGAGCAATCCCTTTTTCTTAGTCGATTACACCTCGCAAGCATACTTTGACCTGAGCCAAGAGTACCATTTTCAGCCGTCTATGTCCAGCCCCGGATGTCCTTATGACAATGCCGCTATGGAGAATTTTTTTGGTACTTTGAAAACAGAGTGCTTGTACCGTATAAATTTTGCCTGCCGTGCCGAGGTCGAACAAGCAGTGGCTGAATATGTGCAATTTTATAATTATGAGCGTATCAACATGAAAGATGGCCTCACTCCGTTTGAAATCCGGAGCAAGGCCGCCTAAATCCAAGCTATTCTACGACAGGCCTTTTTTTTCTTTGTCCGTTCAACGGGGAACGGTCCACCCTTGATGTGGGGCAATTCCCCGAAAATGGAAAGTTGGGTCATAAAAGATGCAGTGAAAAACGCAGGTACAAGTAAAATAGTAAGTACGTTTTTATAGAAATCCAGCTTAAAGTCAGGTGCGCTGATTTTGCTTCTGAAGATATAAATGAATCTTTTCAGCCGCAAGAGCACTTCCATTTTCTTTCTGCAAAATTTCTCCAATATGTTTGGCGTTTTCAATCATCTGTTTATTTAACACAGTCTCTTTTATTAATTCAGCCACCTTTAAAGCGTTCAACGATTTATACGGTATTGGCTTAGGTCCTAAGCCACGTTTATGTATCTGTTCACCCCAAAAAAACTGATCTCCCATAAATGGAATGACAATTGTCGGTTTTCCAGCCTTTATACTTGCCGCACAGGTTCCAGCACCGCCATGTATTACGGTAGCCGACACTTTAGGGAAAAGCCAGTTGTGAGGAATCGAATCTATTAAGAATATTCGGCCATCATGTTCAAGCTGAACATTTTTGTTATAGGACAGAAATACAACTGCTCTTTCATGACTGATGTCTAATGCTTCTTTAATCATAGGCAAAAGATCGTTAACATTTCCAATTGGCATACTGCCAAAGCCAATATAAATTGGACGCCTTTCGCCAGAATTTAAAAATTCAACAAGTTCTGAATTCGGTTTATATTCCGTTTCAGGTTCTCTTTGCCAATACCCGGTAACAATTTCATTTTCACTCCAATCTTTTGGCTTTGGTATAATTGTTTCACTGTAGCCAAGTAAGGTCGGAACATTATTTTTTCTAAGCCTGTCTATGGGACAGGTATTCAATTTTGCTAAACCCCATTCGGTTTTGCGAAGTATATTGCATGTTTTTTTAAAGCAAAGCCAAAATCCTTTTTCCAGACATTTATGAGATGCTCTATATAAAAGCCGGGGAATATGCGGTGCAACAACAGTAGAAAATTCACTTGTTGGAACTGCTGGATTAAGCAAAGTATATATACAGGGGATTTCTTGCTTTTCAGCTCCATCATATGCACCATAAAGAATCATTGTAGCAATAACAGCATCCATTCCCTGTGTGTTTCGATACATCTCTTTTAGGAATTCTGAAATAACGGGTTTAGATTTCTTCATTAAAAGTATTAGCGGTTTTATCTTCTTTCCAGATGCAAATGCCTGCTCAATCTCTGGAATTTTCATCATATCCTGCGGATTAACTGCATTCATAGCAAGATAACTCAGTCTTGCTTCCTCAACAAGCTTTTGATAA
>DBTI01000269.1 GCA_002306975.1 Ruminococcaceae bacterium UBA1320
GCGCAGCGCGAGGGGTATTTCAAAGAGCAGGGCCTTAATGTCAGCGTTATTCAGGCTACAGGCGGAACACATGCAACCGCGGTTGTCAGCGGCTCGGCTTGGGCGGTTATCGGAGGAATCGACACAATCGCGCTCGCTGACAAGGGCAACTCCGACCCCATTACGGGCGTTGTCAACGTTGTCAACCGTGCCAACGTCTATCTCGTTTGCAAAAAAGGCACAGGGCCAAAGAGTAGCAGTGACGCCGACTTAAAGGCGTTTTTAAAGGGAAAGATAATAGTAGCGGGGCGTCACGGCGGCTCACCTAATCTTTTAACCCGTTATCTGCTCATCAAGCTCGGTTTGAACCCCGAAAAAGATGTAACCTTGTCTGAGCCCGCCGATGCCGCAACCGTCGTCGCGATGCTTCAAAACGGAGCGGGCGATATCGGCAACGGCGCGGAACCGCAGATCAGCGAAGGTATTTCCAAAGGCGTTTGGGGCGAACCGTTCTACAAGTTCCCGGATTTGGGCGATTACTCCTATTCTGTCTGCGGCGTTAAAAAATCCACCATTGACAACGACCCGCAGACCGTTCAAAAATTTGTTAACGCCATTCTCAAGGCGCTGAAAACAGTGCAGGATGACAAAACACTTGCCGCGAAGGATTTGAAGCTTGAGTTCCCTACCCTTTCCGACAGCGCCCTTGAAGCGTCGTTAAAACGAGCATATGAAGATAATTTGTGGAGTCCGGAAGGCTTCATATCAGAAAAAGCAGTCGACAACGACATGGACGTTTTGATTGCAACCGGAATTTACAACGGCGGCTATTCCTACAAAACACTTGTCGACATGCAATTTCTAAACAAAAATTGACCGTTTACATATGGGAATAATTGATTTATAATATTTATAGCAATTATAAAGTTAAAATGGAATGGTTTTGTTATCTCCCCCGCTTTTGGCGGGGGAGATAACATCCTGCTTTCCCGTTTTTATTTGAAATTGCAATAATGATATAGAAAAATAAAGGACTGCCGAAAGGGGAAAAAATAATGGCTATTGAAGATTTTTCACCCAGCGCGGAATATAAAAAATTCGAAGAATTAAACGGTGAGGACACTTTTATAAATCTTAACCTAATCTATATCGAGTTCGCAATGAACGAGGTTTATACCGAGGACAGCGGCGCAAACGGCGAGTTTGACGAGTTGTGCCGCGATGCGCTTGAAATTTACCTTGATGAGCAATTCGACAGCTTTAATGTTGTTGATGTCACCGACGGCATTGTTTTCATCATGCAGGACAGCAATTATTCTGTTTCGGAATATACAAGAACCTATCGCCGCAACCGTGACAAGATCTGCGAAGAGCTGCTTGCCTATCTTCAAAAGACAAGGAGCGACTTGGTTCAAAACGACTGATGACATAATATAAAATCAATCGGAAAGTTTCGTCGGTTGACGGAGCTTTCCGATTGATTTTTGGTGCAGAAAAAGGAAATTTTAAAAACCTTTACCTTTACTTAACTTTGTGTTCATAGTTTCTGGGTAGTATAATAATAAAGAAGCAAAGGTGCGGAGGTATTAAAATGATTGGCAGCATCACACTGAAAAATAAAAACCTGCGCCAGTTTTTAAGCTACGTCATTGTCGGCGGTGTCGCAACCGTAGTAGAATGGGGATTGTTCTGGCTTTTTACCTATCCGCTTAAGCTTAACCAAAACCTCAGCTTTACGATAGCCTTTGTCTTCTCCACCCTTGTAAACATGCTGCTCGGCAAAAAGATGACGTTTAAAAATTCCAGCGTTATCAACAAAAGCGACAGCAACACAATAAATGTAATCAAGGAAACTGTTTTAATCTATCTTGTCGCTGTTATCGGTTATGTTTTTAATATTTTGCTGCTCAATTTTTTCACCGGCTCGTTTCATCTCAACGCAATGGGTGCTAAGATGATTGCAACAGGCATCGTGTTCTTTTGGAACTATCTTGCGAGAAGGCTTGGAATATACCGTGATAACGGCAAGCCGTCGGATATTCCCGCATAATAAAAAAATAAAGGTCTGCCTTTTAACCGTTTGCGGAAACTGTTCGCTGCGGTTTGAAGGCAGACCTTTTCGATTTGAAAGATGTGTCTCCCCCGCCTCCGGCGGGGGAGACACAAAAAACAAATCCTATATATTTGTTATACTGCTATAAAACAATTCTTTCCCCTCCCCTTCTCTTAAGGGGAGGGGAAAGAATGCCTCGCCTAATTGGAAATAGCCTCATTTACTTTTTCACCACTGGCAAACAGCTTGCGAGACTTCAAAATGAAGACAACGGACACTACTGCAAAAAGTACGATTATGCCTTCTATTATCATGGTATTAACGCCGATCTGCGATAAGTACGCCGCCAGGAAATCAAGCAAGGCATGTAAAAGGATTGAAAGCGCGAAAAAGACATAGCGCCTTTTTTTAACGGCATAAAACACAAGCAGCGACAGCGCAATATGTATGAGAAGCGTGCTTACGCGTTCGATGCCTCCGGCAAGGAAAAAATACGAGGGAAGGCTGATAAGCTGCTGTCGCGCCGTCGCAAGGGCGGTAACCTGCTCCGGCATGCCTGCCAATTTCTTTAAAAACGAATCAAAAGTGCCTCCGTTAATCATCATTGAATAAATGACGTTGTTTATCTGCGTTAAGGCGAGTATTCCGCCGATATAGATAATTTCAAGACCGCCGTGGCCTATGCCGTATGCCACGCCGTGTTTCCACTCATTTCTGTTTTTAAAAAACAGTTTAAACCCGACAAGCCGCCCTGTTTCTTCAAATATTCCCGCCATAAGACCGCCGTATATTGAAACGAAAAGCGCATTTTTGAAAAACGCGACGGTGGATCCGTTGATCACAAGTATGTAACGATTGATAAACCCCTCAATGATCAAAGCGAAAACGAGAAAAGCACCGGCACCGACAAGAACAGGAATAAACCCCGGTTTCTTTTTTACCATAAAGACAATTAGAAATACAATAAAAAATGTTAACGGTACAATCATGGAGAAAAACATGGCTGCGATTGACAAACCACTTACCATTTGAAAACCCCCTTTTAAAAATATTGATTCAATTTTACTTTGCGTAAAAAGAATAAATAACTGTTATAAGCACAAAGGCAAGGATGCCAAGCATAAAAATCCAAGCGGCAGGTCTTGCAAAATTAACTGTATAACCAATACCTACGCGCTTTTCCACAAATACAGACGGATCGGACGGGTTATAGTAAAACATTCCGAGCACCCATTTTGCATCGTCGTCAAGAATAGCGCCGGAGGGCTTTTTTACACGCACAAAGCGAAAGTAAACGACAAATATCAGTACAGTCAGAAGCAGCGTTATAATAACTGGTATGTTAAACAGAAGCGGATGAACAAATGTGATAAAACCGATTTCCACTGTAAGAAAGTCAATTTCCATAAAAATTCCGGTTAATAATATGATGATATTTATATATTTTCTATAGCGCATTGACTCAGGAGCGGCGTTCGGGTTTCCACGCACAGAAGCAGGCGCGCGCCGCGTAAGAAGAAAGGATGCGGCAATGATTGCGGCAATCACTATTTCAACAAAAACAGGGTTTAAAACGATACCCCACGATTTTTGCGACCATGCATCCGCGGCTGTGAAGCTGTAATGGGTGGCAATTATATCAGGCATGCTGCCATAGCCCCAAAAAGCCACGACGATAGTAGTAATAAGCAAGGGAAGAAGCAGCAGAATATATGCCGCCGAAATCACCGCTTCCCGCTCTGGAACCCCTGTTTCAATGACAATTTTATTTTGGACAAGATTGCCGTTATTCAGATTTTCGGCTTTAAAAGCGCGTGTGCGCCGGTTGGCGATAACAAAGACAATTGTTTCCGCGATTAATACCGCGAAAATTCCAATTAGAAATGCTTTTACCCTTGCTTCTTCCGTCGTAGAATTGAAGTAATAGATTGAAATAATCATTGTTATGATTACTGCGACGGAAATCGACTCAAGCAAATAGCGCCGCCTGATCTGTTTGGCATTGTCACTGCTCCATACTTCATTGTCACCAAAAACAACACCGAAGAGAACGTTTTTCCTTGAAAACCACGGTTCGATGATAAACAGAAAAACGACGAAAATATAAGTCACTGCAATGATAATTGAACTTGTGTTCATTGAGTATTGCCTCCCAGCTCGTCAAAAATGTTATCCATGATTTGATGAATAATAGCACGATCAACTTTACGCGTAATTGCTTCTGAAACAATGTTTTTCAAAGAATTCTCCGCTATTTCAAGAAACTGTACTACGTTTTTTTCGGAATCACCCGCGCGGATAACCGCTCCGCGATTTCGCAGAATTTCGATGAATCCCTCACTTTGAAGCCGCTTGTATGCTTTATTGACGGTGTGGAGGTTAACGCCAATGTCTGCTCCGAGCGTGCGGACAGATGGAAGCGGATCGCCATCCCTGAGCTTGCCTGTGGCGATACCCGTAACAATGCCGTTGCGGATTTGCATATAGATTGGTTCATCAGATGCAAAATCCATGTTCAGCAGCATATTATGCCCTCCTTCTTGTTTCATATGTTCTATAATATATATAACAGTTGAACTGATTACAAGACATTTTTTAAAATTATTTAATTCTTTTATTTATATAGAGTCCAGAAACAATTCACATGCAAGCTAATCAAATCACCAAGCTTTTTTGGACTCTATTTAGTGCAATCGCAATTGCACGACGCATGGTGCATTTGCGATTGCAAAACTTCTAGCACGGATGTGCGCGCGTCATGGCGTTTAGCCTCTGGCCACAGCCACACTATATACAGTCCAAGAATGCATGAAATCATTATTGGACTGTATATAGAACCTTAACGCTTTATGAATCGGTTGTTATTGCAAATTTTAAATAAAAGTAAAAGATATCAGCACCATTTCGCTTTGATTTTGTAATTGCTATAATTAAGATTACTCGTAAAAAAGAACCGCTACGGATGTAATCCATAACAGTTCTTTTGCTTTATAACTTCTTTTTGTCCTTCTTTTGCTGGTCTTTCATCAGACGGCCCTCTCCGGCGTTCTCACCCAACTGATCATTGGAGCGCTGTGGGTTTTGACTTTTTTGTTTGCTGTTGTCTTTTTTCTCCCGGTCATTCGGCATATTTGTTCCCCCTCTTATTTGAAACTGCAACAATAATTCAATACTTATCTTGTTCCTTAAAAGTAAAATTATGTGAGTGAAATCAGAATTTAAGCGCATTTAGTTTTTAGAATCCTAACAATGTCTAAACCCAATATGAAATTAAAGGGTTTTAATCTACTATAAAATATTATCAAAAAAATATAGATCAACATCTTGACAATGGGCGAAATGTTGCATATACTTTTGTTAGATACTTTTATTAGTATCTTTTATTAGTTGAAAATTTAAGTTCTTATAGTTATGTGAAATGAGGGTTTGACTATGCATAATTTGACCGGAAAACCGGAAATAATGAAGAAAATGAACATAGAGCTTATTTATAAGGCACTGATTGAATTGCACTCGGCGACAAGAGCCGAGATCACTGAAATAACCAAGGTCAGCGCCACCACTGTGCGCGCCCTGCTCGAAGAGCTGCTTGCAAGCGGAGAAATTATTGTTTCAGGCATTGATGAATCAAGCGGCGGACGGCGGGCACAACGATATATGCTTAACAAAAACCACAACCTCATATTGTCGCTTTTCATTGAAAAAGGCACAATTATTTACCAGATTTGCGACCTCTCCGCAAATGTATTGACAAACGGCGCGGAAAAAACAGCGGGCAACAACCTTTCTATTGCCGCCATTCAGTTTGTCACCAGGTTACAGAAAAAGTGGGACATCTGCGCGATTGGGCTCGGCGTACCCGGCATTGTGGAAAAAGGGCATTACTATGTCAGCAGCGGTTTTAACATTTGGTATATAAACAACCTTGGCGAACAGCTTCAGGAAACCTTTCATCTTCCTGTTATCCTTGAAAACGATCTTAACGCCATCGCCCTTGGCTTTGCAATTCATTACGCTGAAAAGAACGCCGACTGCGATATAAGCAGTATTAATATAACCTATATCCATTTAAATGACGACTGCACCGGCGCGGGAATTATAACGGATGGAAAAATTGTTCATGGAGCAAAGCATTTCGCGGGTGAGTTCGGGTTTATGCCGATGCTGCCCGACAAAACGCTCGACGTTATTTTAAAGGAAGCGGCAAGCGAAAAAGACTATGCGGACGCCGTTGCCCGACTTGTCGCCATTATAAACTGTGTTTCAAACCCATCACTAGTCGTCATTGGCGGCACCCGCATTCAAAATCAATCAACAAGCCTTGACTCGGTGAAGATCGCGGCGACAGCCTATATTTCAGACTTGACGTTCCCGGAAATTATCTTTTCAAAAGGCTATAAGAACGATTACCTTTCGGGCCTTTCTTACCTGACCATTCAGGACATTATTCCAAAACTGCCTTTTGCGGCTGCGGAATAAATAGTACTTAGAATTTCGTTGCCGCCGATTAAGTTTTTCAAACTCAAGGCGGCAGAATGAGGATTTGTTGTGAAAACTCAAAACAAAAAATTTGCCGTTATTATATTCATTTATCTTATATTTGTCAGTCTTGGTCTTTGCGACAGCTTGCAGGGTGTGGCGTGGCCGTCAATACACACGGAAATGAAGATGCCCCTTGACAGCGCCGGGATATTGACGACCATTATGTTCTGCATGTCGGCTGTTGCGAGCGTTACAATATTCAGAGCGATAAGGAAATTCGGAACAGGCAGCGTCACGTTCGTTTGCGTGATAACGACCGGAGTTGCGCTTATCGGCTATTCAATCTCGCGCAATTTTTTATGGCTTGTCGTAAGCGCGATTCCGGTAGGGCTGGGGCAGGGCGGCGTTGAAACAAGGCTTACACCCCATGTCGCA
>DBTI01000230.1 GCA_002306975.1 Ruminococcaceae bacterium UBA1320
GTTGGCCAGGATGGAGTTGGTGTAGTTGCTCACCGCCTTGGCCTGCGTCATGGTGATGTTGACGTGGTGGCGGGTGTAGCTGGTGGTCTTGACGCGGATGCCGCGCTTGAGGCCTTCCTCGCCCAGGTAGGCGCCCCAGGCCCAGGCCGCCACCATCAGGTGGATGGTGTTGCCCTTGGGGCTGACGCCCAGCTTTTGCGAGCCAATCCAGGTCAATGGGCGCAGATAGCAGCTTTCGAGCTTGTTTTCGCGCACCACGGCCTTCTGGGCTTCGTTGACTTCTTCCTTGCTGAAGGGCAGCTTCATGCGCAGGATCTTGGCGCTGTTGAACAGGCGCTCGGTGTGCTCCTCCAGGCGGAAGATGGCCGTGCCGTTCACCGTGTTGTAGGCGCGCACACCTTCGAAGGCGCCGCAGCCATAGTGCAGGGTGTGGGTCAGGACGTGGACCTTGGCGTCACGCCAATCCACCATCTGGCCATCCATCCAGATCTTGCCGTCGCGGTCGGCCATTGAAGGGGCGAGTGTGCTCATGCGCTTGTGTCCTTGGGTGTTTGCCGTGGCTGCTGCGAAAACCCCGCCCCGGCACATTGCCGAGCAGGTCAAAGGGCGATTTTAAGGGGCCGGCGCGGGGTCGGAATCGTCGCCCTCACTCACAGGGGGGCGGTACAGGGTCCATTTCACCAGCCGGCCGTTGAGGAATTCGGCCGTGACATGCGACTTGGAGCCATCGGTCCAGCGGAAAACCTCAGGCTGTTCGTCCTTGGGCGAAAGCTGCTCACCCAACGCCCGGGTCAGCGCCAGCACGTGCAGCATGGCCACGCCCGGGCGCAGCTTGGCGTTGAGCATGACCGCGCTGCCCACATAGCCGATGGGGTTGTTGTTGGCCCGCTTGAGCACCTGCATGAGGCGGGTGTAGTGCATCAGCACCCACATCACCACGCCCCCCAGGGCCACCGCCACCCCACCCAGGCCGTAGGCCCGGTAGGACATCGCCACCAGCAGGATGCCACCCACGGGCACCAGGATTTTCTTGAAATTCATGCGCGCATTGTCCTATGAGCGTGCCCCCCGAGGCCTTGTGGCTTGTGCGTAGCGGGGCCCTGGGCAGGCTCGGGCTCACTCGAACTCGCGGCGGATCAGGTCGATGGCCTCGTCCACCCGTTCCACCGCATGCACGGTCAGGCCTTCGATGGGCTTTTTGGGGGCGTTGGCGCGCGGCACCACGGCCACGCTGAAGCCCAGCTTGGCGGCCTCTTTGAGCCGCTCCTGCCCGCGCGGGGCGGGGCGGATCTCACCGGCCAGGCCCACTTCGCCAAAGGCCAGAAAGCCCTTGGGCAGAGCCTTGCCGCGCAGCGAGGAGGTGATGGCCAGCAGCACGGCCAGATCGGCCGCCGGCTCGCTGATGCGCACCCCGCCCACGGCGTTGACAAACACGTCCTGGTCCATGCAGGCCACGCCGGCATGGCGGTGCAGCACGGCCAGCAGCATGGCCAGACGATCCCGCTCCAGGCCCACGCTGAGGCGGCGCGGGCTGGGTCCGCCGCCGTCCACCAGGGCCTGGATCTCGACCAGCAGCGGGCGCGTGCCCTCCAGCGTGACCAGCACGCAGCTGCCGGGCACCGGCTGGCTGTGCTGGGACAGGAAGATGGCGCTGGGGTTGCTCACGCCCTTGAGGCCGCGCTCGGTCATGGCGAACACGCCGATCTCGTTGACCGCCCCGAAGCGGTTCTTGATGGCACGCACCAGACGGTGGGTGGAGTGGGTGTCGCCCTCGAAGTAAAGCACCGTGTCCACCATGTGCTCCAGCACTCTCGGGCCGGCGAGATTGCCCTCTTTGGTGACGTGACCCACGAGAAATGTGGAGGTACCGCTGGTTTTAGCGTAGCGGATGATTGCCGCGGCGCTCTGACGCACCTGTGACACGGTACCCGGCGCGCTGGCGCTTTCTTCGCTAACCATGGTTTGGATGCTGTCAATCACCAGCACATCCGGCTGTAAAGCCTCACACTTGGCAAGGATGCTCTCCACGCTGTTTTCCGCAAGCACGTATAAACTTTCCTGACGCACATCCAGACGGTTGGCGCGCATCTTAATCTGCCGCGCGCTTTCTTCGCCGCTTACATAAAGCACGCGGCAGTTTTCGCTAAGCTGAGCCGCCACCTGCAAAAGCAAGGTGCTTTTCCCCACGCCGGGGTCGCCGCCCAACAGGATTACGCTGCCCTCGACCAGCCCGCCGCCCAGCACCCGGTCAAGCTCCTCGTTTCCGGTAGATACGCGCACATCCTGCATTTCCGAAATTTCGGACAGGGTTTGCGCGGCGACGGAGGTAGTTTGATATTTTGCGGCCTTTTCGGCGGTTTGGTTGGGCGCGGCGGAGGTTGTCCGATTTTGCTCCTCAAAGGTGTTCCACTCGCCGCAATCCGGGCATTTTCCGCTCCACTTTGGCGATTGTCCTCCGCATTGTGAACAAACAAACACACTTTTTACTTTCTGGCTCATATTTTCACTTCCAAAATGATTAATTTAAGCGTAATAATCGAGAGTTCCGCAATATATGGCAAACGCAATCTTATCTTGATATTTGTCGTCTTGCAGTAAAACCGACTCCTGAGGATTCGATAAAAAGCCGCATTCAACCATTACTGCCGGTGATTTTGCATGATAAAGAATATATAAATTATCACCCGCAGGCTTAATTTGCCTATCGTTATTTTTTTGCAGCATATCTTTTACATTTGTCTGTATAAATTGAGCAAGCAACTTTGAATTATCATTGTTACCGGAATAAAACACCTGTGTCCCGCTATATTGGGATTGCTCGAATTTGTTTTGATGAATGCTTATAAAAATAGCATCTGGATTTTCTTCTAACAGTTTTGAACGGTTATAAATATCGGTTTTTTTCTTTTCTCTAACCGTATCGCTGCCTTCGTCATAAATTGATATGTCGTCTTCTCTTGTCATTATAACACGAAAACCGGACGCTTCAAAAAAAGTTCTCAGTTTTAAAGAAATTTTTAGGTTTATGTCTTTTTCTATAACTCCATTATAACCGACCGCGCCGCCGTCAACGCCGCCGTGTCCCGGATCGATTATAACAGTTTTATCATTGACGGATTCAGGTTTATCAGATGCGAAAACACGCTGAACCTGACCAACCGCCATTATTATTATCAGGGTTAATGCGCAGATCCCTATTACCGAAAAAAAACAGCTTAATATCACCTGTGCGCGTTTTATGGGTGTCTTAACAATACGAATTTTCACAAAAAACCACCCCTCGAAAAACAGTATGCGAGGGGTGGTTAAAGTATAACAAAGTTTCCTTCTAAAGTTTAACTTTTAAAAGCATAGTTTCAAGTATTATCTTTTAATATTTTCTTTTAACAGTTCCACTTTTTTTAATGGTAGTATCTTTTTTCTTATATACTATTTTTGAAGTTATGCTTAAGTTACGATACCCTGCCAGATATCCAAGCGCAGAAAAAGCTGGAATCAAAAGTAATAATAAAAAGCAAACTACAGGGTAAGCTGTAAATCCGTCACCCATAATTATATATTGCATATTAAAAATGCGATATATAGAATTTACGATTGCTCTTGCAGAAGTATCCGCTGCCGAGGCATGCATTGAAACAAAAAACAAAGTTAAAATTGCATAAGGTATTGCAGCAAAAAGACCAGCCACAAGACCTTTTGCCATAAATTTTTTCATACGGCCGAATTTAATTCTGTTTGGGTCTTTATTTCCTTCATGCCATGCGGTTGTATACATAAGCCATAAGAAAATAATAATGCAGAATGTTCCCAACAGTACCTTACCTGCTGTGTAACTTACCAGTCCCCCTTCTGTGTCAAGAACCTTAGCCAGATTTGCTGAAGCTGATGATGTAGAAATTGTTGAAACCGATGAAGAGCTTATAACTGATGATGAACTTGATACATCTTGTGAGCTTGAAATAGCACTGGAGGCTCCATTTGCAACACTTGAAGAAGTGGAGCTTGTGGATCCGATTCCCCCAATTGTCATTAAAATTATTATTGATAAAATTACCGAAACGACAGTAGCACCAAATATAGAAAGACTAAGTTTTAATGTTGTTTTTTTGAGCATTTTTTCACCTCATACAATTTATGTCCATTTTATAAGTATCTTAAATTTCACTTTAATATTATATTACAATCAGACGCATTAAACAACTTAATTTAATTCAAGACTGCCGGATCAAAAGCTTTATGTTGTAAATTAATTATAAGAATCATATAAATTCATGTAATGCATATCTGCAATTAAAAAGAACGAGGAGTTAATCATATGCGTTCTCATAATAATTTAACCTATTACACGATGATAACGCTATTTGCAACAGCTATAATACTACTTTGCACACATATGTTTTTGTCTCACAGCGGAAATTCATTAGCAGTAAAGCCATCGGCTCAAACAAAAAATTACGCTATTCTAATAGATACCAATGAAAAACGCCTATATCTTCTCTGCAACGGAAAACTGTTAAAGCAATATAAATGTGCAGTCGGCAAAAGTTCTACCCCCTCCCCTCTTGGGAATTATAAGATAACACAAAAATCAAACTGGGGGGAAGGATTTGGCGGCCACTGGCTTGGTATAAACTGCATCTGGGGCGATTATGGAATACACGGCACCAGACACCCGGAAACGATTGGCACAGCCGCTTCTCACGGCTGTTTTCGCATGTATAACAGCGACGTGGAGGAACTTTACAAAATTGTGCCCTATGGCACGCCTGTATGCATTACGGGAGGTTGTTTCGGAGCATTTGGAAACGGAAGCCGCATTATCAGCCCATATATGTATGGGCTTGATGTTCAGGTAGTGCAAAAACGGTTAAAAGAGTTAGGCTATTTTAATGGTTATTGCAGCGGTATTTATGATTCCGCTGATTTTAAAAGTGCTATACATAAGTTTCAAAAAGAAAACGGATTAACCGTATCTGATAATATTAACAGAAAAACACTTAATGCCATGGGTTTTGTTATGATGGAATAAAAAACGCGCCTTCAAGCGTTAATAATTCACGTTTAATATTAACTTTCTCAAATCCGCTGCAAAAGCCGCCCAACGTGCCGTCTGCTCGGATTATCCTATGGCAGGGTACAATAATGGCAATTGGATTTTGCGAAAGCGCACCGCCCGCTGCACGTGCACCACCCGCACCTGCCATTTCAGATATGCCGGCGTATGTTGCAGTTTTGCCATATGGTATTTTTAATAGCGCGTTCCAAATTTTCAGTTGAAACGCTGTGCCATATAATTTAAACGGTGTTTCAAATTTCTTTAAATTGCCGGAAAAGTATGATGCGATTTCTCTTTCACACTGATGGCAAAGCGGGCCTTCATCACAAATTTCTACTTCGCCGAAATATTTCTTTAGCCAAGAGTCGCAATTGTCTTTTCCAAAAGAAAGATTTATAATGTAATCACGGTTACAGATTACCGTTATATCCCCGACCGGCGCGTTAAAAGTCTTTTTGAAAAGCTGCAAGAACTTTTCCTCCTTTTAAAAAGTATAAAGAGGTATTATAAATGGACAAGCGTATTTATGACGAGGCTTCTAAGCCGATTCAAGATTTTCTTAGATATATGGAAACAATCAAGGGTAAATCCCAAAAAACCGTAGATGAATACGCATTGGATTTACGAACCTTTTTTAGATTTATAAAAATGCACCGCAACATAAGCTTAAAAGATGCGGTCTTTGAAGAAATTACGGTGTCTGACGTTGACGTTGCGCTTATTGCCTCGGTTACCCTTGACGATATTTATGAATATTTAATCTACATAAGAGGTGTTCGCCAAAACAATTCGTCTACAAGAGCCCGCAAGGTTTCAAGCCTTCGTTCGTTTTACAAATATGCCTGTGACAAGGCATGCATGATAAGCGTAAACCCAACCCGAAACCTTGAAACACCAAAGAAGAAAAAATCACTGCCAAAGTACCTTTCACTTGAAGAAAGCATTGAAGTGCTTAGCAATATTGACGGCGATCACAAGGAGCGCAATTATTGCATCTTAACCCTGTTTTTAAACTGTGCCATGCGCCTTTCTGAGCTTGTTGGCATTGATAACGGCGACATTCACGAAGATTATATAAAAGTCACAGGCAAAGGCAACAAAGAGCGCAATATTTATCTGAATAATGCCTGCCTTGACGCTATTGAAAAATACAAGGCGGTTAGAGCTTACGATAACGTTAAAGATAAAAATGCGTTTTTTATCAGCCGTTTGGGAACGCGTATAAGCCCTAAAACCGTGCAATGGATAGTTTATAAGTATCTTGGACAGGCAGGGCTTGACGGCAAAGGATATTCCGTTCACAAGCTGCGTCACACAGCCGCGACTTTAATGTATCAGCAGGGTGGCGTTGACATTCGTGTATTAAAAGAAATCCTTGGTCACGAAAGCCTCAGTACAACAGAAATATATACCCATCTATCCAGCAAACAGGCAAAACAAGCAATCGAAAGCTCACCGCTTGCAAACTTCAAAACAAAAAGCAACCATGAATTAACGAAACCTAAAGATGAAATAGAGGCAAAAAATAAGATTTAAGAAAACGATACCCATACATAAGGCAAAAGCCTGCTGTATGGGTATTGTATATTAATTATTCTTACCGGTGTCTTCAAATATAGGTGCATTTTCCTTGGTTACTTCTTCATCCGGCAACTCAGGAATCATAAACTTTTTTATTGTTGGCCAAACGTTAAAAACAATGATAAATCCAATCAGACTTATTGTAATGAATGGGATGAACAGAAACGATACAGGCCAAAATGAATATGCAATTAATATTATTATACCGCAGAATAAAGTTATTAAAATATTGTGTCCTACTCCCGCAAACGAAAAAATAAACGCGTTCTTGAAAATTTGTTTAATTTTTAGGTCAAAAGTAATCAGCATTACAAATATATAATAATGCATGAATGTTATTATTATTGTGAAAAGAATACACAAGGCAAATGGAATAACAAAAAAACCATTCGTAGCTAAATTAGCGTAATAGAACCTAATAGAAAAAACCAATAAAAAGATTACAACAAAATCAACTGCTCCAACAATCAAAGATTGACGCCAGTTCTTTTTTACCGTATCTTTAAAATCCATCCACAGAAATGCGTGTTCCTGTCTTGTAAAGTTTCGCAAAATATAAGTCAAGCCGGATATATTTACAGCTATACCGATTAGCGGTATTAAAGAAATATAGTAAAGTACCGCATTGCTGGGCAGATACATAACTGTCAAAACAAAGGGAATAAAAAACGGAATGCAACAAATACAAAAGAGCAGATTAATCTCTATCAATTTCCAAAACTTGCGAATAAATATATCAAAAAAGACAAAGAAACTATGTTTCTGAGGCTCGTCCTTACCTATACCAGGACCGGGCTTCGAATAATTGCCAAACCCAAGAAAACCAGCCATTGGAACCTCCGTTAATTAAGTTTAAATAGTTTTTAATTTTTGATTGCATATTTTATATTATAACATAATAAACACATTTACGCAAAAGCTTACCTTGTAATTTCAAATTAAAACGGGGAAACAGATTATTATGCCCTCGGATGGCATTTGTCATAAACTTCTCTGTAATGATTTTTAACTATCTGCGCGTAAACCTGTGTTGATGAAATATCGGAATGTCCGAGCATTTCTTGAATTGATTTTAAATCGGCACCGTTTTCAAGAAGATGAGTTGCAAAAGAATGCCTTAATGTGTGCGGTGTGATGCATTTCTTTATTCCTGCGAGCTGCGCATACTGCTTTATAATTTTCCAGAAACCCTGTCTTGAAAGCCTGCTGCCTCCTCGATTTATGAAAAGCGGCGTACCATCGCTATTTATATCTAGAAGAGCAGACGCCTTATCAATGTATAGAGCTACTGCGTCAATGGCGTCTTTATAAACAGGTATTACCCTGCTTTTGCTGCCACTTCGGCAATATAAAACACCAAGTTCAAGATTAACGTCATTTACGTTAAGCGACACCAATTCCGATACCCTGATGCCGGTCGCATAAAGTATTTCAAGCATAGCCTTATCGCGATATCCCTTCATATCGTTACACATAGGCTGCCTCAAAAGCAAGTCCACTTCTTCGTTAGAAAGGATCTCAGGAAGATGCTTTTTTTCACGAACTATCTTTATGCTTGAAGCAGGATTGACTCTTACTTCACCCAGCATTATTAAATAACGGTAAAAGCACCTGATTGAGGCGACACAGCGTGACACAGTGGAATCAGACCTGCCCTTTTTAATCATAGAAGCAGTGAAATTATTAAGAGTCGAGCTGTCAATAGCATCAAGGCTTATAACTCCAAGATCGTTGACATAACCTATAAATTGATTTATATCACGATGATAGGCTTGTATAGTATTATCTGAAGCTGATTTGGAATTTTGCAGATAGTCAACAAACCCTGATACATAATCGACCATTAAACTTCATTTCCCTTCAAAAATCGTGCCCTTTTAGCAAGATATGTGGTAATACCGATAAATTTAATTCAAGTAAAGAAAATCTTTGAAAATATTATAATTGAAAGAGCTTCAATCATCGAAGCTGCAGCGATAAGCAAAAAGCAAACGACATATTTGAAGCAATATGTACGAAAATCAGGCGTAAGGTTTTTTTGAACTCCGGAAAAGACAGCTTTTGAAACTGAGCGCGAAAATTTAAAGCCTTCTCTGCTTGCAACCATCACGGCAAGTGATGTAATGAGCGCCTGAGGCATTACGAAAATAAGGCAAATACCAAGACCCTTAACGCCATATCTGATATCAATTGAAGCCATAGACGCTCCAAGCCATATGCCCTGAAAAACCGGTATCAGTGCTTCAAACGGGAACCCTATTGCACAAAGCCCGAATATGAAAGCTGCGCAAACAAGCATGGATATCGGAAAAAAAGAAGAAGCTGCAAGAGAAGCAAAACCTTTTGATGCAGCGTTTAGCGAGAGAATATCCTGCATGAAAAATCCTGTGCCTTCTAAACCGGTTTTATTGACACCAGAATTTTTAACATATAAAGCACCGATCAGCACGCCGATTAAAACAAGCATCATCAGCAAAAGATACTGCCTTAACGGTTTTGATTTAAACCCCGGTAAAACATTGCGCTTTTTTATTTGAGTACGGGTCTGCACACGTTGACGTTCCAAGGGCTTGCCCTCCTTTTGCATATAAGTTTACAAATTTATATGCAAAACAAAGGGCTTATATTACCGCTGCGGAGTTATTTGCCGAGCTCCTCCGCACGCTTTGTGCAGCGTTCCATTGCGTCAATAACGGCGTTTTCAAAATCATGCTCATAGAGTGCATCAAGCGCTTTAAGGGTAGTTCCTCCCGGTGAGGACACCATTTTTATAAGCTCGTCAGGTGTATTGCCGGATGATTTTATCATTTCTGCTGAACCTTCAAGCGTTTTAACAATAAGACCAGTAGCGGTCTGTGCATCAATCCC
This sequence comes from Ruminococcaceae bacterium UBA1320, assembly GCA_002306975.1. Taxonomy (GTDB): domain Bacteria; phylum Bacillota; class Clostridia; order Oscillospirales; family Ethanoligenentaceae; genus Ruminiclostridium_D. The sequence continues at coordinate 9,506 of DBTI01000230.1, forward strand.
CTGCTTTACCGCACCGTTTATTAAAGCTTTTGCAAACAGATATACATAAGCTGGGCTGCTGCTGTTAACCGAAATAACAGCATTCATTTTATCTTCAGGTAAAACGTCAACACCCCCCCCCGCCTCAAAAATCTGCTTGATTTTCAAGAACTGCTCATCTGTTACAGGCGCAACGTGGCAAAGCGCTGTGGCGCCGCAGCCAATAAGAAGCGGAGTGTTTGGCATTGCGCGAACGACATTGCTGTCTTCGCCAAGGCGTGATTTTATATAACCGGTTGAAATTCCGGCCGCAATGCTGACTATGATTTTTCCGTTTGTCAAACCAACAAGGGACTTTAAAACTTCTTCATAATTTTGTGGCTTAACGGCAAGAAAAATAATATTACAAAAATCGGCAATTGCCTCATATGTATTAAAAACGTTTACTCCGCGCTCTTTAAAATGAGCACATTTTTCAGCGCTTATATCAATAACGCCAAGATTTTCAGGCTTAGTAACCTTTTGAGATATAATCCCCTCAATAATTGCGCCCGCCATGTTGCCGGCGCCGATAAAACCTATTTTATCAGTCAACACTATCGCCTTCCCAAACTTTATGAGTTAATTTGACTAAACTTTATAATAAATACTGATTTTGCAGTGCAAAACAAATAGCAAACAGCATTTAAAGTGCGAATTACTTGATTATCATAATACTTTTTTAACAATCAATCAATAAAACTGAGTACAATAAAAAATATTTGTGAATGTTATACAAATATTATGTTAACGATATTGCAATGTGACTAAACTTCTTGATTTTCTGCCAATGCGGCTTTTATCATCAAAGCACATTCAAGGCGCTTTTTTTGAAGCTCGCAGGTAATCTTAAGAGGTTTAAGCATATCGCCGCAGTATAGCTGATTGTTAGCGTTACAGCCGCCTGTGCAGAAATATCTCGCCCAGCATTCTGAACAACCCTGTTTTGTAAAAATATTAGCCTTTGAAAAACTGGTTTTCAGCTCGTTTGTAAAAGTTCCTGTTTCTTTTAAAACGTTGCCCATTATCATGCCATCTTGCCCTACGAACTGGTGGCATGGATAAATATCGCCTTCCGGTGTGACCGCAACATATTCGTTGCCGCAGCCGCAGCCGCGCAGAAGCTTTAAGATACAGGGGCCACCGTCAAGGTCAAGCATAAAGTGGAAGAAGTTAAAACCTCTTCCTTTATTTTTACGTTCTATAAACGCTTTTGCAAGCTTTTCATATTCATCAAAAATTTGCGGCAGATCCTTTACCTGCAAAGCGTATGGCGAACTGCCGTCGGACACGACAGGCTCAACTGAAATCTGGTCAAAGCCTTCGTCAGCAAGATGAAGCACATCGGCTGCAAAATCAAGGTTCTTGTGCGTATATGTTCCACGCACGTAATATTCTCCGCCGTTACGGCGTACCACAAGTTTTTTGTATTTTTCTATGATTTCATCATAGCTGCCACGCCCGTCAACATGTGGACGCATTGCGTCATTAACTTCTCGCCTGCCGTCTATTGATAAAACTATATTGTGCATTTCACGATTTATAAAGTCAATTTTATCATCATCAAGCAAAATTCCATTAGTTGTTAGTGTAAAGCGAAAATGCTTGCCATGTTCTTTTTCAATACTTCTGCCGTACTCTACCAACCTTTTTACGACATCGAAGTTCATTAACGGCTCACCGCCAAAAAAATCGACCTCAAGATTATGTCTTTTAGCAGAATTTTCAACAAGAAAATCAAGAGCCGCTTTTCCAACTTCAAACGGCATCAATTTTCTTCCTCCACCGAAATCTCCGGTAGAAGCAAAACAATATTTGCATCGCAGATTGCAGTCGTGGGCAACATTAAGGCACAAAGACTTTATCGGAGCTTTAGCGTCCGAGTTGCAATAGCGTTCATAATCATCTTTCGAGCACAACACGCCGGCCTTAAACAGCTCATAAAGCTCTGCCCAGGCCTCGTCTATTTCAGCCTTGCCGTAATTTTGAGAAAGCTCTGAAACAGCGCTCACCGGCGGCTCTTTACTCATATTTTCATCAACAAACGCAGCCAGCTCGTAAGAGAGTTTGTCCAACACGTGAACAGCGCCGCTGCAAACGTCAAGCGCAATATTATAACCGTTTTGAGTAAACCTATGTAGCATATTTTGCTCCTTATTTCGAATACTAATTCTGATTAGAAATTTTCGTTATATTTCTTATTGGAATTAGTATAATTCAGCGAAGGCCTATTCTGTTCCAAAATATTTTTTAAAAAAGTGTTTATGAGCGTAAAAATTCAGGGACGAATAACGCCCCTGAATCTGCAAAATCAAAAAGGCTTATTACTTCTCGCACTTTTGGTTTGCTACTGTGCATGAAGTTTTGCATGCAGACTGACAGGATGCCTGGCATTCGCCGCATCCGCCTTTTGCAGCTGTTGCTTTAAGGTTTCTGTTGTTTATTGTTTTAACGTGTTTCATTATGATAGCCTCCGTTTATTTATGCGTTGGTCTTTGCCACCGCTTTTTTGTACTTAGCAAGCCTTAAAATCGAGTACTTAATATTATATCACAGGCTATTTGCATTTTCAAATATAAAAATCAGAATTTACGCCTTTTGTGAGAATTAACCCCAATAATCCCGCCAATGCCGCCGGCAGCGAGCGAAATGACAAGTTTAATCAATACAGAGGCACCCATGCCGGCTCCCTGCACTGCAAGCCCTGCCAGCGTCAGCAACAGACACATTAAAAAGCCTGTTACAGCGCCAATGGCAAGCCCCGATTTTTTATGAAGCTTTGCACCCGTAAAACCGCCCGCAAAGCTTCCGAGTGCGACAGAAACCGCAGAAAGCGTAGGCACAATGCCTTGAGGCACGTCTCTCATTGTCATAACAAGAGAAAAAATCAAAAGCATGATAAGGCTTGCGGCAAGACCTATAAGCATTCCGGCAAGCAAGGTTATTGCTACCTTTGAAAATTTAACTGGTTCTGTTGCGGTGGTTGTTTCGGCTCTCACTGCAATCCCCTCTTAACGCGTCATTAACCTTTATGCACGCCTTTGCCTGCAATTTCGGTCAAGATATAATTATTCTACAATATAACGATTTATGACTACGTTTATTGTTGCGCAAGCTTAAGGTTGCAGTAAGCCTAAGTTAAAGTCGGCAGAAATTTATAGAATAAAACTAATCAGCCTACATCATGAACGGTATCAACACTTTGAATAGCCCACTTTTTAATTTGGATTTTGCTGCGGTCTGCGCCTGTCTCAATAATAATGCCGTCTTCCTTAATGGAAACAACACGACCGACAACACCACCGATTGTTGTTACATTATCGCCAACTTCAAGTGCCTCGCGCATTTTCTGTGTTTTCTTTTCTTTTCTCTTCTGCGGTCTTATCATTAAAAAGTAAAGTAATGCAACGATTGCAATCATGGGCAGAAAACTCCAGATTAATGCCGTTGTGCTGTCTCCGCCTGCTGCCGATGATGTGGTTGTAGTTGCAGCCGCTGTTATAAAGCTGCCAAAATTCATCATTATAAAATATACACCTCCGTTATTTTATGCAATGCCGTTTTCTCAATTATTGCAATTACAACACTGCTTTTCCGTTTTAGTTGAAATTGCAATAGCTGCATAATTTTGTATCACACATATATTTAATTATAGCTATAATATTCTCAATTGACAAGGCTGTTATGTCTTATTTGAAAAATATAACGCAAGACTTTTAAATTCTCTTGTCAATTACCGGTGACAAACGCTCTTTCAACTCGTCAAACCTGCCTTCATCAAGCGCGTTTCTGATTTTTAACATAAGCTTGTTGTAAAAATAAAGATTATGCATAACAGCAAGCCTCATCGCGAGCATTTCCTGTGCTTTAAACAGATGGTGAATGTAGGCCCGAGAATAATTGCGGCAGGTTGGGCAATCACATTCCGTGTCAACCGGCAACGCATCTTTCGTGTATTTTGCGTTTAAAATGTTGCGTTTGCCCTCCCATGTGAAAAGGTGGCCGTGCCGTGCGTTGCGGCTTGGCATTACACAGTCAAACAGGTCAATGCCGCGTGAAACCGCTTCAATTATGTTTAGCGGCGTGCCGACGCCCATAAGATAGCGCGGCTTGTTCTGCGGCATATACGGCTCTACGCAGTCAATGATGCGGTACATATCCTCCGCGCTCTCGCCAACCGCAAGCCCCCCGATGGCATAACCATCAAGGTCAAGCTCAACGATCCTCTGCATATTTTCAATGCGTAAGTCTTCATACGTTGAACCCTGATTGATACCAAAAAGCAATTGAGCTTTATTTATTGTATCGCTTTTCGCATTAAGCTTTTGCATTTCTTCTTTGCAGCGGCAAAGCCAGCGGACAGTTCTGTTCGCCGACGCTTTTGTATAGTCATATTCCGCAGGGTTTGCAATGCATTCATCAAACGCCATAGCAATCGTAGAGCCGGGGTTCGACTGTACTTGCATACTTTCCTCAGGCCCCAT
>DBTI01000180.1 GCA_002306975.1 Ruminococcaceae bacterium UBA1320
CTGCTGCCACGAAATTACAGATCAGGCCTTCGCCTGGAGGGCAATCTGCATATGGATCACAAGCTTATTATACATAAGCCTCTGTCTCCAAACGGCGGACTCCTGCACGTTAAAAAAACAATCAGCGACGTATATGACCGCGGGGAAAAAGGCGCCAAGATTATGATAGAAATTGCAGTCAGCGATGAAAAAGGTGAACCCGTATACACAAATATAATCGGTTTATTTAATCGCTATGCCGGCGGGTTCGGAGGTCAAAAGCCACCTGCTTGTGACGTGGTAATACCTGAAAGCAAGCCGGATTTTTCAGTTGAATCACAGTATGCCCAAAACGCTCCCCTGATTTACCGCCTTACAGGGGATACCTTTTCTTTGCACGCCGATCCTGAATTCGCAAAAAAATGCGGGTTTGAGCGACCGATTGTGCACGGTCTTTGCAGCTTTGGTTATGTGTGCCGCCTGCTGATTGAATGTCTGTTCCCCGACGAGCCGGAACGAATGGTTTCACTGGAAACTCAGTTCCGCAGCGTCGCCTATCCCGGAGATAATTTCACTATAGAGATTTGGCGCATCGGCGAAACGGAAGCAGTATTCCGCATGCTTGGCGAAGCCAATGACAAGCCCATTTTGGATTGTGGCCGAATTACCTGGAAGTAATATAATATGCGTTCTCACAAAAACGCAGCGGAAAAGGAAGACTGATATTGGTCTTCCTTTTCTGTTACCTAATGAATCAGTCGTGCTGAATAACAATCTTTTCTTTTATCAAAATGTCAATCTCTTCCTTGGAGCAGCCAATATCGGTAAGTATTGATGCGGTATGTTCACCGTACATTGGACCGCGATTATAATCAGGTGTGCCCAGGTTTTCTGATCTCAAGCAGGGTCGTACCAGCTTTACTTCTTGACCATTGTCATAATGCATTGTAAAAACATTGTCATTAACTACAGCTTGCTCATCATTAAGTGTTTCATCATAAGAACATAGGATTTCACAGCAGAGATCCTTGCTTTTGAACAATTTGTTCCATTCAGATGCTGTTTTTTGAGCAAATATTTTCTCAAAGCGACAAATAACCGGCTCCGAGACCTCCTTCTTGTTAAAATTGGCACGGTCCGAATAAATCGGGTTATCAATCATGTCATCTGCGCCCAGCAAGGAGAAATAAGTGTGCGCATCGCGGTCAAAATCAACGACCTGCGGCATAAACCAACGACTGTCCTTGCAGCGGAAAGGCGCACCCAGGGGACTGCAAAGTCCGCGACTTATAGGGTAATGCATACCAAATTGGGTGTTATTTATGAGAATATTGGCCATCCACATAGCCGTTCCATAAAGCGAAAGGGAAACTCGGTCACCTTTCCCGGTGGTACGAGCGGCCATAATTGCAGATACTGTTGCGGCCATTATTCCCAATGCGCATATTGTATCTCCAAAGCCCGTGGGCATATAAACGGGATATGATTCGTCTGAGCCTTCGATGGACTGGGAGTACATAAAACCACCGCGTGCCCAGAACGCGGTATTGTCATAACCCGGACGATCCTTGTCCGGTCCCTTTTCTCCGTAGCCAAGTACTTGAGCTACGACAAGTCTTGGAAATTTTCTCTTTAATGTATCGTAATCCAATCCCATATGCTCAAGTCCCGCCGTACGGACGTTTGTCAAAAATACATCTGCGTTTTCCAGTAGCTTATACATTATGTTCATGCCCTCTGGTGTTTTCAAATTTATACTTGCAGCACGTTTGTTGGCGTTGAGCGAGTCAAAAAGCGGATTAAAGTCTTCTTCTACCGGCGCACCAACTCCGGCGGGCCATTTGCGCATGGTGTCACCGCCTTTGGTGTTCTCAATCTTGATTACATCAGCGCCCCAATCGGCCATCATGCGGCCACAGGTTGCGGCTGCCACCATCAGCGAAAGCTCTACCACCTTTACCCCATTTAGGGGTTTTATCTGTTCCATCACATTAACTCCTCTAAATAACCTGTGATATTTTGCCGCGCAAAAAAGAACTATAACTTATTATATTTTATTATTTTAATATTAAAGAACATCGGAAGCTATTACAAAATATATGAAAGTGTTGATATTACAGAATAGTCACTTTAACCATAGCTTTTTCTGTCTACGGTTATTTCTTTTGTAAAGTTATCTATTGAACAAGATCAACATTCTGCTGTATTATCGATTTAATAGATGTGCGTAAAGTAAAGTGTGCTGAACTTTGAATTGTAAGAAAAATAACTCATAAGCCAGTAATCAAAATGCAGTTTACTCTTTTGCAGACATTTTTTAATAATTTTTCGTAATTGTAGATATATAAATTGTTTAAATAATTCAGTAGGTATTGCTTCATCTAATATTGTTGTTTCCTTAATAATCCTCTCATATATTCACTCCTCTCAAAGGGAACCGTCGTGTTATTTTAACGTCGGTTCCTAAATTTCGGATAATATTTAACATGTTAAATGTCTTTTGTAAAACTGTATGTGTGGTTTATCTGTAACAATAATTCAGTAGTCCATTGAAACAGCAAATCTTTCTTGCAATCTGTGTTTCATTCGGCCATTTTTCTAATATTTTCATTGTTCGGGTACTTGGAACTATGTAATGGCTTTTCTAAGGTTTTTGATTTCTTTTTTCTATTAAGACTTTACCCCTAAGTTTACCCCTTACAGCTTTAATAAGAACTTATTCTGATTTATCACAGTTTATTTAAAGTATAGCAAAATCACCACATTTCAGAGCATCGTTGCCTGCTATTTATCTACACAATCTTTGTATAAAACTCCTTGAAAGCTCCATGTTTTCAAGGAGTTTTTGTGTAGAGCGTTTTGAGACACGTATTTTTCTACGTTCCAAAGCACAAGACCATCCATATTTCAGCGTTCCTGTTCCCGGTTTCTTCTCTTCTTTGCCTTTTCTACCTGCATATTTTTTGTTGGTTGGATTGCATCGTGGTATGTGTTAAGAACAACGGCTTTTCTGTCTATTCGGACATCTACATACTGTGCCGTAGTTGCTTCAAGACTGGTAGAAATACCAAGTTGGATTCCTACACCTTTTAGACTATGTCCGAGAATCTTGCCAACAGTGTAAAAATCTCCGGTTAGCTCGTGCATATTTGTTGCAGCGGTATGACGTAAATCATGAAAACGGATGTGTGGAAGCTCTAAACGGCGAAGCATCTGACCGAAATCGGCAGAGACCGATTCGCGACGGTACGGTGCACCATTTGGCTTTGCAACAACAAGGTCATTATGAAACTGCGAATTATTTTGAAAAATTCAGGTTTTTGAGACGATTTTTTTGCTTGAATTTTTACAACAGAAAATAGATGAGGTGTAACCATGAAGAAATCCGAGCTCAAAGAGCTTTATCAAATGATGTTCCCGGACTACCCTGACATCGTCAATATCACGCAGCTTCAGACCATGCTCAGCATCAGTCGCCGCTTGGCTTACAAACTGGTTGACGACGGCTATATCAAAGCAATCAAGATCAGCAATACCTTCAAAATCCCCAAGGTAAATGTCATCGAATTTGTTATGGATCAGAATACAAATTCGAACTGACAGCGGTTTTAACAAATCGCACATTTGCAGTATTCTCACCGGTGCGGTAATATATGTGCATCGGTGAGAGACTGCCTGTGTACCAAATCAAAATATTTTTTGGAGGGAAAAAATAATGGTATCAGGAACTCTTTCAATAAAAAAAGGCAATTATTATGCTGTGTTAAGTTGGGTCGATGTCAATGGACAGCGCCACAGAAAATGGATTTCAACCGGTCTGCCTCAAAAAGGCAATAAACGCAGGGCAGAAGATGAGCTTGCCCGCTTACGCAGCACCTTTGAGCCGCCTACAGTAGTACAGGAGCTGAGCTCGGATATGCTTTTCTCCGATTATTTGGAACAATGGTTGGCCATTGTAAAAGTCCGGGTGAAAATCGCCACCTTCAGCTCGTATCAGAATATGGTTCAGATTACAATTGGACCTTATTTCAAAAAGAAAAACATCAGCTTGCGGGAGCTTGAGGCAAGACACATTCAGCAGTTCTATTCGGAGAAGCTGAAAACCGTCAAGCCCAACTCGGTGATTCACTATCACGCCGTTATCTTTCAAGCGCTGAAATACGCCATGAAAACGGATATGGTTCCACAGAATGTAGCAATGAAGGTGGATCGCCCCAGGAAGAACTCCTATCAGCCGACCTTCCTGGACGCTGCAGAAATGCAGCAGCTTTTCGAGGTTGTGAAAGGAACAAGACTGGAGCTTCCTGTTTTAGTGGCTGCTTTTTACGGACTGCGACGCGGTGAAGTGTTAGGGCTGAAATGGGACGCGATTGATTTTAATCGCGGTACATTGACCATTAAGCGCACTGTAACGCAGGCGAAGATTGACGGCAAGTATCAGATCATTGAACAGAATTCTGCTAAGACCAAATCCAGCCTTCGTACGCTGCCTTTGGTTGACAGCTTCAAAGAATACTTCATGGAAGTAAAAAAGGCGCAGGAGCTTAATAAGAAGGTCTGTGGCAACTGTTACAGCTATCAGTACGATGGCTATGTCTTTCTAGACGAGCTGGGGGAACGGATGAAGCCTGATTATCTGACAAATTTCTTTCCGGAGTACATCCAAAAGCATGGCATGAAGAAAATGCGTTTTCACGATTTGAGGCATAGCTGTGCAAGTCTCTTGCTTGCAAATGGCGTTCCACTAAAGCAAATCCAGGAATGGCTCCGGGCCTCTGATTTTACGACCACCGCAAACATT
>DBTI01000236.1 GCA_002306975.1 Ruminococcaceae bacterium UBA1320
ACAAGGCCGTTCGCGAGTGTTCTGTTCGCCTCGTCATTCGTTGAATCAATCGTTTTAAAGTGAAAAATCGATAGATCTTTCGCGTCGTTTGAAAGGTATCTTTTGATGCCTTCGGCAGAAAGAAGGTCACTGCTGTCAGCTAATCGGTACCCTTTATTTGTGGAGGACAGAACCATATATCCGTCCTGCCTCAGCGAATTGATTGCTTTCCAAACCGCATTTCTTGAAACGCCAAACTTTTCGGCAAGCATCTGTCCGGAAAGATCGGTTCCCCTGTTCGATTCCAGCTCAAACAGCAGATCATGTTTCAATGGCATAGTTATCTTCACTTTCTTGATTTTTTCTCAGTATAACATGTAGGGCACCTTTTAACAAGGAAAAATACGCGGATTGGGATCTGCGGAGTACAGAAAATGCTCCCTGCTTTAGGGGCGACACAGCGGATACAGGTAACAAGACTTTTTGCTGAAGTAAAAAAGTTAATTTTTCATAATGATATTCCATGATTAGAACACGGGTTTTCTATTTTATTAATCCAAACATTGACTGATTATCAAGATACATTGATAATCAGTCAATGTACATGGTGGCGTTGAAAGAACCACTTCCAAGCAAATGCACAACCTTAATAATACTTTACTTATATGAAGCTGTCATATATGAGAAATGCTCTTGCCTTAGATCTGGCAAGAGCATTTGTGTTTATTGTGCCGGATATCATAGTGGCTAGAGCGAAGGGGGTCAAACCTTTTATTCGTTTATGTCATACTTGTAGAGCGTTTTTTCTGTATTCTTACGGCATTCTTACCTTTTGTTCTGTTAAGTACATAGTTATAAAAAGGAAATCCACCAATCAGATTAGGTGAAGTTGTTGCTGCTCCGGTAACTCTGTCATTGGTGAATGCAAGTACAGCAACTATTCCAGTTGGTGCTACACCAATAGGCCTTGCCGTAAATCCTCTTACAAATGGTATCATTGGCGCTTTGGCTACTCTTTTTAATAAATATTATATCATTAGCGTTTTCTGATCAATCCAATATGAGCATTAAGGTAAATCATACTATAATTGGCATTAAGAAGCAAAAAGAAAATATTAAAACAATTTGCGGCATTCTGCAAAATCTGCATTAGTATACTTAACGCTTATGATCGCCGATCATGGCGGCTTTTTCCATGGGCCGAATACGGACTACCAAAGAAGTACTTGTCTAACTTGACTAATATGCTCAACAGCAGATACCCATAACGATATAAGAAAAAGAACTTCTATAACGGTATGTGACCTTATCCGAAAAGTCGGGTATGCAATATAGCATACCCGACTTTTTTTAATGAGTTAAGATTACATCATACCCTTTGAAACAAGCAGATTCGGATTCAGCATTCCGAATATCATCGCGATATGTGCGACCACAAGAAAAATGCTCACAAAAATTGCGTGAAGTTTCATCCGGCCAACTTCATCCCTTTTTTTGCCGATAATTCCAATGTCTATAAGGAGCAGTCCCACGAAAGGAATAATGCCTGAAAGATAGAAACCGACGGCAATCACATCAAATGGTCCTCTCCATCCGCCGGTTGCTGTCAGCGGTATGACGGCATTGATAAACAGATAAATGAAAATCCCAGTAAAATAAAGCCCTGCGAATATTCCGGTTATCTTGCTTACCAGTTTCGCTTTTCCTGTCAAATCCCTTGTGAACAGGATAATGAATTCCGTAATGGCCAGCGTCTCTGCGCAAATGACTGGGATTGCCATAAAAATCAGCAGATGCCACGGCTGGCTTGTTGAAAGAAGTTCCATGTAATGGGTCATCGCACTACTCATGCTGGTATCCTCCCTAAATTAGTTTATGGGAGTAATTGTACGAAACTGTTGTGAAGATATTATGAAGATTGTTATATATGTTCACTATCATTTGGATTTGGGCAGACTGACACGAAATGTCGTCCCTTTTCCATGCTCGCTTGAGACACTGATTTTTCCTTTATGCGACTCCACAATTGCCCTTGTGATAGTAAGCCCAAGCCCGGAACCACCAGTCAACCGATTTCGTGACTTGTCAGCCCTGTAAAATCGTTCAAAAATATACGGGATATCCTCCGCCGGTATGCCCTGACCGCTATCGCTGACAATCATTTCAACTTGAGTTCCTGTTTCTTTTACCTGTACTTCAACGTGCCCGCCCTCTAGGGTATATTTCAGCGCGTTTGAAACCAGATTAATAATAACCTGACTGATTTTATCCCTGTCTGCCTCAATAATCTCTGTTTTTCCGGAGAACTTCAATTCAACGCCTTTTTTATGAAACTCATTTTCAAAATTGCTCAAGATATGTCTTACGAGCTCTGAAACATCAAATTCGGAAATATAAAGTGCCGTGTTGTCCGCTTCAAACCGTTCCAGTTTTTCCAGATCACCCACCAGCCGGTTGATTCGAATGATCTCTTCATGGCAGCTTTCAAGCCTTTCCCCGCTTGGTTCCCATATGCCGTCAATCATGGCTTCCATTGAGCTTTGGAGGTTGGCGAGCGGCGTCCGTAATTCATGCGCAACATCGGCGGTCATTTGTTTTCTCAGGTTTTTCTGTTTTTCCAGAGAATCCGCCAAATTGTTGATTGTATCTGTTAATTGAACAATTTCACGCGTACCGGATTTTTCCGTGATTCTTTGCTGAAAATCACCTTTTGATATCCGGGCGGCGGCAGTTACAGCCTTTGAAATCGGCCTGCTGATTCTTTTTGCCATAAAGGCGCCAACTAGCAACGCCATGAAAAGAGATATTACTCCGACAGCGACCAGAATGGTATTTAAGTTATTTAAAAAATCGATATCATTGTCTGTGTAATAATAGGGACCGTAATAGCCAATCTCGGCATGTCCCACTTCATTAGAATTTACTTTCACCGGGTAACTTGTCTGTTCATATTTGCCTTTGAAATTGGGATCGTGGCTGATCATGTTTTTTGCCATGTTCGTAAGCATTTGCACACAAAGGCCGTTATTGTGAGCGGTGGCATCCCAAACCATACTCCCTTTTTCGTCCTTCACTTTTAAAATAATACCCTGCTCCAATGCGTTCATACCGACGTTTTCAATAGCACTTGTATTGAAGTTTCCCTCGGAAATATTATATTGTTTTTCAACAAGGCTGAGAATCTGCTGGTTTTTTTGCCTCTGCTGATTGATCACATAGTCTTTAAATTGATTCTGTAAAAAAACATTGATAAAAATGCTGATTACAGCGACAAGCAGAAGAGCTATCACTGCATAAGAAACCGATAATTTGGAACGCAAACTATGCTTCATTTCAGTTGCCTCCGAACCTGTATCCGACTCCATGAACTGTAAGAATATAATCAGGATTTTTTGTGTCATCTTCGATTTTTTGCCGGATATTCTTGATATGTGTATCAATTATCCTGTCGAATCCATCGAAATCCTCACCTCTGACTATGGCAATCAATTCTTCGCGGGTAAAAACCTTCTTAGGATACCTTGCCAGTACGTTTATTATTTTATATTCGTTTGGAGTCAGGTTTACGGAGTTCCCGTCTTTTTTTACATCCCGGCCTGCTAGATCCACAACCAACTCACCATTATTAAAAGTGAGGCATGATGGGCTATCGCTTTCTGTTCTGCGCAGAATTGCCTCTACCCGCGCGACAAGCTGCCGCGGGCTGAACGGCTTGGTTACATAATCATCTGCACCGAAATCAAACCCATGCAGGATGTTTTCTTCTTCGACTTTTGCGGTCAGCATAATAATCGGAATGTCGGATTTTTGACGCAGTGTTCTGCATATTTCTTCTCCGGTTATATCAGGAAGCATCCAATCAAGAATAATCAGTGAAAAATGCTCTTTTTCGAACTTTTCATAAGCATCCTTGCCGTTAAATGCGAAAGAAACGTTATAACCGCTGTTCTCGAGGTATGATTTCACAACGTCCACAATTTTGTGTTCGTCATCCACAACAAGAATATGTTTCCTGTTTAAACTCATAAAAATCCCCATTTCTTCGCAGGCACAAACCGCCAAGAATAACAAAGCAAAGTCGCAGACAACGTCCGCACGGCGAGTTGAGCTTTATTCAACCTATCACTTATGCCTAAAGACAGAAGCCCCTTGAAGGAGCTCCTGTCTTTTTTATTAATACTGTTTATTATACCATGATCAGGCTACTTCGTAACCCTGATCTTCAATAGTTTCTTTTATGACATCTATTGTGACTTTGTCAGAATCATAATCGACCGTGACTTTTTTTGCCTCCAGGTCTACGGCCACATGATCGACACCGCCCAGTGCGCCCACATGTTTTTTGATCGTGTTTTCGCAATGGCTGCAAGACATTCCATTAACATTCAATGTTTTTGATTCTTTTGACATAAGAAGACCTCCATTATTATTCGTTTCTAATATTTCTATGATGCCGGTGTGATCGATTTTGCCGATGTTTTCGTCAGCTCCGGTATCCGTATTGATTAGTTGTTCGAGTTGCTGTTCATACAGTTTTAGCTTATCAAGAATTCCTTTGCTCAATGCTACTTCCATTTCTTTCAGACTGGCAAGCTTCGCTTCCTCTTTTTCAATCTGCGGCTGAATTTTGGATTTCTCTTCTTCCGCCTGTTTTCTGGCTTCTTCCAGCATAATTTCAGCCATTTTTTGAACTTGAATCAGAACATCGGCGATTTTCAGCTTGATTTGGGTTGCTTCGTCCGCTTTATTGGTTAATGCGCTTATTTTTTCCTTCAATTCTCTGTTTTCGTTTTCAAGTTTGATCGATTCATTGTTAGGCGAAACAGGGATTGAGTTTAACTGACTCATGACACGATCAGGCTTTTCTTTAAGCTTCCATTCAGGATTGAGCGCCGAAGACCCCGGTTGGTTGTGATCCATCTTATTTTTCCCCGGGTTATACCGTTTTAGGCTCAGTGAGTTTGTGACGACCGAAACAGAACTGAAGGCCATCGCACCGCCCGCGATCATGGGGTTTAAAAAGCCGAACGCGGCAAACGGTATGCCGATGATATTATAGAAGAACGCCCAGAACAGATTTTGTTTGATCTTGCGCATTGTTTGCCTTGACAGGCGGATAGCGGCGGGAATTGTCCTTAGATCACCGCGCATCAGGGTGATGTCGGCGGCTTCAATCGCAACGTCGGTTCCTGTGCCTATCGCCATACCGATGTCCGCGGTGGCAAGCGCCGGAGCATCATTGATGCCATCGCCGACCAT
>DBTI01000134.1:0-634 GCA_002306975.1 Ruminococcaceae bacterium UBA1320
ATGATTTGGAGTCTTACCTTAAAGGTAGGGTCATTTATAAATATAACTTGATACTGCTTGAAGAGGGGATAAAATCATCAATAACCTTTCCACTATTAAAAAAGGGTGGAAAGCCGATAGGGATTATTTTTTTCTCCAGTAATCAAAAAAACATTTATCGTGCCGAACATCTTGAATTTTTGAAGACGCTTGCCAACAGCATTATGCTCTCGCTTGAAAAAAAGCTGATTATTGACGAGATGGTCGTCAGCTCGACCCTTGCGCTTGCAACACTTGCCGAAGAGCGTGACAATGAAACAGGCCTTCACCTTGTCAGGATGAGAAAGTACGCGACGCTCCTCGCCAATTTAATGTCATGTGACAGCGGATTTGTCGGCAAAATTGACACCGATTATATCAATAGCCTTGACCGTTTCAGCCCTCTTCATGATATCGGCAAGGTTGCCATAGGCGACTCGATTCTGTTAAAGCCCGGCAAGCTGACTCCGGATGAATTTGAGACCATGAAAACCCACACGACGTATGGCGGCAAGGTGCTGCGCCTTGCTGATGAAAATGTAAAGAAGCATGGTTACAGCATATTCGACATGGGGATTGAAATAACCGAGGGGCACCACGAACGCTGGGACGGCAG
>DBTI01000134.1:873-7376 GCA_002306975.1 Ruminococcaceae bacterium UBA1320
ACCACGAACGCTGGGACGGCAGCGGTTACCCCTATGGGCGCAGCGGCGATAATATACCGCTCAGTGCGCGGATCGTAGCCGTTGCCGATGTGCTTGACGCGCTTACGTCAAAACGGCCCTACAAAAAGGCTTTCAGCTTTGAAGAATCGGCAGAAATGATAAAAAGCGAATCAGGCAGTCACTTTGACCCACGCATCGTTAATGTATTTATCAATAACCTTTCTGCTTTTAAAACCGTCTATAATGAATTTAACGGACATTCAGAGAAATACCGAATTGTTGACGAGCACGTTTTAACGTGATAAAATATAGCTTGCCGGTCATTTGAAAGTGCATCGGCAGGCTGTTTTTTTAATCTTAAATCAAGCCGTGCAAAGCCTTACAGCCTCGCCTATTATTGTGAAAATTTATTTTGCAGGAGAACATCTATGTTTTTATATCAGGCTTTAATCATGGCTGTCGTTGTTGTAGCTATTTATGTTTTGGCTTATTTTTTAAAATCGAAGAACCGAAAGATTCTTGTAATTTCAATAATCGCTTTGGTCCTCGCAAGCGGTGTCGGTCTTTATGCCGTTCAATACATTTTCGGCAATCACTTTTACACACAGGAACTTGACGCCAGCGCTCTTGAAGGCGTAAGTATCACCTCACAGCAAAAGCAAGAGATGCAGCAGATTTTCAGTGACTATAAAGAGATAAACGATGACACTCAGTCCGCAGACGCCTTGGAAAAAACGTATAAAATAAACGGCAACGGGGCGCAGTCAACGATATACGCGACTATCTATATCTATTCCAACTCAAAAGACGCAGACAATAATTTTGAAGCAAACCAGAGATTTTATGAAAACAAAAGTTATATACCGCTCGACACCCTTAATTCAAAAAGAAAGGGCAGCGGCGACTATTATCTCGTATCTTTTATAAAATCACAATACAAGGATTATTCAGACTTTTTATATCTGCCTTCTAAAATTTCTTATGCATCTGATGTAATTATAAAATATGACAACGTTATTATTTCACTCAGCGAAACCGCAAACAAACCTGTTACAAACAAAGAAGCCGTAATCGACGATATCAAAAACAAGCTTAGCTTGAAATAGACTGTTCATTCAAAAGCCGCTCTGAAAAATTTCAGAGCGGCTTTTTTGCATGCTTTTTTACATTGCGAGCGTTCCGCCGGGTGTTTGAGACAGAATTAATATCTGCTCCTCCACGCCGTTTGTCACGTTGAAATAATCTATAATGTTTTTCTTGCCTTTTTCCGCTGTGCATTTAAATTCGTAGCAAAGCGCCTCGCGCGTTCCGTCACGCGGGATCAGCGCAAGTGAAACCTTTTTCACCGTTAAAGAAGGGTTAAGCTTTGCCTGCGCTGTTTTTTGTTTTACACTTATAGCCGGGAATTTGCGATTTTTATGGTTCATTATAAAACCTGTCGCGTCAAAGGATATGACCTCGCCGGTGTCAAGGGCTATTCCGACTTTTATCAGGTCAGTGTAGCAAATTACATCCTGTTTTACAAATGCGCAGTTGATAACGCAGATATTGTTGTTTGTTAAGAAGTAGGTTTGAGCCATGCTATCTATTTTCTGCCGCTTCAAAAACGCGTCTACCTTTAAGGTGGCCGCCTTATAGTCAAGCTTTGACGACACGGGGGAACGGCTGTCAAGCATTCTCACGATTAATCCGCCCGACTTTGAAACATAGATGTCTTTTGTTCCCGCTTTGAAGTTATAGGTCGGAAGATTACCGGCTGTTTCAGCGTTGTCGGTTACACTCTTTGCATCCACACCCAGAAACTGCGCCGCCGCCTTGCGCGCCGCGTCGCGGCTGACCGTCACTTTGCCTTTAGTATACTCCGGCTGTTTTTTGAGCACATTGTCAGAGAACGGACCGTCGTAGATGAGCGTGGGCAAACCGGAAATATTATCTTCTATGCTCTGAAACCCGCTTTGCACGGTAGAAACCGGCTGAGTCTTTGATTTATCAAGGTTTTCGAGAGCCCGCTCTGATTTGAAAAGTGTAATTTTGCCGCTTTGAACGTCCGATAATATGTCGCTTAACTGTAACGAAAGCTTTTTTGAGTTGTCATAAAGCGAGCCGAGATTTTTCCGGTCACCCTCAGACAGCTTTTGATTTAATGCCAGCGAACTCGAAAGAGAGTTTGCATAGTCGCCGGCCTGACTTATAAACTTTGATGTATTTTCAAAATTAACATCCGATATGGCAATTTGAGAAAGATCGGTTTTCGCCGCCACCGATTCTGTTCTTATCTGGCTTGCTATACCGATAATCTGCGCGTTGGTGCCGGCGTACTGCGCCTTTTCAAGCGAAAGGTTAATGTTATCAACATGGTCGGAAAGCTCAGAAAGCGACCTTTCGTAAGAGTATTCTATATTCATGCGAAGACCATATGACATCCAAAAGCCTGTTATGGCAAGACCTATCGTCACTGCAAATCCTGCCGTAATAAAACTAAGCAGCCGGATTAACGTTCTTCTGCGTTTTATCCTGAACATTTAATTTCCTCCCAAATACATTTGTGGATATTTTATCCACTTGTGATAAAAATATGCTCACAAACACTTTACAAAATCGGAATCATAGAATATAATAATTTATAGAACGACGTTCTATAAATTATTTGAGGTGCATCATGGGCAGAAAAAAACAGGATCCTGAAATTCGCAAGAGTGAATTTATCGAAGCAGCTACAAAAATGTTTTTTGAAAAAGGGTATGAGGCCACTTCAATCCGGGATATTTTAAAACTGCTTGGCGGCGAATCTCCGCTTTCCCCAAGCGTATTTTACTATTACTTCTCCTCAAAGGAAGAACTTCTCGACACATGTTTGGGCACTTATATCGAGCAGTATGCCAACGATATCAACAGCATGATAGAAAATGACGAATATAGTTATCAGCAAAAGCTCCTTCTCATTGCCGAAAATATAAAAAAGGCGATCGGGCATTTTATTTCATTCGGAATTTATTCAATAAAAAACGAGAAAGACCTGCACACTCTGCATTTGCAG
Source organism: Ruminococcaceae bacterium UBA1320 (assembly GCA_002306975.1). Classification (GTDB taxonomy): domain Bacteria; phylum Bacillota; class Clostridia; order Oscillospirales; family Ethanoligenentaceae; genus Ruminiclostridium_D. The sequence goes on from DBTI01000134.1 coordinate 3,911, forward strand.
CTTGTAAACCGCGTCTTTTCTTCTATTTCCGATTCGGTTTCCGATTTAATCAGCGAAGGACTTGAGAATGGGGTCATCCCCAAAACCGATTTTATCACAAATACCGACCCTAAAACTGTTACCAAGCTGATTCTTTACGGCTGCTATATTATTTTGCACAATGAGAACATGTGCAATCTGGAATTGGAAAAAGAGCAGGCGAATTTGATCCCCATTTACGTCGCTCAGCTGCTTTCAATAAAATAGCCGCTCTCATAAACGGAGGTGTCAACTATGGGTTTTATTAAATTTGAGAATATCACACGTGAATATCTGGCAGGAAAAGAAAGAATCAAGGCGCTTGACCATGTTGATTTTGAAATAGAACAGGGAACCTTTACTGTAATCCTCGGGCCGTCCGGCTCGGGCAAAAGCACAACATTAAACCTGCTTGGCGGTATGGATAAGGCAACATCCGGCAGGATCACCGTCGGTGAAAAGGTAATCACAGGAATGGACGACAAAAAGCTTACGGTTTATCGCAGGCACGACGTCGGCTTTGTTTTTCAGTTTTATAACCTTATCCCCAACCTGACCGCATTTGAAAATGTCGACCTTGCCTGCCGGCTTGGCAAAAGCCCGCTCTCGGCAAATGACACAATAAAGGCAGTGTGGCTTGAAAACCGCGCCAACAACTTTCCGGCGGAGCTTTCCGGTGGTGAGCTTCAGCGCGTCTCTATCGCCCGCGCGCTCTGTAAAAACCCAAAACTGCTGTTGTGCGACGAGCCGACGGGCGCACTTGACAGCGAAACAGGCAAAATGATTTTAACTTTGCTGCAAAATATGTCGCGTGAATATCACAACGCCGTCGTTGTTGTTACGCACAATGCAGCCATCGCGCCCACCGCAGACCGCGTTATTCACCTTAAGGACGGACATGTCAGAAAGGTGGATGACAACACCGCCCCGCTGCCGATGAAAGAGGTGGCGTGGTAATGAAATATTTGCTTGTCAAAATGAGGCGCGACCTGTTACATATGTGGACTCAGTTTTTCTCTGTTTTTCTGATGGCTTTTCTCGGCGTGCTGATTTATGCCGGAATGGAGGGCACCTGGTTTGGCATGCAGAATGAGATAAGCAGGTTTTACGGCGACACAAACCTTGCCTCCGCCTGGATTTACGGCAACGGCCTTTCAAGCAGTGATTTGCAGGGTATTAACAATCTCGATAACGTAACCGGCTGCACCCTTTCGATGAAGGCAACGGTAAAAATGAAAACAGACTCGTCAGACGATATCGAGCCCGCAATAAGCTTGACCGCATATGATGACGATTCGATTTCACGCACGACAGCACAGTCCGGCGAAGCCTTTTCAAAGGATGCGGAAGGTCTGTGGCTTGACAGCAGATTTGCCGATAAACACAAAATAAAAGCGGGAGACAGCATTACAATTGAAGCCGGGCAAGCTCAAAAAACGCTGACAGTAAAAGGGCTTATCCTAAGTTCGGACAACACTTATTTTACCGGCTCGAGCGCTGATTTAATGCCAAACCATGAGAAATACGGTTATGCCTTTACAAATGAAAAAACGGCGAAGAGCATTTTCGGCGGCATTATTTATAACGAAATGCGCGTTAAAATAGCAGACGGCGCAAGCACGGCAGATCTGCAAACAAACGCGCAGAACCTTTTGGGTGACAGATATCTGGGATTTGCAAACCGCGATACGCTTAACTCAGTTTACGCCCCGCTTGATAAAGCCGAACAGATAAAGAAAATGTCCATCATGTTCTCGTCAATATTTATCCTTTTGGCGCTTTTGACCATGCAGACCGCGATGACTCGCCTTGTGGCAAACCAAAGAACCCAGATAGGAACAATGAAGGCGCTGGGCTTTAAAAGCGGTCAGATAAAGCTGCACTACACGCTTTACGGATTGACTGTCGGGCTGCTCGGCGGTATAGCCGGACTGCTGCTCGCCCCTGTTACCATCACGCCCATAATTTTTATGATGATTACAAAAATCTACGCACTGCCAAAATATGCGGGTATGCTGTCGCCTGTTTCTTACGCTCTTGTAGCGTTTGTGGCGCTGTGCTGCACCCTGTCAACGCTGTTTGCCTGCCGCAAGGGAATTCACGGCATGCCTGCGGAAACAATGCGCGGAGCAGCGCCAAGGGATGGCAGACAGGTTTTGCTTGAAAAGGCTCCGGCTATATGGAACAAGCTTCCCTTTGGGTGGAAATGGTCGCTGCGTGATATCTCGCGCAGCAAGGTGCGCTCCATTATGGGTATCATCGGCGTCCTTGGCTGCATGATGCTCTTGACAGCGAGCTTCGGCATCCAGAATTCCATTGATCATTCAAACGATTATACCTACAAGACTCAATACACCTATGGTGCAAAGATTTCACTGAGCCCTGCCGCAACGGCACAAAACCGTGACGATTTGTTAAAAGAGACAGGCAAAGGGCAATGGGTGCAGGAAACAGCAATTGAGATAAAAGATATGCGGGACAAAAACAACCGTGTGCTTTCCGCCGCTGACGACGGAGACTATATTCAATACCAAAGCACCGACGGAGCATTTGAAAAGCTGCCGGGAAGCGGCGTGTTTGTGTCACAGAAAACCGCAAACCTTCTTAATATAAAGAAGGGAGACACAATATATTTCCGTCTTTTATCTGAAAAAGATTACACAAAGGCGACCGTCGCTGATATTATTTCCGCCATGTCACCGCAGGGCATTTTTATCTCTAAGGAAGCGTGGCAAAACCTCGGAGAGAATTTTACCCCAACTTCACTTTTGGTTGGTGACAGCGGCGTAAAGGACAAGGTCGAGCGGCTCTCTTATGTTCAGTCCGCCACAACCATCGGAAGCCAATATTCGAGCACAGAAGAAGCGCTTCAGACCCTAAGCACAGTTTTTACGCTGCTAAAATTAGCCGCCATTCTGCTCGGCGTGGTGATTCTTTATAACCTTGGCATTCTGAGCTACACAGAGCGTTTAAGAGAATACGCCACCCTTAAAGTTTTGGGGTTCTATCAGCGTGAAATCCGCTCGTTCGCCCTGCGTGAAAATTTAGTAACCACTGTTATAGGCTGGTTAATCGGGATCCCGGCGGGCTTTTTATTTCTGAGCGCATATGTTGCAACCGTTTCAACCTACAATGTTGACTGGCACCCAAATCTCACCGCTCTCAGCTTTATCATTTCAACCTTGATTACCATCGGCTGCTCATTTGGCGTAAATCTTACACTTAGCTTTAAGGTTAAGAAAATCGACATGGTTGAGGCGCTTAAATCAGTTGAATAAAAGGGAATAATGCGCGTTTTATTTTTACTCACTATTGAAATTAACTATACTTGTATTTATAATTAAATAAACATGAAAATCGGCGGAATCTTACACTAATCCCGATAAGAAATGTAACGAAAGAATTCTTTGGCATTGTTGAAAACAAGCCCGGCAAAAAGGCATATATT
>DBTI01000134.1:7638-13352 GCA_002306975.1 Ruminococcaceae bacterium UBA1320
AAAAGGCATATATTCAACCTTTTTCCTCGAATTTATTCTATATTTCTAATCGAGATAAGTATTAGCAATATCATGCAGAGGGTTCCGCCGATTTGTATAAGTCAGACGGGGGTGCGGTTTTGAGAAAATATCTGTTAAGCATTCTGTCCGCGGCGGTGCTTGCTTCTTTACTTTTAAGCAGCTGTGCGGGAGCCGGCTCTTCGAAAGCTGGGAGCAGTTCCAGTTCATCGGTACTATCAAGTTCATCACAGACAGAATCCAGCAGCGATATTGCTTCTGCGGCATCAGCCTCCGTGGAAAGCAGCTCGGCGATAACCGAATCTCACCCCAAAATGATGGAAGACGCTTTGAATTTGTCCGTCAAAGATACCCAGACAAAGTATGAGGGTATTGACATATGCATCGGCAATCTGGTCTTTGACGACGCGAAAAAAGTTCCATCTGAAACACTGTTCACTTTCTTTTGCTATATAACTTCAGCAAGCGGTGAATACCCTGACGGCTATATTACCAAATGGTATAATAAAAAAACGCAAAAATATAATGTTCCGGTTTCCGATATAGACGCTGTTTTAAATAAATATTTTGACGGCGTAAAATTCGACGCGACTAAGATTCACGGATATAACGCCAAAACAAAGGCAGTCGAAAGCTTTATTGACGGCTTTGGCGGCGGCAGATTTGCCAAGCTTGTGAGCAGAGATATAGTTTCTAAGGATACGCTGAAAATCAAAGTTGATTTTTACGATGACCAGTATAAAAAAGTGGAATTTTCAAAAACTTATACGATCAAATATACCGATACAACTTATAAGTACCAGTCGATTAAAGAAGATAAATTTTACTGATCGATAATCTTATAGTAAATTTTAGAAAATATAATTGTTCTGGGCAACAAGCATACTGCAATGAAAAGCTGGGCGTTTATTCCCGGCTTTTTATTTTTATTATTTTAATAACACAAAGATTTGAGGAAATAATAATTTCGATATTATTCTGTTTTTTAAACTTGAATGGAGAGTGAACAATTATGATGAAATATATATTTCCTCCGACAACACAACGGGTTGCTTTTCATACGAACAGCGCCCAAAACGCTCAGATAAGAGACCACACAATTCGCTGCCTTAATACCTTTAAAGACTGTGACGAGCATATATTGTCAGAAAAAATCTGCAAACTCAATCATGAATGGGATGTCGAAAGATATCTTGAAACAGGCGCAGCGTCATTAGTATTAGTTGCTTCTATTTCCGGTTTCTTAAAAACCTGGTGCTGCTGCTTTTTGGCAACAGGTGCGGTCGGCACATTTCTTCTTCAACACGCCTTGCAGGGCTGGTGCCCCCCTGTGCCGATCATCAGAGAGCTGGGGGTTCGAACCGCGGAAGAAATAAGCAATGAAAAAACAGTGTTAAAACTGCTGCGCGGAGATTTTTCAACGGATACCGGGGATGTTTCAGAATTGCTTGCGATGGCGGAAAAACAATAATAAATACAACGGCAATACAAAAAGGCAGTTTCAAATCTTCGGGCAGAATTTTGCCCGCCGGTTTTGAAACTGCCCTTGTTTATATTCGTGCGTTTGCCTGACCCAGTAACAGCGCATAGATACACTTTAAAAAATCTTCTATTTGTTCTTTGTCCTGCTGTGTTCCGTGCAGGTTACAGCTCATTGTTAATCTGTTTTTGAAGGATGTTACCGCAATCTGGAAGTATGGCACATGTTTTATCGCGCTTGTTATAAACGCGTCGGTTATTTCAAGGTTTGCAAATCGAAATTTTTCGTCATCGATGATCCCGATATTGGTATAAGAAAGCACGGGAATCGTAAAAACCTTATCGAACTTTGCTTGGAGCAGTGAAAAAGGCAGAAATTTAAACGCCGCCTCGAGCATTATTATCGATTTCAGGCAACTGTCACTTTGCTTTTGCCGCTTCATCTGCTCAGAAACAAGCTTCAGCGTTTCTTCAAAGGCACTGCCTTCTTTTACTTCAACATTACAGATAAAGTTGCTGACCAGGTTACAAAAGGTGTGCTTATTATTCTGCGGCAGATATTTTCTTAAATCAACCGGACAGGGTATGACAATTTGCCGTTCCCCTGTTTTTTCTGAAAGAATACGCGCATATGCCGCAAGGATGGCATCGTTTAAAGTTGCTCCCCTGCTTTTCGCATATGCTTTTATTTTATTTAAATCTTCACTGTTAATCTCAAGGGTTTCAAAAAATGGGTTGCTTTCATCGCCATTCAAGCGGTATATCGCCTGCTTTTTTTGAAAAGAAAGGTCATATTTAGAAAACAGTATGCCTAACTTTTCAAAAAAGCTGAATTTCGAGAAAAGCTGCCCTGTGCCGCGTGAATAATAAGTCAAATCTATTTCTGCCTTGTTTTCTGTTTTAATATTGGTATAAAGCTTGCTTAACAGGTACAAATACTGCTTGAATCCCACGCCGTCGCACACCATGTGGTTCATCAAAACGCAGAGCGTATCTTTTTCTTTGTATCTTACTATAAATATTTTGAGCTGCGGCTCTTTTGTAATATCAATCGTTGAGGCAAGCAGTGTTTTCGGAAGACTTTTGTCACCCTCACCAGCTTTAACCACTTTAACAATATTTTCACCGGTAAAGCTTTGATTTTTCCAACGCGGACGCCCAGATCTCATCGTATAGCAGCAGCCGATTACCGGAATGGCTTTTTCAGATAAGGTAACGGCATTTTTAAGGGCAGCCTCATCAAGCTGCCCGGAAAAATGAAAAAGCCCGTGGATTATCGGGTCATTAACTTTTCTATAAAAATATTGCAGAATGTCAAAGGATTCAACTTTTAATTTGTCTTTTTTAGAACTGCTCATATAAATTTCTCCAGTATTGTTTTTTTAGGAAACGTATCGAAATTGTAATTTTAAACAAGAAACTTATTCGGCTTTAATTTTGTAATTGCTATAATTATATGATAAATCTATCACTTATTTACAGAATAATTCTATCTGCCAAGGTTTCTGCAATAATTCATAACTCTGTCGCCATAACGAATCCCCAAAAGCCCGATTATTGCTGCCACCACAAATATGGTTATGGTAACCGCCCACTGCCCCTGCATCATTGATTCACCCGCCATGGCGGAAACAAGCGTTGCCGGTGCCCGCGCAATGAGCGTTATGATTAAAAACTTAGGAAGGCTTATCCCGCTGACTCCAGAAATGTATGTCAGCATATCCTTTGGCGTTCCGGGGATTAAAAACAGAACAAACGCTACGGTTTCTATCTTTTTTGAATCCTGCAAAAAGGCAAGATTATCAATTTTCTCTTTTCCGAAAAATTTATATAAAAGCGGTTTTCCAAACCTTCTTGAAATAGTAAACACAAGAGAAGTCGCCACAGCACAGCCGACAAGACAAATTAAAGCTCCTCCCCATGTTCCGTAAAGCATGCCTGAGATAACCTCCACAGGACCGCCGGGGATAAACGCGATTACAATCTGCACGATCTGCAAACCGAAAAGCACTAAAACTCCCCATACCCCCAAAGCTGATATCCATGCTTTAAACTGAGCCTGATATACCGGATCAGAGAGTTCTTTCATAAAGGGCCAAAGTAAAGCGGTTGCCGCCGCGACAAGGGCGATAACGATCACTCCGATGATCACCTTTGTTCCTGTTTTCAATAAATCACCTCATCCTGAAAGTCACTCACGGTCAATTATAGCATTTACAAATTTAAAGTGGAATAGTTTTGCTGTTTATTAAAAATATTCATAAGTATACCATTTTTATGTTGCATTATCTGTACCTGTATGGTATACTTATGAATATAGCAAGTGCCAAATGTTAACTTCGGAGGGTAATTTAAACTCGGAGCTATCGCAATTACAAAATTAAAGCGGAATAATTTTGTTATCTCCCGTTTTTATTTGAAATTGCAATAATCAAAAATAAAAAAATACATATTAATGAAGGGCGGTCGTTTATTATGGCAGTACAATGGACAAAAGATTTATCGGTTGGAGTAGCGTTTATTGACGAACAGCATCAAACCTGGTTTAAAAAGGCAAACGACCTTTTTGAGGCAGGTATGAAGGGCAAAGCAAGGGATAATATTTTTCAGATGCTTGAATTTTTAGATGACTATACTAAAACACATTTTGGCGATGAAGAAAAATATATGCTGCAAATACATTATCCTGAATACGGAATTCAGAAAAGTCTTCATACAGGGTTTATCAATGAGCTTGCGAAACTGAAAAAAGAATTTGAACAATCCGGCGGAAATGTCGTAGTTATCATCAACGCCAATCAGATGGTAGTGGACTGGCTGGTTAAGCATATTACCGTACAAGACAAGAAAATCGGTGAGTATGTAAAGCGGCTTGGCAAATAAAACGATATAAAACGTTTTCGGGTTTCAGATAATTTAAGCCGGCGCTCACGCGTCGGCTTTCGTTTATTTATTTACCGCCATGATAAAGGTTTTGAGCAAATCCTCCGCATACGGCAGATATTTGGGGTCAAGATTAGACAGTTGTTCTGTAATCTGCGCTATGTCGTTTTTTTCTTCTCTGCCTAAAATAATATAATCGGCAGAGGTGCTTAACCCCGTGCATATTCTATAGAGTGTGAATGACGACATACCTCTTCTGCCAAGTTCAATTTCTGCAAGAAACTGAGAAGATATATCGATGCATTCAGCAAATTTTTCACGTGAAAGCCCTAACGTTTCTCTTTTCTCACGAATGCGGGAACCAATCTGTGTATTTAAATCTTTTTTCATTCAAGTCACCCCATAGTAATATTATATTTTATGCTATCAGTAATAAAAAATGGTCTATGGACATTGATTTATAATGTCTAATAGCCTATAATGTTAAGTATTATATGCTTCGAGGTGTGTTTTGATGCGAGATTTTGATGAGTGCCTAAGCAGTTATCTGGAAACCTATGAAGCGGATGAAATGTTTGACAGTTTCTTCTCTGCCATTCGGAAAGCGTATATCGCAGGGTACAAGGCTGCCGGCGGCGAAATTCCAAAAGAGCAGCCGATATACGAACTTGTTAAATACCGCAATGCGGCAAATGATAAGGAAAACTCAAGCCCGAAAAAGTGACGGTCGTGTCGGTGTAAAAATTATAAAAGACAGCATTAAACTTATACCCTTTACTACATAAAAAAGAATTACAGCGAGCCGAAATGACCCGCTGTAATTTTTATGTAGTTAACGCTGCCGCTTTATAAATCTTTTATTCCCTGATAAACTGCACCAATTCCTTGTTGAACTTTTCTAACTGATCATAGAAAAGGAAATGCCCACACGATTCAAAGGGCACTAACTTTGCATTTCGGATACCGTTTTTTTGCGCGATGGCTAATGGGTAAAGACATACCTGGTCATTTAGACCGTGCAGGATCATGGTAGGCACATTGATTGTTTTTAAATCATCAAACAGCACCTCGTTCAACCATGCGTTCGCGACTGCCGCGGTCGACCAGCTCGCCGCGCGCAACCCCAACTGAAAGATCCAATCTGAGATACCGGCCGAAACTTTATTATAAAAAACCATCTTACCAAACCCCATGAGCATGCTGGGGCGATCGGTATATGTGCCCTTAATAATATCGGTGACAGCCTGCGTTTGCAGACCATATGGGAAATTAGGGCGCTGGATAAGGCTTGGCGCTGCCGCCGCAAACAGAGCGAGTTTGGATACCCCGTAGAC
>DBTI01000007.1:0-430 GCA_002306975.1 Ruminococcaceae bacterium UBA1320
ATTCATCTTCCTTGCGCTTTTCTTTTACCTCTTTGGGTTTCTCCCCGAGGTAAACGTGCATGCCAATGTCCTTGTCCCATGCAAATTGCATAAGCGGCACATCGAGCGGACTGCCATCCCTCACCTTCAACGCTTTGACCACCGATACTTCAGGGAAGTCATCTTTTTCTACCGAAAGGATAGCCGCGGCTTTGCGTTGAAGTTCGCTGCCAAGATGCCCGCGCAGCTTTAACCCATTGGGTATAAAATGCAGCACTGTAACGATGCAGGTATGGTATATCCCGGCTAACCGGTAGAGTTCTTCCACAATGGCAATACTTTCCGATTCGTCATTGGCACCTTTTATCAGGTCGGCAATCCCATCGATTACCACCAGATGGATGCCCCCGCATTGGTAATGGTATCTGTCCATGCTCTGAACAATGGCTTG
>DBTI01000007.1:712-2734 GCA_002306975.1 Ruminococcaceae bacterium UBA1320
CGCGACATTCCTGTCAGGCAATAGGCATGTAAGTATTCGGGCATCGCCAATCGTTTACTACGGCGAAGCAGGTTGTTGATGTTCTTGTAAAGTTGAACTTCTGACTGCTCTGTATCATAAAACAGGACGGCCTTTTGATGAATATTTTCACTAATGGTAATCCCCAAGTTGTCAATATTTAAACCTTGTTGCCGAATCGCCCCTGAAATAACAGATGCCACATAGTTGCTTTTTCCTGTCCCTTCACCGCCCGTTATACACAACAGGTTGCCTTGAGTGCCAAGCGGTACGTCATTTACCGAGACAACTATTTGAGCAATAGGGGGAGGGTTATTGAAATCCACTTCACAGGACTTCAGCGCCGACATAGTTTCGCGGTATAAAGTATCAAGATATTGCAGAAACAAACGTTTTAAATCTTCGGACGAATGGCCGAGCCTGAAATAATCCGCCACATCTTTTTCTTCCTTTGTGCCGGGAAGTGGCAATAACAAACGGCTGACACCGTAAGCACTTAAATTCGATGTCTGTTTCTCAGAAATCTCCAATCCAGTCTTATCCACATCAAAAAGCAATACAATGTGTTTGAAGCGGTACGAAAATTTATGGATTATTTCTGGCGGAATATGCGAAGTTTCCGAATTGAAACATATCGCTTGGAAACCATGTGCGGCAAGTGCCATCACGTCTTTTTCACCTCCCGTGATAAACAGCAGGTCTCCTTTAGCTGGCAATTGTTCCAGCCCGAAGCAGTAATGATCCGGTACATTACCGCCCTGAACAAATCGGATCTCCGATCTGGGGCGGTACACTTTGATGTGCTGTTTCCCAATAAAGCCATACATCGGCTCCTTTTCTGACCAGTCGAAGTAAAACGGTTTCCCTTCACGGTTTTCGCTCTCAAAGCGGCTCAATGAAATGACCTGATAGGAGAGGAGCAGCTTTTCTGTGATGCCGTATTGTGCCCACCATGCTAGTTCTTGTTGGGTGAAATTTCTTTGGATAACTTTGTATGGCCTTCCTTTTTTTTGCGGAACAGACGTTGCTGTCTGAACGGCGGGTATAACGGGTATATGCTTTGTTGAACAAACAGGATGCGGCTTATAATCTTTCCTGTCGGACAATCCCAATTGCAGTTCGTTATTAATCCTTTCAAGTATCTGCATAAACTCGGCAGGTCGGTTACAGTCCAGTCCGCTAAGTTTGCCAACCAGTGCAAAGCAGTCACCTGAATAACCATCGTTCCCGAAATCTTTCAGGCGGTAGCAGTCATTGCGCCGGTCAAAGAATACATTACACGAAGCGTTTTTGTCCGCATAAAGTGGGTTCAGGAAATTCCGGCCTACCTGAAAAGGAAAAGGGATAAAATGACGGAACACGGCAATCCCTTTATTGGTGGCCTGTAATAAGGTCTCTTTACTTAGCGCCATTGCTTAACAGGTAGTTTTTGCGGAACTCTTCCAGCGTATGGGGGTCGCAGGTGATTAACCGTTCGTTTAGGCCCCGTTCTATCTCAGAGAGCTTGTAAAGGCAACGCCCACGAAGAATGGCGTAGCTGATAAGGTTCTCTGCTCGCAGACGTTGAAGGGTGCGCGTGCTGATGCGCAACAGGTTGGCAACTTCCTGGCTATCGAGCCAGATTTCATCGTTGCTTTGCGGCTTGATACCGGCTCCGCACTTTACAACGAAGGCTGATATTTTATCAATTTTTTCAACCAGGTTTTTGTAAGCCCGGCTATCCATCGTGATGACTTCCATTTTGCTTTAATTTTTCTACAAATCTCAGCAAAGCGAAATGGAGGATCTTAATAGTATTATAATAGTATGTATATCATTTTATTTTACTCGGAACTTTAATTTATTGATAGTTATGTGTTTATATGTTTTAAAAACAATCATTTTTTAAGGGAGCAAATAATCTACGGCCCGATTGCCTGAAAAACAAAAAACAATGATTGCATTGTAAGAAATTTTTTTTCTTTTTAGGCAAATCAGGCAAAATCAGTGCAAGGTGCAAGCCTA
>DBTI01000150.1 GCA_002306975.1 Ruminococcaceae bacterium UBA1320
GCCGTGCTCAAAAAGTAAGAAGGAGAGTGCTGTTAGATGGCTAACGATTTAGTAAATATTAAAATAAACGGCATGCCTCTTTCCGTGCCGAAGGGCTCAACGATTCTCGAGGCGGCGCGGCAGGCAGGCATCAATATACCAACTCTTTGCTACCTTAAAGAGATCAACGCAATCGGCGCATGCCGTATCTGCGTTGTAGAGGTAAAGGGCGCAAGGTCACTTGTAGCGGCTTGCGTATATCCGGTAAACGAAGGCATGGAAGTCTTCACAAACACCAAAAAGGTTCAGGAATCCCGCAAACTTTCACTTGAGCTTATTCTTTCGACACATAAGCGCAATTGCCTTTCCTGCGTCCGCAGCGGCAACTGCGAGCTTCAAAAGCTCTGCCATGATTTCGGCGTTGACGACGAGGAGCATTTCGCAGGCGCAATGCCTGACGCCGCGTTCGACGACACAACAGGCGTTATCGTCCGCGACAACTCAAAATGCATACTTTGCCGCCGCTGCGCAGCGGCTTGCGCCCGTCAGCAGGCAGTCGGCGTTATCGGCGTAAACGACCGTGGCTTCGACACTCACATCGGCTGCGTAATGGACCGCGATCTTTCCGAGGTTCCCTGCGTTTCCTGCGGCCAGTGCATCGCCGCCTGCCCAACAGGTGCGTTGCATGAAAAGGACGAAACAGATAAGGTTTGGGCGGCTCTTGCCGATCCGACAAAGCATGTTATCGTCAACACCGCTCCTTCAGTTCGCGTCGCTCTTGGCGAATGCTTCGGCATGCCGATCGGCACAAACGTAAAGGGCAAAATGGTCGCGGCACTTCGCCGCATCGGTTTCGCCAAAGTGTTTGATACTGATTTCTCCGCTGACCTCACCATTATGGAAGAGGCAACCGAGCTTGTTGAGCGCATACAGAACGGCGGAAAACTTCCGCTCATTACCTCCTGCTCACCGGGGTGGATTAAGTTCTGCGAATATTATTATCCGGAGTTTATCGAGAACCTTTCAACCTGCAAATCCCCGCAACAGATGTTCGGTGCGGTTGCAAAAACATGGTATGCAGAGAAATCCGGTATTGATCCTAAGGATATATTCGTTGTTTCCATCATGCCCTGCACAGCTAAAAAGTTTGAGGCAAACAGAGAGAATCAGGCGGCTTCCGGCTTCCCTGATATCGACGTTGCGCTCACAACCCGTGAGCTTGGCCGCATGATCGACCGTGCAGGTCTTAAATTCACCGAGCTGCCGGATGAGGATTTTGATCTTCCTCTTGGCGCTTCAACCGGTGCCGGCGTTATCTTCGGCGCAACCGGCGGTGTTATGGAAGCTGCGCTTCGCACAGCAGCCGAGACCCTCACAGGCAAAGAACTTGAGAAACTTGAATTCGATGATGTCCGCGGCGTAAGCGGCATCAAAGAAGCGAAATATAAGATTGGCGACCTTGAGCTTAAAGTTGCTGTAGCAAGCGGCCTTTCAAACGCCAAAAAGCTCCTTGAAAATATCAAGGCAGGCAAGGCAAATTATGACTTCGTCGAAGTTATGGCTTGCCCGGGCGGCTGTGTAAACGGCGGCGGCCAGCCGATTCAGCCGGCGAGCGTCCGCAACACGGTTGACCTCAGAACTGTCCGCGCCGCTTCAATTTACGAGGAGGATAAGAATCTTCCGCTCCGTAAATCGCATGACAACCCGTCGGTCAAGGCTCTTTATGACGAGTACCTTGAGAAGCCGGGAAGCCATAAGGCTCACAGTGTGCTTCACACAACCTATGTGAAAAGAGACAGATATTAATCTGTTGCACGGATATGTTTTAAAAAAAGAGCCGCGAACCCGGACACTATTTTCCGGGTTCGCGGCTCTTCTATCTCTTCTGTTCTTTATATTTTTTATAGTAAAAATTCAAAAATAATCGCCATACCACAAAAAGATGTGTTATACTAATCCCGATAAGAAATGTAGCGGAGAAATCTTCGAAAAAAGCATATATTCAACCTTTTTCCGAAGATTTATTCTATATTTCTTATCGCGATAAGTATTTTAATTGGGCAGAATAAATTTACCCGCAAAAATTATCGCAAGCTAAAATAAGAAGAGGAATTTTTTGTTTCTCCCTCACTTGAGGCGGGGGAAAAACATCCCCTGATTCTGGAGGTACGCATGAACCCGGAAATTTCAAACTCTAAAAAATGGCTTATATTAGTCATAACATCGGTTTCAACCTTTATGGCAACGCTCGATTCCAGCATAGTAAACATCGCGCTGCCTGTTATGTCAAAAGAGATGAATGTTTCGATAAGCTCAATACAGTGGGTGGTCACGTCTTATCTGCTTACGATCTCATTGCTGCTGCTCGTATTCGGAAAGCTTTCGGACATTTACGGGAAAAAATTTATTTTCTCATCGGGATTTTTAGTTTTTGCATTGGGTTCCGCAATGTGCGGATTTTCCCACTCCTTGACCTTTCTTGTTATATCGAGAGTAATTCAGGCTGTCGGCGCGTCTGCCATGATGTCGCTCAGTCAGGGTATTGTTACCGGAATATTCCCGCCAAATGAGCGCGGGCGCGCGCTCGGGTTTGTCGGTACGATGGTCGCACTCGGCAGCCTTACAGGGCCGAGTTTGGGCGGAGTTTTGGTGCATTATTTCAACTGGCAGTCTGTTTTCTATATAAATATACCGATTGGAATTGTCGGTTGTCTGCTTTCGTTTATCATTATTCCGGAAATATTTGAAAAACAAAAAGTGAAATATTTTGACCTTCCCGGCACTACGCTTTTCAGCACATCGCTTTTATTCTTGTTTTTAGGGCTTTTGCTTGTGCAGGATGACAAGCTGCCTACGGTTTATCTTATTCCCGCAGTCATTATCGCCGCTGTGCTTTTAACAGCGTTCATATTTGTAGAAAAGCGGAGCATTAATCCTCTTGTAAGCCCAACGCTGTTCAAAAAGCGGGAGTTTTCTTTCGGGCTTGCCGCGGCGTTTTTATCTTTTACCGCGCTCAGCTCCACGCTGCTGTTCATGCCGTTTTATCTGCAAAATCTGCTTGGATTAAGCGCGCTTGACGCAGGTCTTATCATCTCGGTTTATCCGCTAACGACGGCGGTGGTGGCACCGATAAGCGGTTGGCTGTCGGATAGGATATCATACAGGCCGCTTACGATAGCAGGAATGCTCGCGGCAACTGTTGCGCTACTTTTATTGGCTACATTGCACCGCCAATCGCCGATATGGGAAATCGTGCTGCTGTTAATGCTGCTCGGGTTTGGCATCGCCACCTTCCAGTCGCCGAACAATTCAAGCGTTATGGGCAGCGTCGAGCGCGTACAGCTTGGCATTGCAGGCGGCATCAACTCACTTTTCAGAAATCTCGGTATGGTGACGGGCACAGCCTTTTCCGTTTTGATCTTTGCTTTTTCAACCCGCGTCAGCATCAACACGCTGTCGGGCAGCAATTTCAATGGTGACACATTTATTAAAGGGTTTTCGCTCATTATGATTTTTGACGCATGCTGCACTTTTGTCGCGGCTGCGGTCAGCATTACAAGAGCTGTTAAAAAGAGGGCTTAAATACGTACGGCAAGGATTATATTATTGCGGACAAATTATAAGATTAACAAATAATGGGTGAAAGCAGTTGACAATTTGCCTACTAAACTGTTAAAATAATATATTAAGGGCAAAAGAGATAAAAGATTAACGGATAAATTACGGCATTTACCCAGCTGCTATCGCTTTAAATGGGATAGTTGTTTGGTGACGACATTACAATAAACACATTTTAACAACTGCCACGTTGACATATAAATTTAGGCAGAAAGAGGTATTGATATGGTTAGAAGTATGACCGGCTATGGGCGTGTTCAGCAAACAGTGGACGGTCTTAATATACTTTTTGAAATAAAGTCGGTTAATCATCGCTTCTATGATTTTTCATCACGGATTCCAAGGATATATGGCTTTTTAGAGGATAAAATCAAAGCGTATCTTCAAAATTACATATCGCGCGGCAAGGTCGACGTTTTTATGACGATTGACGCGGTTGACGGCACTGATGCGAGGGTAAAGCTCAATTACGGTCTTGCGCAAAGCTATATCAATGCGCTGCGCGAGCTGCAAAGTAAATATGGGCTTGATGACGACATCTCTGTTTCAGCAGTCGCGAGAAACGCCGATATTTTCAGCGTAATCAAACCGCCTGACGATGAGGACCGCATCTGGAACGCTGTAAAAACCGTTGCCGATAAGGCAATTCAAAGCTTTGTGGCAATGCGTGAGGCAGAGGGCGAAAGGCTCAAAAAAGACATCGTCGCAAGGGCGCAGGCTGTGGACGCACTTGTTGATAAGGTAGAAGAACGCTCACCCGGGACGGTCGAGGAATATCGCCAAAAGCTGACGGCGCATATGACCGAGGTTTTATCGGATGCCGCAATCGACGAGAGCCGCATTTTGCTTGAAGCGGCGATTTATGCCGACAAAATTTCAGTAACAGAAGAGACAGTGCGCCTTAAAAGCCACCTAAAGCAGTTTGAAATTATGCTTAAAGGCAACGAACCTGTCGGGCGCAAGCTTGACTTTTTGATGCAGGAAATGAACAGAGAGGCAAACACGATCGGTTCAAAGGCTTCTGATATCGAAATTGCGGGCATAGTTGTTGAAATAAAGGCTGAGCTTGAAAAAATAAGGGAACAGATACAAAACCTTGAATAGTCATTGATAACGAATAAAAACTTGAAAATGAATAAAAATCAGATTTCCTTGCTTTAATTTACGGAGGATTTTTAATGAAGCTAATCAATATCGGATTTGGCAACATGGTTTCGGCAAACAGGCTTGTGGCTATTGTCAGCCCCGAATCCGCACCAATCAAACGCATAATCCAAAATGCGCGTGAAAAGGCGACTCTTATCGACGCGACCTATGGCAGGCGCACCCGCGCGGTTATCATAACCGACAGCGACCACGTCATTTTGTCTGCGGTGCAGCCGGAAACAGTGGCAAACAGGCTTGCCGACCGCGATGCTGACGATTCCGATAACAATGCGGAGGAGCTTGACGAGGATGAGTGAAGCCGTCGAAACGCCTTTCTTTAAAAGACCGCGAAAAGGGCTTCTGATTGTTGTTTCCGGGCCGTCCGGTTCCGGCAAGGGTACAGTATTGAAACAGCTTTTCGCTCATCGCAAAGGCATGTTCTATTCGGTGTCTGCAACAACACGCGCCCCCCGCCCCGGCGAAGAAGATGGAAAACAATACTTTTTTCTCACTCACGGGGAATTTGAAAAGAAGATAGATGAAGGCGACATGCTCGAACACGCAAGCTATTGCGGAAATTATTACGGTACTCCGCGAAGCGCGGTCGAGGAAAAGCGAACCGCCGGTCTTGATGTTATACTCGAGATCGAGGTTCAAGGCGCGATGCAGGTCAAAAAATCCTGCCCTGACTGCGTGACGGTTTTTATTGCCCCGCCTTCCGCCGCCGAGCTTGAAAGAAGGCTGCGCGGCAGGGGAACGGAACCCGATGATGTAATAAGAGATCGGCTTGAGACCGCCAAAGGTGAGATCGGCAGTGCCGACAAATACGAATACATAGTGGTAAATGACAATGTCGAATCAGCAGAAAATATAATTGACAGCATCATTACCGCTGAAAAATCCAAAACATCAAGGTTTGTGGATTAATACCCGGCATTTTGTGCAAATATCAATGTAGAAAAGTATTCGGCGAAATACATGCTGCCGGCAGGGTTTCGCAATAACGTTTTTCCGGCAAAGAGAGGGGATCAATTTATGCAAAAACTTTCAGTTGAGGATATTGTCAAAAATAATGAGAACTGCTATTCGTTCGTTATAGCAATAGCAAAGCGCGCCCGCATGATTTCCGAAAAGGCAAATGACGAGGAGCTTATTCTTGATGAGAAGCCGGTTCAAACCGCCGTTAAGGAATTTGTAGAAGGAAAATTCAGAATAGCCCCTGTAAAAACAGTGCAAAAAGATGACGAGGAAGCGGAAAGATT
>DBTI01000086.1 GCA_002306975.1 Ruminococcaceae bacterium UBA1320
AGGTCGCCGTCGCCCTGATAGGTGAAAACAACCCTGTCCGGCAACGACCTTTTAAGACCGGTGGCAACAGCCGGAGCACGACCGTGAGCGGCCTCAACCATGTCACATGCAAAATAGTCATAAGCAAGAACAGCGCAGCCGACCGGCGCAACGCCGATCGTTTTGCCCTCTATGCCAAGCTCGTCAATGGTTTCTGCTACGAGCCTGTGAATAATTCCGTGTGTGCAGCCCGGGCAATAGTGAAAAGGAACGTCGAGAAGCGATTTAGGCTTATCAAATACTACCGCCATTACTTCACACCTCCCATGATTTTTTCGATTTGTTCAAGAACCTCGGCAGGTTTCGGGATAACGCCGCCTGTGCGTCCGAAGAAATAAACAGGCTTTGCGGATTCAATGGCGAGCTTTACGTCGTCAACCATCTGCCCCATGTTCATTTCAACAGAAAGAAATGCCTTCGCGGTCTTCGCGGCTTCTTTATAAACGTTAACCGGGAACGGCCACAGAGTTTGTGGCCTGATAACGCCGACTTTAAGCCCCTTTGCGCGGGCTGATTTGACGGCGCTCTTGACAATACGCGAGGTTGCGCCAAAAGCGGTAACAATAAGGTCGGCGTCCTCAGTATAAAGGGACTCCGCCATTGCTTCCTTTGCCTTGACGATATCATAGCGCTTGAAACGCTCAACGTTCGTATCTTCAAGCTCGCTGGGGGTAAGGTACAAAGAGTTTACGATGTTATGCGGTCTCTTGCCCTCATGACCGACAGTGGCCCATGTTTTTGGGGGAAGATTGCTGTTTTCCGGTTTCTTGATAATAACCGGTTCCATCATCTGACCAAGCATACCGTCTGCAAGGATCATCGCCGGTATACGGTAAGTATCGGCAAGGTCAAATGCCTTGAAAACGTAGTCGGCCATTTCCTGGCATGTTGACGGAGCAAGAACAATAAGCTGGAAGTCACCGTGACCAAGCGCTCTTGTTGCCTGCCAATAGTCAGACTGTGAAGGCTGAATACCGCCAAGGCCGGGGCCGCCTCTTTCTACGTTTATGATAAGGCAGGGCAGATCGCTGCCCGCCATGTAGGAAACACCCTCGCTTTTAAGGCTTATTCCGGGTGAAGAAGATGAAGTCATCGCGCGTACGCCCGCGGAAGCGGCGCCAAGAACCATGTTGATGGCGGCAATTTCAGATTCAGCCTGTAAAAAGGTTCCACCTATTTTGGGCATACGCTTTGACATATAGGCTGCCACTTCTGTCTGCGGCGTAATCGGATAACCGAAAAAGTGAAGACAGCCTGCTTGGATTGCAGCCTCTGCCATCGCTTCATTGCCTTTCATTAATACTTTTTCAGCCATTATGAAAACCTCCGTTCTGAGCTGCTGAAAGCAACAGTTTCAGCGGCATAATTTAACTTGCCGCGGCGCTTTTAACCTGCGGCTGTTGGTAAATGTACTTCCGTTAACAGGACAAGCCGTGAAACAATCGTGTTATTTCTCGACTTTAATGGCGACGTCGGGGCACATAACAGCACACATGGCGCAGCCTATGCATTTCTCAATTTCAAAGACATGAGCGGGGTGATAACCTTTTTTGTTGAGCTTGTCGCTCAATATAATAATCTTCTTCGGGCAGGCTTCACTGCATAATCCACAACCCTTGCACACATCCTCATTAACTGTTACCTTCGGCATTACGACACCTCCTAAAGAAAAATGTAGGGCGAGGGCTCAAAACTGAGCACCGTCCTTATTATGGCGGCGGTTCAGAAAAATTGCCGCCGTTAAAAAGATATTGATGACGGCGTTTCAACGCTTGGTCAATATCACTTTGACAAAATTACTTCTATATAATTAATGAAGATTTAATCCTCTGTGTCCCACGGAGTTTTGACAAATATCTTGACGGGCAGGATATTCTGCATGTCTGAAAGTTCGTCTGCAATGTTCTCTTTCACTGCTGTGAATATGATCGGAAGAGCGGATAACCGCGAAACCTCTTGGGCAAAAGCGATGGATTCTCTGATGATTCCGGCGTCGGTATCGTGCCCGAGATTTGTGTTGTTGACAAGCCCTGTGACAGGAACATGACCGGCGTATTCTATTTCACGCATAATCTGTACGGCGTTTTCGGGTGTTTGCGTTAAAACGCGCCGACTGTTTATCACATAAAAGTGGTCAAAATCATTTTCGTTAATTATGATTTTCGCATAACGCCCAAGAGCGGCTGCTCCTGCGTCGTCACCGCCTACATCCAGAATTGCGCGGCTGGTCTTATCGTCAAACACTGCGTTGATCCGTGGCGGCAGTGCGGGAATATCAAGATTGGAGCCGGCATAGGTGGGCGCGATAACATCAACACCCGCGTCTTCAAGCACAGCCGTGGAATCGGCGGCGCGAAAATAAGGATTTACAATGTCAAGGTCGACAAGGCAGAAGTGTTCTCCGCTTTTTTCAGCGTCAAGCGCGAGATTTACGGCGAGGTTTGTCTTGCCGCTGCCGTAATGCCCGGTAATTATAATTATACGCTTTTTTGAATATTTCATAAAAACACTGGAAATCCCTTCTGAATGATGTATTTAATATTATAACACAAAATTGATTGAATAGACAATGAATTACTACCCGATTTGTGAAAAAACACTTATTTGCTTGTTACCAGTATTGTTTTGTTGAATTACATTGTAAAATCGTGTATACTGATATTCGCGGGCTTTTTTAGGTGTTTATTTAAGTTATTATGACAAATTGCGCATATTATACCATTTTAAACATAAGATGTATTACTGATTTATATACATTGTCAACTTTGTTTTTATATCAGAATTAATGATCTGATATAACATATTATTATTTAATCTTGGGGGTTTTATAATGGAACAAAAGAATAGCGGAAAAGCGGTTGCGTCTCTCGTTCTTGGCATCATCGGTCTTGTGTGTGTGTTCTTTGGCGTTTATGCATGGATCGGTGTTATCGTCGCGGTCGTAGGCCTTGTTTTAGGTGTACTCGCAAAAAAAGAGCAGCCCAGCAAATTTGCGTCAGCAGGCGTTATTATGTCAATTATTGCTATCGCATTATGCCTCATTTCCTTTATCGCTTGCATTGCTTGCGTAGGAGCTTTGGCTGCGGCGGGTTCATCACTTAACTATTAATAGCAATTTGATTTAATTAATCGAATGGGAGCGGGGTCATAACATTAATTGTTGTGACTTCGCTTTTGTTTTTGAAAGGGTGATTACCTATTTTTCCTTCATTTGAGCTGTTTGGGCACACGATATACATGTATGGAATAATGGTTATATTGAGTGCTACAGCCGGCGCTTTTATGATTCGCTATCTGGCAAAACGGGCGGGTAGCAGCACCGAAGACGCGTTAAATATGCTCATTTTTGGTGGAATCGGCGCGCTTGTGGGCTCTAAACTTTTATATCTCATTCTTTCCGCCGGTCAAATCATTCAATATAAGGACTATCTCTACGCTCACCCTCAGGTTTTTGTGGAAGCTTATCTTAAAGGCGGATTCGTTTTTTACGGTGGACTGATCGGCGCGCTGAGTGGTGCGTTAATCTATATGAGAATTTTTCATCTGCCTGTTTTACAGTCATTTGACATGGTGGCTCCCGCTATTCCGCTTATGCACGCGATAGCGCGAATCGGCTGCTTTCTTGAGGGCTGCTGCTATGGCCGTAAGGTCAGCGCTCCGTGGGGGCTTTACTTCAACCAGTCACCTGTCTCGCCGCATAACGTGCTGCTTTTGCCGGTCCAGCTCATCGAGAGCGGGCTCAATTTTATACTGTTTTTGTTTCTGTTCTTTTATTCGGCAAAGAAACGTAAAAACGGCAGGGTAATAGGCATCTATATTGCCGCCTATGCCGTTATCAGGTTTTTGCTTGAATTTGTGCGCGGCGATGCCGTACGCGGCGTGTTTTTCGGCATCTCGACCTCGCAGTACATAAGTATTCTTTTGTTTCCGATCGGCATCGCGCTTATAAAACCGACAGCAATTTCAATTAAGATAGGGA
>DBTI01000049.1 GCA_002306975.1 Ruminococcaceae bacterium UBA1320
CATCGCAAGATAACAGTAATCAGAATAATGATAACTCAGACAGCGACGCGTCGGATTTTTGGAGTCAATTTAACCAATAATTTCAAAACCGAATAAATGCAGCAAAGGCCGGCTTTAAAAGCCGGTCTTATTTTTTTAGAAAAAAAAGGAGTAAAAACAATCTTAAAATGTGGTTATACTTTTATAGTGGAGGTGAAATTATGATTAAAAAGTCAAAAATATATATAAGCATAACGGCAAGCCTGCTTGCAATCATGGTTGGGGCAGCAAGCTTTTCTCTTCCTGCGAGCGCAGCCGAAGCTCCCTTGGGGGCAAATAACAGGCATGGTACAACAATGCATTGTCCGGTTGGAAGACACGGCCTTTGCGCCATGCAAATGCTGGCTGAGCTGAGCGGAAAATCTGTCAAGGAAATTTCGGGGCAATATCCTCAAAGAACAGCATGGCAGGCGGCAAAAGAGATGGGCAAGCTTGATGATTTGAAAAAAGCCTATCTTTCACGTGCCCGCGTTCTGATAAGCGGCCTTGTTGACGATAAAAGAATATCATCGCAGGACGGAGACAAAATGTATGCGGACATTACTAAACGCGTAACCGCAATTGACGGTGTAAATATCGTTATCCCCGGCAAACCGAATTTTAAAGCGCAGTTTCAAGATAAAAAGAGCTGAAAAATAAAAACCCGTCTGCATTATAAAACGCAGACGGGTTTTGCATCACTTTTATCGTGAAACTTATTCAGTCACATAAGGCAGCAGGGCAAGATGCCTTGCACGCTTTATAGCAATTGTGAGTTCACGCTGATGATGTGCGCAGCTTCCTGTAACGCGGCGCGGTAAAATTTTAGCGCGCTCTGAAAGGAACCTGCGGAGCTTTGCTATATCCTTATAGTCGATAACATCGACTCTATCGACGCAGAAATTGCAAACCTTTTTACGGCCTTTTCTGCCGCCTCTGCGATCACCGCGATCGCCACGATCGTTTCTATCGCCTCTATCGTTTCTATCCATTAAAAAAACCTCCTTCTGTTAAAGAATTAGAATAAAGAATTAAAACGGCAAATCATCATCGCCGTCTATTTCGACAAAATCACCATTATCGCCGGCTGATACCGTTGCCTGCGGCTGCTGCTGGTTTTCATACCCACTTGAGGGTTGTCCGCCACCATAGCTGTCGCGGCGCGGCTCTGCGAAATGGACATTGTTCGCGACAACTTCAAAAGCCTTGCGCTTGTTTCCCTGATTATCGGTATAGTTGCGGGTCTGAATAGAACCCTCAACTGCCACAAGCTGGCCTTTTTTGAAGTATCTTGACGCAAACTCCGCAGTGTTACGCCAGCAAACAATGTCGATAAAATCGGCTTGCCGCTCTGCTCCGGATTTCACATAGCTGCGGTCGACCGCAAGAGAAAAGCTTGTTACCGGAATGTCACTGTTCGTGTGGCGAAGCTCCGGGTCAGCCGTAAGCCTGCCGTTTAACGCAACTACATTAAGCATTTTAAAGCCTCCATGCCGCAAAATGCGGCAAAGTCATAATTTAAACTTTGCTGAAATATAAGAAAATCCGTAATTATTTGCCCTGTTCAAGGATGAGCGAACGCAGGACGTTGTCGCTTATCTTGAGCTGACGGTCAAATTCTGCCGGGAAATCGACTGGAGCAGTATAATTAAACTGCACATAGTAGCCTTCATTCTCGTCGTTGATCGGGTATGCAAGTCTGCGCTTGCCCCACTCATCGACAGTGTCGAGTGTTCCGTTTGCGGAAATGAGGCTCTTGAATTTCTCGACCTGTGCCGCCGTATCTTCTTCGCTGAGCGTAGCCTTGAAAATAATGACGGTTTCATACTTACGTGATATTGACATTGAATGCACCTCCTTTTGGACTTAAGGCCGCAAAAGCGGCAAGGATAATTGTTGCGTGCGGACAAACTGCCGCATAACGCAAACAAACATGATTATATTACCACAAAATAGAGAAAGCGTCAAGCGACAGAGTACGCTTGACGCTTTTTAAAATTGAATTTAAAGAGTTTTACCAAGTTCCTTGAGATAATTTCTAAAATCCTCACCGATTTCGGGATGTTTAAGCGCTGTCTCAACCGATGCCTGCATAATGCCGAGCTTGCTGCCCATGTCGTATCGCTTGCCAACAAAGTCAACACCGATCATGGAGCTTTTTTGCGCAAGCTGTTTCATTGCGTCGGTGAGCTGAATCTCGCCGCCCGCGCCCGGCGCTGTGTTTTCGAGCAAATCAAAAATTTCGGGCGGCAGAACGCATCTGCCAAGTATAGAATAAAGCGACAGAGCTTTTTCAAGTGTTTCGGGTTTTTCGATCATGTCGGTAACGCGGTAGAGGTTATCTTTAATGGGTTCAACAGCGAGTGACGAATACTTATGTATGTCGCACTCGGGAACCTTTTTAATTCCTACTGCTCCAAGACCAAACTCGTCATATGCGCGGCAGAGCTGGCCTACGGTTGGGTCGTCACCCATAATTACATCGTCGCCATAGCAAACTGCAATCGGTTCGCCGTCTGCGAAGGCTTTGGCGCAATAAACGGCGTGTCCAAGACCTTTTGTCTCCTTTTGACGCAGATAGGTGATGTTGGCGAGATTAGCCACATTTACAACATCCATAAGCATCGAGTTCTTTCCTGAAGCGGCAAGCCGCTGTTCAAGCTCAGGGGAGCGGTCAAAGTGGTCTTCCATAACCGATTTGCCGCGGCTTGTGATGATTAAAATTTCGGTGATGCCTGCTTTTACGATTTCCTCAACAATATATTGTATTGCCGGCTTGTCGACAATAGGCAGCATTTCCTTCGGTATTGCCTTTGAAGCGGGGAGCACTCTTGTGCCAAGCCCTGCCGCGGTTATTATAGCTTTTCTTACTTTCAAATAAAATTCCCTCCTGTGATGGCTAACACTGATTTCTATTTAAAAAAACACAGATTTTTAAATGGCGCAGTTGCAGAAAGCAAATTTCTGTGCCATTTTTAAATTTATTTGTTTATGCTTAATCAAAAATCAGTATAAGCAAGCCGGATACGCAAATATTATTTATGTCAATTTTGATTTAAGGCTTAATTTATTCTATCATTTAAAGCGGCACTTGTAAACAATATACAATTTGTTTTATTGTTAAATTAACTTATTGGTAACATTTCGTACAAATATTCATTGGGGCAAAATCTTTATAAATAAAATAAAACGCCATAAATTACAAGTTTTTTTAACCTTAATCAGGGAAATATAATTATGAAATCTCTTAGAAATGGAGGCTTTAATATGAACAAAGCAGTAGGAACATTTACAAAAGGCATTGCAACAGGTATTGCCGTTGGCACAGCGGTTAGCATGATTGCTCGCCCAATGGACATACGTAAACGCGCGCGCATGAAGAAAAATGCAGCAAGAGCAATGCATGCAGTCGGCGAAATCTTAACAAATGCCCAGTCAATGATGAAGTGATAAAAAAGCCGCCCAACGGGCGGTTTTTTTATCACTTATAAGTTTATAGCAAATGCAAAATAAAAGCGTTATCTTCCCAATTGAGGAGATGACATCCGGTTTCAACATTTAAAATAGCATGTTTTCAATAAATTGTTTCTCAAAAAACGCATTTCCCGCAAGCTCAACGATCCTGCATTTTTGCGTAATGTCTTCAATTCTTTTAAAATTGTTATCATTAAGCAGCAGCATGGATGCGCCCGAAAGGGCGGCGTTGCCCACTGAAATCGCGGAATTTAAAAATTCCTTTGGCAAAAGACCGATACGACAGGCACTTTTAATATCCATGTGGGTTCCAAAGCCCCCGGCGACAAATACCTGTGATATGTCGGCGGCTTTCAGCCCCGCGGTGTCAAGCAATGCGTCAATTCCCGCAGCAATTGCGGATTTTGCAAGCTGAACCTCACGCAGGTCTCTTTGATTTATATAAACATCGGAGCCGTCAAAGCTAAAATCTCCGTTATCTTCACACAGGGCGCCGGTTTCGTCAAGAAGACCTAAGTCCAGTAATGCCGCCGCAGCGTCGATAAGACCTGAACCGCAGATACCGATAGGTTTTTCACCGCCGATTGTTTCATAATTAATCTTGCCGCCACAGACGGTAACGCGGCTTATTGCGCCTGCGACACTGCCTGTGCCGCAGGCGATGTGAGCGCCTTCAAAAGCCGGCCCGGCCGCTGTGGAACAGCAAAAAATCTCGTCATTATATAAAAGTGCCATTTCTCCGTTCGTGCCGATGTCAACAAAAAGAGAAGGCTTATCCAATTTATCAAAACCGCAGGCAAGCATTCCGGCGGTTATATCTCCGCCCACAAAAGCCGAAACGCATGGTGAAAAATAAACATGCGCGCCGGAGTTTATGCCGATTTCAAGAGCGTCGTCGTCCACTTCACAGCCAAAAAGTGAAACGGGCTCAAAAGGTGAACGTGCCATGCCTGTTGGGGAAATCCCGGCGGCAATGTGCTGCATAACCGTGTTGCCCGCAACGGTGCAGTGATAAATGCTCTCTGCTGCCGCGCCAAAACATGTGCAAAATTTGCTTGTCATTTGCACAATAGCACCGCAAATGTCATTGTGAAGCTTTTCGGTGTCGTTTTCGCAGGCAGCTATGCGTGAAATTACGTCCGCGCCATACTTGCGCTGGGGGTTAAGCATAGCTTCAGTGCCAATTGTTTTGCCTGTTTCAAGGTCAAAAAATCTGGCGGCGAGTGTAGTTGTGCCAATATCAAAAGCGGCACCTAAAACCGGTGTGTGCTCTTTTTTACTGTCGATTACAACACCGCGAAAGTCCACTTCAAACCGGTCGCCGTATGAAAAACAGGTGACAGCGGGTGAAAATTCACAGCTCGTTAAACTGCCGCCCGTTTCAATCTCCACCATCCTAACCTCGGGGACAAAAACTTGAATATCTCCCTGCGCTCTCGCAAGGCAGGCAAGCCTGAAACCCTGTGCGATAAGTTCAGGGGAGAGGTGATCCTCTTCCACTGCAGCAGGCAAAGAAAGTTTACCATAAGCCTTTACAGCGCATTTGCCGCAATGACCGCGCCCCCCGCAGGGAAGGTCTAAAAATATACCTGCTGTGCGCAAAATTTCCATGATGGTCATATCTTTTTCTGCTTCTATCTCTTTAACAATACGCCCCTGCGTTACAGACACACTTATCACCGCGCCACCACCCCTTGCTTTAAATAATCATATCATATAAAAAAATAAAATGACAGGTTTATAAACTGTTATATCACACGATAGCAACTTAATTTTCAAAGAGGAAGCTTGGAAGATATAAAAAGCAATCGCTTTATTTGTAAAATTGTTATATTAATAATTTTGTGCAGCTTTTGATGATTGAATTTTAATTCGCAAAAGGATATTATTTATACAAAGGATAACAAATCACATACCACGGAGAAAAAACCATGAGATTAAAACTTATATCCTGTAAGGTGCTTTTCAGGGAGCTTTCCCGTATTTGCGCCGAATCTGAAAATTATATAGATGCTACATTTCTTCGCCAGGGCTATCACAACGAGCCGACGAAGCTGCATTCGGTCATTCAAAGGGAAATCGACCGCATAGATTCCGGTTACGATACACACACCTGTAACGCCGAAGGAATGGATTTTGACGCCATACTGCTCGGCTTTGGCTTGTGTTGCAACGGAACGGCGGGCATTTTTTCACGCAAATATCCAATTGTCATCCCCCGCGCGCACGATTGTATAACGCTGCTTTTAGGTTCAGCCACCCGATACCGGCAGATTTTCGATGAATGTTCCGGCGGCGTTTACTGGTATTCCTGCGGATGGATCGAAAACAGCCCCATGCCGTGCAAGGAAACAGAGCAAATGAACTTTGACCGCTATAAAGAAAGATACGGTCTGGATAACGCGGCATACCTTATCGCAAGAGAAAGCGTGGCTCTGCACGATTACAAACGCGCCGCCTTTATTGATACCGGCGTCAAGGTCAGCGAATACGCGGATTTTACAAAAGAAGCCGCCGCATATTACGGATTGGAATATAAAAGCTATAGCGGAGACTCAAAGTTGCTTGCGGATTTTATCGGAGGAAACTGGGACGACGAAAAGTTCTTAAAACTGCAGCCGCACTACTGCG
This sequence comes from Ruminococcaceae bacterium UBA1320, assembly GCA_002306975.1. Lineage (GTDB taxonomy): Bacteria > Bacillota > Clostridia > Oscillospirales > Ethanoligenentaceae > Ruminiclostridium_D. Next base: position 6,124 of record DBTI01000049.1, read on the forward strand.
CTGCCCCGAGCTATGATGAAAAAATCATAAGAGCCGAAAAAATGGGCAAGGGTTAGCTTTTCAAATTATAATGTAAAAAGTATCCGCGTTTAACGCTTGTTAAACAGCGGATACTTTTTTTAGTAATATAATTGCAAGATTATCGGTGAACGGGCTGAGCCGTCACAATAAAGGCTTTGCTTTCTAATTTTTTAAAGCTTATATTGCCAAATCCGGCCTGTTTTAAAAGCTGAGTGATAGAATCTTTTGAATACACTCTAAAGTCACCGCTGTCGCCGAACTGCACGAAAGCGTTTATAATAAACCGCCTGAACGCCGAATAATGCGGGTCAGC
>DBTI01000060.1:0-293 GCA_002306975.1 Ruminococcaceae bacterium UBA1320
CATAAAAGACCTCAAAAAGCGTCTCGGCGCTATTCTTGTCGCCTATGGCTATGACAACAGCCCCGTATACTGCCGCGACCTTAAGGTTGACGGCGCTATGGCTGTTTTATTAAAAGACGCTGTTAATCCCAACCTTGTGCAGACGCTTGAAGGCACGCCGACATTGATGCACGGCGGCCCATTCGCGAACATCGCGCACGGATGCAATTCTGTTCGCGCCACACGCCTTGCCATGCGCCTTGGAGACTACTGCATCACCGAGGCGGGGTTCGGCTCCGACCTCGGCGCGGAAA
>DBTI01000060.1:544-4639 GCA_002306975.1 Ruminococcaceae bacterium UBA1320
ACCTCGGCGCGGAAAAATTCTTTGATATAAAGTGCCGCGCCGCCGGGCTTTCGCCCAGCGCTGTCGTGCTTGTCGCGACAATAAGGGCGCTCAAATACAACGGCGGCGTGAACAAAAGCGACCTCAAGGTCGAAAATGTGGAGGCGCTTGAAAAAGGCTGCGCCAATCTGCGCGCGCATATTGAAAACATGCGCAAATACGGTCTGCCGGTCGTTGTTGCGATCAACCGTTTTGACACCGACACTCAGCATGAAATCGAAACCGTCGAGCGCATTTGCAAAGAGGAAAAAGCTGATTTCGCTCTTTCCGAAGTTTTTGCAAAAGGCGGTGAAGGCGGAATTGAACTTGCCAAAAAAGTTATCGAAGCGGCGGACAAGCCGTCTTCATTCCACCAGATTTATCCGCTCGAAGCTTCCATCGAAGAAAAAGTGGGCATACTGGCAAAAGAGATCTATGGCGCGGACGGCGTTGATTTTTCCGCTGCGGCGAAAAAATCCATTGCCGAAATTAAAGAGCTCGGCTGCGGCAATATGCCTGTTTGCGTTGCGAAAACGCAGTATTCACTTTCGGATAATCCGGGCCTGCTTGGGCACCCGAAAGGTTTCCGTCTCAGTGTGCGCGACGTCAGCCTTTCCGCCGGAGCGGGATTTGCGGTTATCTACACAGGCAACATAATGACTATGCCCGGTCTTCCCAAAAAGCCCGCGGCGCAGATTATTGATATAGACGACAACGGCGTTATTTCCGGATTGTTTTAAGAATTTCTTGGGGGTGTGAACCTTTGCGGCGCATTGTTACTCATTCTTACGCTGAAACTGTAAAGGCGGGGCAAGAACTTGCCGCGCAGCTAAAAGCAGGCGATGTAATCGCTTTTTTCGGCGGTCTTGGCATGGGCAAAACGGCGTTTATCAGCGGTATCGCAAGAGGGCTTGACGTAACCGACCATGTTTCAAGCCCCACTTTTGCGCTTGTCCATGAATATCGCGGCAGGCTCCCCCTTTTTCATTTTGACATGTACCGTGTCGCGTCTTGGGACGACCTCGATTCCACAGGTTTTTTCGATTATCTTGAAGCCGGTGGCGTCTGTGCCATCGAATGGAGTGAGAACATCGAAGAGGCGCTGCCGGAAAACACCATGTTTGTTGAAATATCGCGCGGCGGCGAAAACGAGGGTGAAAACGACGACACACGGGTTATAACGATTAAAGGGAAGTGCAGCGATGAAGATACTCGCGGTTGACACCACGGCTGCTGCCGCGTCTGCCGCCCTCTGTGAGGATGGTTTTCTCTTGGGCGAATATTGTGTTAATATACATCAAACTCACAGCCAGACGATAATGCCGATGGCTGGCGGCCTTTTAAAAAGCTGCGGAGCCACGCCAAAGGATATCGGACTTTTTGCCGTTTCCTGCGGCCCCGGCTCTTTCACCGGTGTGAGGATCGGCGTTGCGGCGATAAAAGGGCTTTCGCTGCCTTTTGACACCCCATGTGTGGCGGTCTCTTCACTTGAAGCGCTCGCGGAAAATCTTGCGGCTTGCGGCTGTGTAATTTGCGCCGCAATGGATGCCCGGCGAAATCAGTTTTACAACGCGCTTTTTGAATCCCGCGACGGTAAAATAGACAGGCTGACAGAAGACCGTGCGATAGCCTTTGACGACCTTGAGAAAGAAATTCGCGGTGTTGTTTCTTTGGAAAAAAAGGTTTTGCTTGTTGGAGACGGCGCAAAAATATGTTATAATAATCTAAAGGAAAACGGTGTTGAAAGCATCGAACTTGCTCCGCAAAATCTGCTGTATGCCCGCGCTTCAAGCGTGGCCGCAGTCGGTTTGCGTCAATTTTTTGCGGTTGGCGCTGTTTCTTCCGAAGAATTGCTGCCGTTTTATCTGCGTCTGCCCCAGGCGGAACGTGAGCTGAAAAAGCGCACAAGCGGCAATTAAATTTTATTTGTTTTTGGAGGTACTTTTTTGATGATAGCACTCGGAAGCGATCATGCCGGATATGCACTCAAACAAGACATTATAAAACATTTGGACGAAACGCACACCGAGTATAAGGATTATGGCACATTTGATGAAAGTTCCTGCGACTACCCTGATTTTGCCCAGAAAGCATGCGAGGCTGTTACCGGCGGCGAATGTGAACTCGGCATTCTTGTCTGCGGCACAGGTGTTGGCATGTCGATGGCTGCAAACAAAATCAAGGGCATACGCGCGGCTTGCTGCTCTGATTATTTCAGCGCAAAATTCACCCGTGAACACAACGACGCAAATATTCTTTGCCTTGGCGGCAGAGTCGTCGGCGCCGGTCTTGCAATTGAGCTTGTCGATGTATTTTTAAACACTCCGTTCAGCAATGGCGCAAACCATTTGCGCAGAATTGAAAAAATAAAATCACTTGAATCCAAGTGATTCCGCTTTAAACATTTATTTAGCTTACAGCATTAAAAATCAAAACCAAACAGTTTTGTTATCTCCCCCGCCGGAGGCGGGGGAGATAACATCCCATAGAATATTCTTTTACAGAATTATAATAAATATTGCACTGTTTCGGTATAGCGCAGAAATAAATTGCTGTGCAGCCGTGCAATGAAAGGATGGTTAATTTATGCCTGATTCCGTATTTATAATGGATCACCCGCTGATTAAGCACAAACTTTCTCTTATTCGTGACAAAAACACCGGTTCCAAAGAGTTTCGTGAGATGATCGGCGAAATTGCAATGCTCATGTGCTACGAGGCAACCCGTGACCTGCCTTTGCAGGAAGTTGAAATTGAAACGCCTGTCGGGATTGCGAAAACTCAGGTTATCTCCGGCAAAAAACTTGCTTTTGTTCCTATCCTCCGCGCGGGGATCGGCATGGTTGACGGCGTTCTCCGCCTTGTCCCTGCTGCTAAAGTAGGCCATATCGGTCTTTACCGTGACCCGGATAGCCTCAAGCCGGTTGATTATTACTGCAAACTGCCCGGCGACATTGAGGAGCGCGAGGTAATTGTGCTCGACCCGATGCTTGCTACCGGCGGTTCCGCTGTGCAGGCGATCAAGCTTATCAAATCCAAAGGTGTAAAGAACATAAAGTTTATGTGCATTATAGCGGCTCCGGAAGGAATCAAGGCTTTGACAGAAGCCCATCCTGATGTTAGCGTCTATTGCGCCTCAAGGGATGAACGCCTTAACGAAAACGGCTACATTCTTCCCGGTCTTGGAGATGCGGGCGACAGGCTTTTCGGTACAAAATAAATGATTAAGAGCCGCCTTTTAAAGGCGGCTCTTTTGCTCTGCAATTAAATAAGCAATACTATTTTGAAGAGTTCTGTGCCGCGCTTTTCCAATTATCTTTTACATAGTCATAATTATCATCCACAGCCTCATCCGGGGTAATCAAACCGGAATAAATCTGCATATAGGGCACGCCATCCTTCGGCCAGTCTGCAAACACATTATAATAAAGCGGATTATTTGAAAACATATAAAAATTATCGTGGGCCTGCCATATATCTATAACGCTTTTGCCGAAATCGCTGAGCCCCTCTGTTCCTTCGGCGTCATAGACAAACGGGCGCGGCGAGGAAGTAACCTTTGTATAGAGCTCCAGCATCTCATCTGTTGACATGAACCGCAAAAAGTCCTTTGCAAGTCCCATGTTTTTAGAAACAGAAGGTATCACGGCAAAGCCGCCGGCAGCCGCGACATTTATATTCGCGTCAACGGCATCGTCCACAGCCGGAACACGCATCATCGCCATTTTAAAATCTTTTGGGACAGCAGAACCCGCCTTGCTCTCAATCCATGAGCCGCAAAGCAGCATGGCTGCTCTTGAGCCGAAAAATTCACTCTCTGCTTTTGAAGAGTCGGCGGTGATTACATTATCAAAACTGTTTGTTGTGTCGCTGACAAGCGACTGGAACTGTTTGAGGGCATTAGCTCTGCCCGCTTGAAGATAAACCTTCGGCGAATCCAGCTTTAAATAAGCGTTCATGCCTTTTTTACCTTCGCCTTGCGCCCACCAGTTATTTACGGCAAAGCTCCAGTCAGCGATGTTTTTTCCATCCCATGCGATTGGAATAATGCCTTTTGCCTTGATCTGCGGCAGGAGTT
>DBTI01000060.1:4887-6579 GCA_002306975.1 Ruminococcaceae bacterium UBA1320
GATCTGCGGCAGGAGTTCATTCAATTCCGACATTTTTGTGGGAACTTTCCAGCCGTTTTGCTCAAACAGTGTTTTGTTATAGGCGAAACCCGTTACGCCATCATCCCACGGCAATATCCAATATCTATCTTTATATTTACAATGATTTAAATAGTCCGGCTGTATTTTGCTTAGCACACTTTTTTTGTCATCGACAATTGTATTGTAAAGCCCTGTCAAATCCGCCATATAGCCCTTTGAAGCCCAATTCTGCCAGTTTGTGTTTGATAAAAACAAAATATCGGGAACATTTATATCAGACTCAAGCAGGTTCCCCGCCTTTTGGTCAAGGTTGGGGTCAGGGGTAAGCTTTATCGTAACATCAGGGTTTTTTATTTTATAGGCACTTACTATTGCTTTTATCCATTCACTGCCGTATTTTCCGTCACAATACGAAATCGTAAGCGTTTGTCCGCTGGCTTTTTCAGGTTTGACATCAGTTTTTTGGCAGCCTGAAAATGTTGCAAAGACAACAGATAAGCTGATTAATATACAAAGAACTTTTTTAAACACAGCTGCCTCCATGAAATTACACGGCTATGAATAAAAAAGCCGAGTAAAGGGTATTAATAGCTTAATTATAGTATCAGACCTCTAAAACGTCAACAGCGCATTTTACGCCCAAATTTCTGCACATTTTTTAATCTATTTTTACTGTTGAAGTAGTTGCCTGTTTTTGTTATAATTATTACCGGTCAACGCATACCTACACAGTACCTTTATTTTACCGGAAATGGGGTGTTACGCGATTAATAACATTAAAGCTTTTATAAATAATATTCCAAATTTCTTACATAACGACGATGCTTTAATTATAATCTGCACTGCTTCTATCTTTTTACCTTTTTATCTTTGCTCAGTTGTGTTGGTTGCCACTTTTGTTCTTGCGCTGGTAAAACATCAAGACATCATCCACAAATTAACCCCTTCGCACTCCGGCTGGTTCTATGCTTTTGCGGTGCTTACTTTAATAGTCGGCGCGATATATGAGCATTGGCACGGAATTGTGGTTTTTGAACTGCTGATTCTACTTTTTTTATTCGGTTTTTTCATTCAGTCAATGATGACCGAGAACCTTTGCAAAAACATTATAAAAGCGGCTGCATACGGCAGTATATTCGCCGCCGTCGGCGCAATTGTTCAAAAATTCCCGCTTATCACTTACCGTTCAGTTTCTTTTTTTGAAAACGCCAATTATTACGCATATACTTGTGAAATCGTAACTGTAGTGCTTATTTATGCGTTATTCAGATATGGCTTCAATGCTTTATTCATCGCCGCGGCCGGAGCCAATATAATCGGAATTATGGCGTCAGGCTGCCGCACTGCCTGGCCCGCGCTTTTCTGCGGTGCCATTGTTGTCATGATTTGCTTGAAAAAATTTGTGCCTTTAATCATCACGGCCGTTTTGGCTGCAATCTCGGGGTTTATGGTTTTTTGCCTGCCCGGCTTGCTGTTTCCACGCTTTGACGCCTTTGTTAATGATAAAATGCTGCGATTTCTCATTTGGAAAACATCCATCGGTTATATAAAAACGCACCCGTTTTTTGGGCAAGGAATGTTCACTTATTTTACATTAAGTGTCGGCAGGGCACATGATACACATGCTCATGACTTAACTCTTGATATGCTTTTGAATTTCGGAATAGTCGG
>DBTI01000058.1 GCA_002306975.1 Ruminococcaceae bacterium UBA1320
TTCATAACCGTTCTCCGCGTTGATTTGCTCCGCTTCCGTACGAGGATACCCGGTAACAATACGGTCAACCAAAGTGGAACAGAAAATATTTTCTTCTTCTACCCATTTTGCAAACGCATCGTCAAGCTTCCACAATTTGATATACTGATCTACACATCTTTTCAGCTCATCGCCGTTGTGGTCAATCAGCTCGCAGGACAGGATAATAAAGCCTTTTCCCTTTTCTTTGCCGAAGGCCTGATACCGCTCAAATAAAAGCCGGGTCAGTTTCGCCGGAAAGCTGATAGGGGGCTGTTGCTCAAAGAGAGAGTCTTCGCCGAATACAATACCTGCTTCTGTGGTATTGCTCACAATGAAACGCAGGTCCGGGTTATGCGCACAGGCAAGCAAATCCTCATAGTTTTCATAGGGGTTAATGCAGCGGCTGACACAACTGATAACGCGTTTATCGTTAACTTTTTTTCCGTTCTCGAATCCGCGCAGATAGAGAGTATAGAGCCCTTCCTGTTCATTGATCTTTGCTGCAAGGCCGGGCGCAATTGGCTGAGTAATTACTACTTTAGTATTAAATCCGCATTTTTCATTCGCTATATCAATAAAATAATCAACAAATGCACGCAAAAAGTTGCCCTCACCAAATTGAAGTACTCGTTCAGGTGCATCCTGTAAAAGATATCCGTCGTATTTCAATTCTTTTAGAATTTGATAGTTTAGCTTTTTCATCTTAATGACTCTGCCTTTCCGCTGAAGTATGTACGACCTCCCACAATACGTTTCTTTCCGTTAAGGATAAATCATACATTAAAATTTCAGCATTACCTTTAACTTGTCCGCACCGTTCTGCACAGTCTCTCTAAACGCCTTTTCGGCATCTTCAAAATCATAAACTACAGAAATGATTGAATCGAGATCAACCTTGCCGGCTTTGACATAATCGATCAGCTCAAGGAAATCCTCTTTTTTCGCGTTGCGTGAACCGAAAATGTCAAGTTCCTTGGTTTGAATAATGGAATAGAAGAAATCAAGACTCTGCTTGCCGATACCTACAATAATCACTCTTCCTCTAAAAGCGGAAGCATTAATACAGTTCATAAATGTTGAAGGCAGACCGACAGCCTCGATGCATACGTCAAAGCCCTTTCCATCGGTAATCTCACTGACACGAGCATTAAAATCCTCGTCGCCCTTGTTTAAAATAGTACCTGCAATACCAAGGCGCTTAACATATTCCAGTTTCGGCTCAGCAACATCACTGACGTAAACTTCGCCGCCCATCATCTTGGCCGCTGCTGCCGCAAGGTAACCTATGGTACCGCTTCCCACGACCAGAACCTTATCCCCCGGCTGGATATTTGCGCGTTTTACAGCATGATAGCTGATGCAGAACGGTTCAGTGGCAGCCAGTGTCTTAGCGGGCAGTCCCTTCCCGTCGTAAATGCGTTCTACCGGCATAGAAATATACTGGCCGAATGCACCGTCTCGCTGTGCACCCATCGTCTCGTTGGATGTGCAGCAATTCACATGCCCGCGCTCACAGGAATAACATTTTCCGCAATTAAAATAAGGGTTTCCTGTAACAATCATGCCCTTTTCAACGCCGAAATCATTTGGGGCAACCTCTATGACTTCTGCAGAAAACTCGTGTCCCGGGATACGGGGATATTTGGAATACAAAAAAGTTCCTTTGTAGGTTCCCAAATCAGACCCGCAAATGCCGCCATATAATAGCTTCAATATGGCATGTCCTTTTTCCAGTTTTGGCATTTCAGTTTCTTGGATTTCTACCTTTCCAGGTTCTGTAATTGTAACATATTTCATATTCATTCTATTCACTCCGACTTTGTTTAAAATTTTATACAATTATAAAGAATAAACGCTTTTTGCGTTATTGTAAAATACGTCTTCGGTTTCCTGTACTGTAAATATCTCAGCGGATGTTATATAGTTAATTAAATGGGCATAGCTATCGCGGGTCAGTGGGCTGGGCACATCGCTGCCCCAGATCAGTTTTTTCGCACTGACGATTGATTTTGCAAGCGAAATATATTGCAATCCGGTAGGATAGGGGTACACTTCGGGTGCCACATTCCACGGAATAGCGGCCAGATCCAGCCATACATTATCCAGCTTCAGAAGCTTGAGTCCTGTTTCCAATTCGTCCCGGTCGCCAAGCTTCGGCGCCAGCAAATGACAAACCACCAATTTCATGCCGGGATGTTTTTTCGCTACATTCGCCACTGCCTGCGGCTGAAAGCTAGCCATTCCAGGCCCTCCGATATCGATTACCAGTGTAGCACCTGCCGCCGCAATCTCATCGAAAATCTCGGCAAAAACGTCCCCGTCAATTTTATAATCTTTATGATATCCCATCAGCCCTCCACCCGAGCTGGTTTCAAACTTGACGATCGAGAATTTTAATTCATATAAAAAACGGTGGAGCAGCTGCATTGCACCTTTACAAAACGGATCAAATGTAGCCGCCCCTACGAAACGGTCGGGATAGTGCTGCACCGCCTCATAGGTATACTCATTTTGGAAGCCGTAAAAGCTTCCCTGCAAAAGAACCGATTTTTCCACATTATTTTCGTCCATCAGCCGAACTAAAGCTTCCGGCGTAAAAGTGCGGTCGCCCAGTTCAGGGGGAATCATAGCGATTTCATCGCCATTTGCCCAACGGGCTTTTCCACCGCCAATGCTGCGCAGTTCTCCTTTTGCTCCAAATCCAGCAATGTACTCGAACACATGTGTATGGGCATCAATTATCTTCATTATTACTGCCTTACCTTTCGAACTTTACGCAGAGGGATTACATTTCTTTCTTGCCGGTGTACGGTTACGCTGTAACCCGCTGTTTTTGTAACGTGAATATGCGTCAATCGCAACTGCCACGATGATAACAATTCCCTTAACAACACTGTGATAGGTGGAAGGAATCCCCATCAGCCGTAGTCCGTTATTGATCATGCCGACCAACAGAGCACCGAACATTGCGCCCTGCAGCGATCCTTCTCCGCCCATAAGACTAGTCCCGCCAACCACGATTGCGGTCAGAACGTCATTTTCGTAGCCCGCCGCTGCCTTCGAAATGGCCTGCTGATTCATACTCGCGAGTACAATGCCTGCCAGGGCCGCGGTAAGGCCGGAAATCGCGTATGCTGCCATCTTTATCTTTTTACTGGAAATACCCGAAAGCTCAGTTGCGACATCGTTACCGCCAACTGCGTAAATTTTGCGTCCGAACGTGGTATGATTGAGCACAAAATAGCTAATCAGAGCCACCACGATCAAGATATACACCGAGAACGGAATACCCAACAACCGTCCGCCTCCAATGAAT
>DBTI01000245.1:0-1458 GCA_002306975.1 Ruminococcaceae bacterium UBA1320
AATCAAAGTCATTACTGTAGCTAACACAAACTTTTACACGGATTAGAAACAAAATAGCAAAAAACGCAACAATCGCCGCGATAACAATAATCGGAGTAGGCATCTTGCACCTCCTCGGCAAATTTTTTTGCTTGTTTTGTATTATCCGGCTTCTTCCGGCGTCGTGGGTATTTCGTCTTCATCCTTAATTTTCGGCAGGTCGTTGAGCGTTTTAAGACCAAAAGATCTTAGAAAGTTTAACGTCGTGCCATAGAGAATAGGTCTGCCCGGAACGTCAAGACGCCCCCGTTCTTCTACAAGCCCCTTGGTTTCGAGCGTAGAAACGATTCCGCCGCTGTCTACTCCTCTGACCTGCTCGATATAGCCCCTTGTTACCGGCTGGTTATAGGCAATTATTGAGAGCGTTTCCATTGCCGCAGGAGAAAGCGGCATGTTGCGCCTTATATCCATTGCGCTGCGAATATTCTGCGCGAATTCCGGTTTTGTTGCCATCTGGTAGCAATCGTCAATTTTTATTATGCTTACGCCAAAGCCCTTTGCTTCCCTTTTTTCAATCATCAGAGAAATAATTTTTTGCACAGTAGTCTTGTCGGTCTCAATCGCCTGCGCGAGCCTGTCCACCGGAACAGGTTCACCGGAAGCAAACAGCACGGCTTCTATCGCTGCCTCTACATGTGAAATGTCCAAATCCAGTTCTCCTTTATTTCAATATAACACTGTTTAGCAAAGCTGTTGTGTTACATTTTCAATCATTCCCTGTGCCTTTTTATGCGAACCGTGCTGCAGTCGTCATCTTCTATTACAATCTTTTTGGATTTTACAAGCTCAAGCAGCGCGAGAAACGTTGCCACTGCCTCTGAACGACCCGTAGCGTCGTCAAACATTGAGTTAAAGCTCCCCTTGCCGTTTTTGAACAGCCGCTTTATGACATGGATAATACGCGACGCAACCGAAACAACGCTTCGCCCGACTACGCCCTTAAATTCTTCGGTTGTCGGCGGGCGCTTTCTCTTTATGCGGTTGCCAAGTGAAAGATAGGCGCTGCGCAGCACCTCGGCTTCATGGGTGCATTTATATGTTTCATCGAAAACAATAGCCTGTGGCTGCCTTACAAAGCTGTCGAAGCCGACAGACCTTTCTCTTAACGCCGCCGCCATCGCCTTGCAGGTTTTGTATCCGATAAGGGTTGCGATAAGTTCATTTTTCTGCGCCTCGGCTTCTTCATTCTTTGGCAGCAGCATGGCGGATTTTATCTGAACAAGGCGGGACGCCATCTCAAGAAAATCAGTGGTTACATCAAGGTCCATCTCACTCATTGCCTCAAGATAAGCCATATACTGGTCAAGTAACTCCGCAATGGGCACATCGTATATATCCAGCTTGTTTTTTGAGATAAGGTAAAGCAAAGCGTCAAGAGGACCTTCAAACACCGGCAGCTTGAAAGAAAGTTTTTCCATA
>DBTI01000245.1:1697-2825 GCA_002306975.1 Ruminococcaceae bacterium UBA1320
CAGCTTGAAAGAAAGTTTTTCCATATAATCTCCGTTTATGCGTGATTATCTTATGAATAGACCAAATATGGTCTGTACAAACGAATCGAGGTTATTGAAAATATTCGTCACCATGTATGAGAGCGGTGTTGTAATGATCGGGGTGAAAAGCAATAACATTAATACAACCTGAAAATACATGGCATAACGGTCAAAAAAGGCCTGTGCACTTTCCGGCAGAAAAAAGCCTAATATTTTTTCTCCGTCAAGCGGAGGCAGCGGAATCAGGTTGAAGATGCAAAGGCTGATATTAATCCATGCGGAATAATATAGTAATTTATAAACGATACTTAATATTGTGAATAATGTCCCGTTTGTGTAAGAGCCCATACCCAAAAGATCCATAAATACAATGGAGATAAAACCGAGAACAAGGTTTGAAAGCGGACCGGAAAGCGCCGTTATAGCCATACCGGCTCTAGGGTTCTTAAAATTATATGGATTTATAGGCACTGGCTTTGCCCAACCGAAACGGAACAGGATCAGGCAGATTGTTCCGAGAACATCGAGGTGTTTAAACGGATTAAGTGTAAGCCTGCCCATATTTTTCGCCGTTGGGTCACCAAGCATCTTAGCCGTCAAAGCATGAGAAAGCTCGTGAACCGGAAAAGCGATGAGCAGCACCGGAACTGTATACAGCATTTGAATAAGGTAGTCCAAGCTAAAACTCATTTACACACCCCCTAAATACTATAGATTATAACAGAGCGACGTAGCTAATTCAAGATATATGCAGTTTTAAACCTTTTTCTGATTAAAAAGATGGTGATTTGGCTTCATTATTATACTAAACCCGTTATTTCAATAATTATTGACAAATTTGAAACAAATTAAATTTCACGGGAGAACATGATGTTGTCTACACCGCCTTCGTGGATGAGATATCAAAACTACTCCACATTAATTTTTAATTCGCTATAGGGTCAGCGTTTTACTTTTGCAGTTTATTGTGCTAAAATGATAGCAATCTAATTGTCAGTTTATTTATCGCATTTAAGCGCCGTATAGCGGCGAAATACGCAGATTGGTCTGGGGTGATTATTATTAATAGCAAAATAAAGGATGAGAACCTGGACTTTTTATTTAAAG
>DBTI01000245.1:3064-3908 GCA_002306975.1 Ruminococcaceae bacterium UBA1320
GAGAACCTGGACTTTTTATTTAAAGCCATTATGTCACTCGAATCAGAGGAAGAATGCTACGATTTCTACGACGATCTTTGCACGGTTTCTGAAATCAAAGCAATGTCGCAGCGGCTGCATGTTGCAAGAATGCTGAGAGCACACCATGTCTACAGTGATATTGTGAGCGAAACCGGCGCGAGCACGGCGACAATCAGCCGTGTTAACCGCTGCCTCAATTACGGCAGCGACGGCTACGGCAAAATTCTTGAAAGGCTTGAGAAACCCAAAACATGAAGTCATACGGTGTTTTTGCGAAATATTATGATACACTAATAAGCGATGTCGATTATTCGGCACGGATGAATTACATCGGTGAAATTTTCAAAAAGCATGAGTTTGCGGGCAAATCAGTGCTTGACCTTGCCTGCGGCACAGGCAGCATGTCGTTTGAACTTGCAAAATCCGGCTATGACGTGATCGGCGTTGACGCAAGCGCCCAAATGCTGTCTCAGGCTGTTGCTAAGGCAACGGCAAAAGCGGGAGCAAACTGCCAAAACCCGATATTCATCTGTCAGGATATGTGCAGTCTCGACCTTTATGGAACCGTCTCAGCCACAGTTTGCACACTTGACGGGATAAATCATCTGACGTCCCCGCAATCGGTTAAAAAGGCTTTTGCCAGCGTCTCCCTCTTTTTAGAGAGAGGCGGTCTTTTTGTTTTTGACCTTAATACGCCGTATAAAATTGCCAACACGCTTAGCAACAACACATTTGTCTATGATTACGGCGATATTTACTGCGTGTGGCAAAACAGCTATAATGAAAAAAACAAGTCCTGCCGTTTTGATTTGACGTTTTTTGA
>DBTI01000245.1:4149-6472 GCA_002306975.1 Ruminococcaceae bacterium UBA1320
GCCGTTTTGATTTGACGTTTTTTGAATCTGATGGCGACTGCTACTTTAGAAGCGACGAAAGCTTTTCAGAGCGCGCTTATACGACGGCTCAGATAAAACGTTTTCTTGACGGAGCTGGTTTGTCGCTCGAAGCTGTCTATGACGACCTCGGCTTTAACGGGCCGCAGGAAAACAGCGAACGGCTTATTTATGTTGCGAGAAAGATTTAGTATTATTTCCCAGGAAATTATACTGCTATGATACTGCTCCATTCCGCCGCCGATTGGAGTTTACCGTTATTATTCCGGCGGCAGAACGGAAATTATTAATGAGCAAATTAATAAGAGCAATAACAACCGACGGCGGAATTGTCGCCTTTGGTATAGATTCAAAATCTATAGTGGAACGTGCGTCTGAAATTCACAAGCCAAGCGCTGTTGTAGCCGCCGCATTAGGCAGGCTGCTTACAGCCGCCTCAATAATGGGAATCATGTTAAAAGGCAAAGATAACACCGTAACGGTTCGCTTAAACGGCGACGGGCCTGCAGGTCACATAACGGCTGTAGCAGACAGCAACGGAAATGTCCGCGGATTTGCGGACAATCCTTATGTTGATCTTCCTCTTAACCAATACGGCAAACTTGATGTTTCCGGAGCGGTTGGCAAAAAAGGCACAGTGTTTGTAGCGAAGGATTTGAACCTTAAAGAGCCGTATGTCGGGCAGACGCCGCTTATTTCCGGCGAGGTTGCGGAGGATATAACAGGATATTTTGCGACAAGCGAGCAGGTTCCGACCATCTGCGCGCTGGGCGTGTTGGTTGATACCGACCACAGCATCAAAGCGGCGGGCGGATATATTGTACAGTTATTGCCCTTTACAGATGATTCTGTAATCGACAGACTCGAAAATAATATTAAAGATATAAAATCAATCACAACAATGCTTGATTCGGGAATGACTCCGGAGGATATACTCCGCAAGGTGCTCGACGGATTTGAGGTTGAAATACTGGACACAGCCGAAGTGGAATATGAATGCAACTGCTCTGATGAAAGAGTAAAGCGTGCGCTCATAAGCCTCGGCAAGGAAGAATTACAGAACATGATTGACGAGCAGGGCGGCGCAGAAGTAACCTGCCAGTTTTGTGACAAGATTTATAAATACACGAAATCCGACCTTGAAGCCATTAAAAACAGTAAGTGATGCCGGTTTATAAATTTACAAGTTATCGGGAATTCGTATAAGAATTGCAGAAGCTCCTTTTAGCAGAACAGCTAAAAGGAGCTTCTTTTTTATTGATTTTATAATGTAAAGTTAAAATGCTTTACATAGATTAAAGCGTTTCTATCTTGCTGTTATCAGCATTTAGGTGCTTTACCCTATCCTTAACCTCTGATCTTTTTGCGTTATTGAACCTGTCGAGTGTGCCGACGAGATATCCGGTTATTCTTCTGATGCGTTCAAAGGCTGCGCCGTCCTCTTCAGTACGTCCGCACTTCGGGCAGGTGTCGTCAATGATGCCGTTGAAGCCGCATTCAGGATCATGATCCACCGGATGGTTGATTGCGCCATAGCCAACGCCGTTTTCCTTCATACAGCGAATGACCGATTCAAACGCGTCAAGATTTTTTGTCGGGTCGCCGTCAAGCTCAATATAAGTGATGTGACCGCCGTTTGTAAACTCGTGATACGGCGCCTCAAGCTTTATTTTATTGTATGCGTTAATGGGGAAATATACAGGAACATGGAATGAGTTTGTGTAATAATCGCGGTCGGTAACGCCCGGAATTTTGCCAAAACGCTTTTTATCAATTTCTACAAATCTGCCGGAAAGCCCTTCGGCCGGAGTGGCAAGCAACGAGAAATTGAGTTTATATTTTGCGGAGGAATCATCCATGTATTTTCTCATGTGACCGACAATTTCAAGACCTAGCTCCTGAGCCTTTGGTGATTCACCGTGATGCTCGCCGATCAATGATTTAAGGCATTCGGCAAGACCAATGAAGCCGACTGTTAATGTTCCGTGTTTTAATACTTCACGCACCTCATCATCCGGACCGAGCTTTTCAGAATCGAGCCAAACACCGTCGCCCATTAAAAACGGATAATTGCGAACCTTTTTAAGACATTGTATCTCAAAGCGGTCAAGCAGCTGGTCTACGCAAAGGCTCATCATTTCGTCAAGCTTTGCGTAAAACTCTTTCAAATTGCCCACACTTAAAATAGCAAGGCGCGGCAAATTTATTGAAGTGAAGCTGAGGTTTCCGCGGCTGTAAACCGTCTCACGGGTAGGATCAAAAACATTGCCGATAACGCGAGTGCGGCAGCCCATATAAGCGATTT
>DBTI01000245.1:6714-7050 GCA_002306975.1 Ruminococcaceae bacterium UBA1320
TGCGGCAGCCCATATAAGCGATTTCAGTCTCCGGTCTGCCCTCTTTAAAGTATTTTATATTAAACGGTGCATCAATAAACGAAAAGTTGGGGAAAAGTCTTTTTGCGCTGACACGGCAGGCAAGCTTGAATAAGTCATAGTTAGGGTCGCCGGGGTTGTAGTTAACGCCTTCTTTGACCTTGAATATCTGAATAGGGAAAATCGGCGTTTCACCGTATCCAAGACCCGCTTCTGTGGCAAGCATGATGTTTTTCATAACCATGCGCCCTTCAGCAGAGGTATCGGTTCCATAATTGATCGAGCTGAAAGGAACCTGTGCGCCTGCGCGGCTGTGCA
>DBTI01000009.1:0-7215 GCA_002306975.1 Ruminococcaceae bacterium UBA1320
AACCAAGCCTCCAGCCGGTCATGGCGAACGCCTTTGAAAAACCGCTCACCAGAATTGTACGTTCCTTCATGCCGTCAATCGACGCAATAGACACATGCCTGCCGTTATAGGTAAGCTCCCCGTAAATCTCGTCGGACAAAACAAAAATGTTTGTGCCGCGCAGCACCGCTGCAATAGCTTCCAAATCCTCGCGGCGCATTACAGCACCGGTCGGATTGTTGGGGTATGGCAGAATAAGCAGCTTCGTTCTAGGCGTTATCGCTTTTTTCAGAAGCTCCGGTGTCAGGCGGAAATTATCCTGCGCGCGTGTTTTTATGATAACTGGAACGCCGCCGGCCAGTGAGGTAAGCGGGCTGTAGCAAACAAAGCTCGGCTCCGGTATGATAACCTCATCACCGGGTGAAACAAAGGTTCTTACGCAGTTATCAATTGCCTCACTGCCGCCCACTGTAACAAGCGTTTCGTTTTTCGGGCTGTATGTAAGGTCAAAACGTCTTTTTAAATAGTCGCAGATGCCTGTGCGAAGCTCCATGAGCCCGTCGTTTGACGTATACCACGTTTTGCCCTGTTCAAGTGAATATATACCGGCATTGCGAATATGCCATGGCGTCGCAAAATCCGGTTCTCCTACGCCAAGAGAAATTACATCATCCATCTCCGCGACTATATCAAAAAACTTGCGGATTCCGGACGGTTTCATCTCCCTGACTTTGCGTGACATAAGTGACTGGTAATCTAACACAGTGAGAGTTTCCCCCTCTCATCCGGCTTTTCAGAGCCAAAGAGGACTCCCTTGTCTTTATACCTGCGCAAAATGAAATGTGTGGCTGTCGACAGCACGTTTTCAAGCGGTGAAAGCCTTTCCGCAACAAACATTGCGACTTCTTTAAAAGACGTCCCGCGGACGGTCACGGCAAGGTCAAAGCCTCCTGACATCAGATATACGCTTTCGACTTCCTCAAACTGCATGATGCGCTCGGCAACCTGCTCGAAACCGGATTCGCGCTGCGGAGAGACCTTGACCTCTATAAAGGCAGTAATGATGTCTTTGTCGGCTTTTTCCCAATCTATCAACGCTTTATAGCCTTTGATGATTCCTGCTTTTTCATATTGTCTCACCTCGTGGCGGACTTCCTCAATGCTCCTGTTGAGCATTGCTGCAAGCTGCTCATCAGTTAGCTTTGCGTTATCCTCGATAAGCGACAGAAGTTTATCCATTACGCACACCCCTTAATATTAATATCAATTTATTAAAGCTTCAAATAAAAACAAAAACTACCGCTGATTATTGTTCTGTATTAATTATTGCGTACCTTCTGCTGATCAAAAATAAAGAAAATCCGATCGACTGTTTTTTATAATGGAAAAGCGGGGAGATAGCAAAAATTATCGCCAACTATCATTCTGTCATAATTATTGGTTTTCTTCGGTCAAAAATGAAGAGAATCCGTTAATCAGCGTTTTCTATTATGAATGCAATTATTAAAATTATACTATAAATAATAGCCGATTACAATCACAAAAATCTGCCCTCCGGAGCGTACTCCGGAGGGCGTTAGCCGCGCGCTATTCTTGTTTCAAAGGTTCAAAACCGCGATATGACCTATGCGAACCTCACTCCGTCTCAGGTGAAGTGAGGCTTCAGGCTGCTATAACAAACTGCGGTTTCAATATTTCTTTAAGTGATTTAAGCGGTATAGCAAATTCAATGACTGTACGCTCACTGCCGTAATCTTCGCCTTGTCTGATCATTACCACCAACGCATCGGCGGTAACCTAGTAATCAGCGTTTTCACTGATTTTATCAAAACCCTTTACACTAAGCTGACTGCTTTCGATCTTCGATTTAATCTGCGCGCTAAGCGTGGAAACATAATCAGCGTTGTCGATAAACAAATCGCTTATAAAATAACGACGTCCTGTTACCGTGTTGATTGTCACACCTGTCTGCGTGAGCTTCTCGCCTTTGCCCGCGACAATACTTTCCTTCATGACAAGGCTCATAACACCGTCTTGATTGCGCATCACTTTAAAATCCATTTTTGCGTTCACATTGCCGCTCTTCGCCTCATATTTTGCCTCGGTGCGAACTACATCAGCCTTTTCCTTAAAAGCCACATTGAGCTTTTGCTGCATATTTTTATCGTTTAATCCAGAAATGTGCGGATAGGCTGTTTCGCATTTAAGGTTTTCACCGGTCACCTGCTCGGCAACCCTGTCAACCCTTACGCTCCCCGCCGCGAATACAGGGCTTGTAAAAAGCACTGCGGATAACACAAAACAGATCAGCCCGCTATACGGGCGTTTTTTGACACTAACAATTCTGCCCATGCCGCCACCCCCTGAAAGAGTGTCACGCGCGGCATTTATATCTTTTGCATTTATCGACTTAAAAATCAAAAAATATATGGTAACTGAATTGTTGTCAAACTATAGCGGTTTCAAATTTAAAGCGAAATAGTTTTTGTCTCCCCACTTTTACAGGAGAGATGATTTCTTACTTTCCTGTTTTCATTTGAAATATTTATTTTTATTATAACCCATTATTCCAAACAACAAGTGACGATAAATTTGGACATTGATACAATTTTTTATGAATTTGCGGCAATTCCTATTTACAGCTAACTATTAATGTGATATTATTTTGATATCATATCAATACTTTTATGGAGGTAGTCAAAATGTCTGAAAAAAATGTTAAGATTAAAACCGGCTGGCTGTTTTTGCTGCTTGCGTTTATCGTGCTTGCGCTGTCAGTTGGGAGCTTTTTTGTTTCTGCGGTCCTGAATGATAACCCATTATTTATTGTAATCGGTATCGTTTTGATCCTTTGTTTTATACTTATCTGCTGCGGTTTTTTAAATCTTGCTCCAAATCAGGGGGCTGTGCTCAGCCTGTTCGGTGATTATAAAGGCACAACGCGCCAGACAGGCATTTTGTGGACCAATCCGTTCTATACGAAAAAGAAACTTTCGCTGCGCTCACGCAACCTTAACGGCGAAAAGCTGAAGGTAAACGATCAGGTGGGCAACCCGATTGAGATTGCCGCTGTAATTGTCTGGAAAATCGGCGACACCTATAAAGCTTCGTTTGACGTTGAAAGCTATGACTCTTTTGTAAAGGTTCAAAGTGAATCGGCGGTAAGGCATCTTGCAAATTTATATCCCTACGATTTCAGTGAAAACGGCGGCAGCACGATCACACTTCGCGGCAACACCGAGGAAGTGGCGCAGGCGCTGAAAGACGAGCTTCAGGCGCGCATGTCAAAAGCGGGTTTAGAGATCGAAGAAGCGCGCATCTCACACCTTGCCTATGCTCCGGAGATCGCGGCGGCCATGCTGCAGCGTCAGCAGGCGTCAGCCGTTATCGCCGCCCGTCAGATGATTGTTGAGGGTGCTGTCGGCATGGTTGAAATGGCAATCGAAAAGCTGAGCGAAAAGGGCGTCGTCAACCTTGACGAGGAAAGAAAAGCCGCCATGGTGTCCAACCTTATGGTCGTTCTCTGCGCCGAAAAAGCCGCTTCTCCGATTGTTAACGCGGGTACACTTTATCATTAAAGGAAGATATCATGGATGAAAAACAGGAAAAAGGCAAAAAATCGGTGCTCCTGCGGCTTGACAGCGGCATGTGGAATGAAATAGCGGCATGGGCCGACGATGAGTTTCGCTCAATTAACGGTCAGATTGAATATCTTTTGAACGAGGCTGTAAAGCGGCACAAAAAATCCGGGAACGGCGGCGACAAGAATGTTTAAAGATAAATCAGACAACAGGTTTGAAATCGTTTACAAGCAAGGCAGCGGTTTTGGTAAAACCGTAAATATTTTAAAAGACAAGGATACCGGTGTGTGTTATTTATATGCTGACACAGGCTACAGCATCGGGCTCACCGTTCTTGTGGACAGTGACGGAAAACCTGCAAAGATGTAACTGTTAATCCGCGATGCTAAAAGCGTCCCTTCAAAACGTTTGCTTTGAAGGGACGCTTTATTATGCATTGGAATGTTACACATCAACGCTTTGAATGGATTTTGTATCGATAACCGAAACCCAGGTAACCCGGAGCAGCAAAATTGTGGTAATCGCCGCGGCCATGTAGTTTGAAAAAAGGTTGCCCCAAAAGACTGAGTAAACACCCAAAAACCTTTCCGTAGCCAAAATAAACACATAGCGCAGCGCCCACACGCGAAGGATATTGACAATAAGCGGCACAACGGTTCGCCCAAGCCCAATGAACGCGCCAAGCTCAACCATACAGATGCCAAAACCGACAACGGAAAAGGTATAGATATGAAGCGCTTTATTTGCGACCAGGAGCACATCCGGCTGTCTTGTAAACAAAATCGTCAGATAAGGGGCGAGCGGAACGATCACAGCGATTAAAACAACAGCCGTTACAGCGCTGACAAAGCAGCCGACAAGGCACGCCTTTTTCGCCTTTAGCCCATTGCCCGCACCAACATTCATGCTGACCATTGTCGTAACAGATGTGCCGAAGGACGATGGAAGGATGAAACAGACTGCCGTAATGTTGTTGGCTATACCCTGCCCGTTGAGCGTAACCGAGCCATATTTTTCGGTTTCATTATTAATGAGGAAGAACCCGAGATTGAGCATTACTGTTGAAATCATTGCGGGAATGCCGATTTTGAACATCTCTTTAATGATTTCCAGATCGAACCTGAAGCCGCGTATCTCAAGGCGGTCTTCTGATTTCATCACAAACAGTTCAAAAAACATCCAAACACTGATGAGCAGATTTGCGATAAACGACGCGACAACCGAACCGATAATGCCATACCCCAATACGCCAATAAAAATAAAGTTGAACGCTATTTTTAGGAACAGCATAATAAGCATTCGGACAAACGGCGCTTCCGGTTTGCCGTTCGCGTTTTTTATCGCGTTATATACAAATTCAAGAAAAGAAAAAGGCTGAACAATTGAAGAAAGTGCAAGATATAAAAACACATTGTGAGAGATATCGCTGTTCACTCCGCCGGAGATCGGTATAGACAAAATGGCGAGAAGCGGAGCGGCAAGGCAGCCGACAAAAAACGTCGCTACAAAGATCTGGGTTGCTACCTGCTTTGCTGTATTTATTTCACCTCTGCCGTTCATCTGCCCGATCATTGCCATTCCGGCAACGCTGAGTCCCTGCGCCAAAGCCGTCATCATCATAATGATTGGGGTGCAGTAGGTTATCGCGCTCGCCGCGTCGGTCCCTGCCAGATTGTTTATAAAAAGCCCGTCGATTACTGGAATCATCGACTGGATCAGGCCCATGAGCATTGTTGGCATTGACAGCATCAGTATTGTTTTTGTTATGCTTCCGTTCAGGATCATGTTGCGCCTGTTTGCCGAATTCGATTTCAAGTTGCCAAGAGGCATAAGTAGTTTCGCCAGCTTTCCAAAAACTGTGGTTAGATTTTGTATAAAAGTTATGTGTCGGATTTATTCGTTTTTTATCAATGTCATATTTGAGCGTCAATTTTTAGTGATAATTATTTTATACTAGCACTACGCAATAAACAAGTCAAGCAAACTGACGCCTCGGAGAGCCGACTATATGAGAAAAACCGCTCCTGTTAAGAGCGGTTTTTCTCACTTGTTGCTTTAGCGAAAAATTTCCAGGGCACGGCGATTATATTCGTTTCTGCTGCTTTGCGACAAACCTGAATTCGAATATTGTTTGTCGCCATTAAACAAAAAGGTGTTGGCAGAACTGAATGAAATGATTACTTTATTGTTTTTATCAAAAACCTCAATATTGGGGTTAGAGCCGTCGCTTAACCCAGAACATTGTTTGAAAACTGTACCTTTATAGATGTTCAGCAGTTTCTGAATATCCTCTTTGTCAGTTACAGTAATGTGTTCTCGGCTTTTCAGTGATATGTTTGTATTTGTGCAATATACGATTTTTCCGACAGAATCACTTTGGAGATTGAATATATAATGAGTAGAAAAGAAATAAACAGCTATTGATATAACCGCTACAATACAGATGGAGACCGTAATGACAACAATTGCAATTTTTTTATTTATCATTAATTTCACCTTACATAAGATATTTAAATTACAATTAGCTAATCCAAATTATATATCACTCATTATCGTTTGTAAATAATTTCTATATGATTTCACTTGTCGCATAAGATGAAAAACAGGCATATGATGATAATGCCATGTTTGCTACGAGATAAGGGAGTGACTTTTATGAGTGAGAAAACCGGCGCCCGTGCTGCCGTTTATCAAAAAAAGTTTATCGCGAAGCCTACCTATAAGGGGATTGTTATGGTGGATATCAGCATAACGTTTCCTCAGGTCGATGTGTGGGAAAAGCCGCATGTTTCTCAGCGCATCAGTTCCTTTTATCAAGACAGCGCAAAAAAATACTATGAATATGCCGCTCACGAGCTTTATGAAGAAGCTATAAAAGAATACATTTTCAGAATGGGACAGCATTTTCCCTTTAACGCTTATAATGTTGTTCAAACCTTTGAAAAGCCATATAACCTTGCCGGGCTGTTGAGTATCTACTATGACCGCTATGAATATACCGGCGGAGCTCACGGCAACACGGTCAGATACGCCGACACCTGGCATCTTTCATCGGGACGGCGATTAACGCTCAGTGATTTTTTTGAAGACTCATCTTATAAGAGCGTCTTTTTTGAATACATAACCGCTGAAATCAAGCGGCAAATCGAAGCGGGAAATACCTACTATTTCGACGACTACGTAAAAAATGTATTCCGATATTTTGACGAGGAAAATTACTATCTGACCGATACCGGTTTTGCAATCTATTATCCGCTTTATTCAATTGCCGCCTATGTGCAGGGAATTCCCGTTTTTATTGTTCCTTATGAAGCTTTTGGCAGAAACCTCAAAAAACGATTATTTGAATAATACACAAAAAAAATATTCAAATTTCTAAGTTGAATATTCGACTTCTTATTGTCCTGTATCTTTGTTTGTGATATAATTTTTCGGGGTAATTTGCAGATTTTCAAAGAATGTATAGTCTTTGATAGTCTACAAGCAATGCGCCTAGCCATTTCTCCGCAGAGGATTGGTTTTGCGTATTTCCGAGAGTTGTGTCTGCGGAGAAATGGGGCTAACTTGGGAAGAAAAATTGTACAGGTGAATGAAAAACTGCCACTTACACAAAGTATTCCACTCAGCATTCAGCACATGTTCGCCATGTTCAGCG
>DBTI01000009.1:7462-7876 GCA_002306975.1 Ruminococcaceae bacterium UBA1320
AGCACATGTTCGCCATGTTCAGCGCTTCGGTTCTTGTTCCTACACTGCTTGGCATCAGTCCCGCAATCGTTCTTTTAATGAACGGTATCGGAACACTGCTTTTCATTCTCATATCAAAAGGCAAGTCACCGGCTTATCTTGGTTCCAGCTTTGCTTTTATCGCTCCGGCTCTTATCATTATTGGTACGAAATCAATGGGTTATCCGTTTGCATTAGGCGGTTTTATAGTCGTTGGCGCTGTGATATGCGTGGTAGCGATTATAATCCGCTTTTTTGGTACTAAATGGATCGACGTTTTGCTGCCGCCCGCCGCGATGGGGGCTGTCGTCGCTCTTATCGGCCTCGAGCTTTCGGGAACAGCGGCGCAGATGGGCGGACTTGTTCTGACAGACACCTACAAAGCCATCGACTGGC
>DBTI01000008.1:0-3751 GCA_002306975.1 Ruminococcaceae bacterium UBA1320
AAAGGCAATAAATTCAACTACTATCACCTAAAAGAAGATAGTTTTGACAATGTCTCTGAGACAATAAATACATGGGGGTATTTATGCTTATTACCGTTGACATTTGCGGCGATGTTTTATACATTGCCGAAGGTAGTGTGAATTTGGGTGTTGTTGATTTGCATAAATGTGATGAGGCTAAACTTCCCGAAGGAACAATAGAAGACGGCGACATCAAAAACCATGCGGCATTTGTCATGACACTTACAAAATTGCTTAACGCCCACAGCTACAAGGCTACTTCCGCGGTGATGACGTTTAACAGCGGTGCGGTGCTCTCGCGCAGGCTCTCACTGCCGCCCGGCAAGCCTGCTGAGATTTCAGCGATGGTAAAAAATCAGATGTCGCAGGTTGTCAGCGACCCCGGTGACTATGTTTTTGAATATTCCTATGCCAGTGTGGCGCAGACAAAGGATAAACCAAGCGATATCTGGGTTTATGCACTTGAAAAAGATTTTATAGAAAAGTATTTTAACGTATTTAAAAGCACAAAGCTGCATCCGGCCGCTCTTGACATTCATCCCAACTGTGTGGAAAAGCTGCTTTTCGGAGCAACTGTAAACGGTGTTCCGATAAGCGGTCAGTCTTCGCTTTTTGTAGATATTGAGCGTGACTATGTCGAAATCCACCTTTTCAGCAACAATGAACGCGGTTTTTCGCGTGTGGCGCCCATATCCGCGTCCGAGTTTTTGCTTATCGCCGACAACCTCGGCTATGGCCGGCAGGAAAAAACCATGAGCCTTTTGGAAAGAAGGCTTCTCGCAATGTCCCCTGACGGCGGCAAAAAGAAAAATGTAGAGTCTATGTCCTATGAAGCGATTGACATATCTCCTGAAATGCTTGAAAAAGATTCAATATTGGCAGACGCCGCTCGCCAATACACCGGGCGTCTTGAAGATGAGCTTTCCAAAATGGTTCAGTTCCAGATGATGCGTGATTCCTCGATGCCGGTAACCAATGTTTATCTCTACGGCAGCCTGTCATCCATAAGAGGACTTGGGGCTAATCTTTCACAGTCACTTATGTGTCCTGTTGAACTCATTGAAAGCATATCAAAGGTCAAAACCGACACAAATGTAAGACTGGAAAGATATATAAACGCCATAGGCGCGCTTATACGTCTTAAGTAAGGAGGTCACCAATGCGTAGAGATATAAACTTTTTTTCCGTATACCATTCCCAGTCTGATGGCGACGGAGCGAATAAAATTCAAATGATATTACTGTCGGCTTTAGCCGGAAGTCTTATAATCGTGTTGGTTATATTTACCGTTATAAAATTTTCCGACCTTGCGGTAATCAACACGATCAACGCACAAAATCAATATTTGAGCAGCCCGACTGTCAGCCAGGCAAGACAGACACTCAGCGGCACAAGGTCAAAGCTTGGGGCGCTAGCACAATACAAACAGGCGGCCGGCAGGGTTTCTTACGGTTATTCACTTTTGCCTCAGCCCGATTCCAGCCTGCTTACGGCAATTGCAAAAATGGAGCCTTCCGATGTTACTTTAACCTCCATAGTTTACAGCGACGACGTTATGACGCTCACCTGCACCTGCAAAGATAATCAATCGCCCGCAATCTTTGCGCATACGCTTGACGCAAGCGGCAAATTTGCCGGTGTAAACTATAACGGTATCACAACCGGCGGCGCTGCTGGAAGCGCGAGCACCGCAAACAGCGATTACACCTTTACCGTAATGATTACGCTGAAGGGGGGCACGGCAAAATGAGCCTTAACATCAGCATGAGGGAAAAAATTCTTTTGTTTGTGCTTGGTCTTGTGGCCATCTGTTTTCTCGGCATTCAGTTTTTGATCATGCCCGCGGCTGATTCATTGGGGAATAATTCTGCAACTCTTATGCAAACACAGGTTCAGGTAGCACAGGCGCAGGCCGATGTCGCGCAGGCGAAAAATGCTCCCTCCTCTCTTTCAAAAGCGTTGAGTGAGGCAACACAATCTGCTTCCGGTTTACTTCCGTCGCTTGACAAGCCGTCTTTGCATATCTGGATTTTCGGAATAGCGAAGGATAAGGGACTTACCGTTAAATCTGCGGTAATCAGCGACCCGATCTCCGCGACGCCCGGAACGGCTATATCAACCGGCAACTCCGGCGGCGGGACAGGAACAGCCACTAACGCGGCGGCATCCAGTGAGGTTGCTTATAATCTTAAAACCTATGCGGAAGCATATACTGGTAATAAAGGGAACACCGCTTCCTCCTCCGCCTCAACTTCCTCGGGCACCTCTGCATCGTCGTCAACTGCGGTCGGCACTTCCGGTGCGGTTATCGGAGACGCCATGATGGTCAGTGTGGATATGGAAATGACGGGCACTTACGCGCAGGCAAACGCATTTCTGGACGCGGTAAAAAAAACAAAACGGTATGTTTCCGTCAGCGGGTTCTCTTATAAAATCAAAGACAAGAAGTTAACCTTCGATGTAACATTGCAATGCTATGCCGCTCAAAAACTGGATAGCAGCGATAACCTATTTAATTGGGCTCTCCCCGTTCCATCCGGTCAAAAAGATTTAATGTGATTATTATTTCCCTTCTATAAAGCAACGCCGCTCTAACAAAAATTTTACACTTCATACACAAAAGCGCCCTATCCGTCATTAATTTAGGGGTGTTTAATTATGACAAAGAGATTTAAAGAATCAGTTGGCTGGGTGCGCTCCGCTTCAAGCGGCAGCACGCTTGTAATGGTCGTGATCATAGCTGCTGTTGCCGTTTCACTTTTAGCGGCGGTCACAACCTCGGTATTATCTGCCAACGCTGTTTCTGCAAACAACGCGAGCGCGCAGCAGGCGTATTTTACGGCAAGGTCTGCGGTGAACGCGACAATGGCACAGATTAACGATACTTCAGATATAAGATTATCAACAGCTATATCCACACTTAACGTGGGTGATAAATTAGGTCCTGGGACAGGTTCTTTAGGTTTAAATAATGATTATTCTGTAATTATAAGTAAAAAAACAGCGACATCACTCAAGATAACAGGAACAGGGACTTATGGTGGTGCAACAAGAAAAGTTACTGCAAATCTTGCCTATGGATTAAATCCGCTCAGCAACCTTGTCTATGTCAGCAACGCTTCCGGCAGCTCCATTAGTCCGTCACAATGCTTTGGCAACATTCTTTTTGATGGTTCGCTCGATCTGACAGGCGGCTCAGGGGTTGATGGCAATGTTTTTGTCAGCGGTGACCTTACTGTCGAGGGAGGCTCTCACATCAGTCAAAACGCCTTAGTTGGCGGTAAGCTGACTATGAAAGGTGATCATATATCAGGCAGTGCGGTCTGCGCGGGCAAAGTGGATTTCAGCGGGCAATCGCGTCAAATTTGGGGTGGTCTTACCTACAAAGGTGACGTAACTGTCGCCTATGGTAGCCTTAATGATTTTGCCTCACCCGCCAACAAAGATCCGAATCTCACGGCCACTCTTCCGCTTGCGCCAGGAAAAGCAGACACCTCGCTACCTTCTGCTGTGTCCACAGTTGTTCGATCCAGATCTATTAATTTAACAGGTTCAACAACTCTTCTTAATTCAAGCGGTGTCCTAATTCCAAATAATGACACCTCCAATAAATCAGTTGTCATTGACACAACTTCGGGTGATATATATCTTCTTGTCACAAGGTCGACAAGCCTTACTAACTGCCAGTTATATGTTAAAGGCAATAATCACCTTTATATTTACCTTGAGG
>DBTI01000008.1:3996-4730 GCA_002306975.1 Ruminococcaceae bacterium UBA1320
CACCTTTATATTTACCTTGAGGGCAATAGTACGAAGCTTTCCCTTAGCGGCGGCAACCCTGTTATACGTATGCAGGATGCTTCGCAAAGCTCAAACATTTTTGTTATCGGCGGTGCAGGAACATCTTTAGACCTTGATTCCGCCGAGATTCAGGGCTACGTCTATATCCCCGATGGAAATGTTTCAATTGAAGGCGGCGTAAACAGTAACGGAGCACAGACAGGATATTCTATCATTGGTAGCATGGTGGTTAAAACTGCTACGATAACTGCAAATGTAAAACTGCAGTATTACGCGGCAAATCTTGATGGAACACCTCTCAGTTCATTGAATAATTACGGAAGACCGCAGCCTTATAACCCTAACGGTCAAAATCATTACCCAACCCCAAGCTGGCAAATTAATTCATGGTCAGATAGATAAACTACCATATTCTCACCTTTGACATTGACAATTAAATACAGCATTCTTAACTTTGACAGTCTGACAGTTTAAATTGTCAGATGACAACTTCTTAACATTACAAAATTACGCCTAACCAGAGGTTAATATTATGAAGCGCAGACTGTCAAAAAAGAGCAGGGGCAGCACCCTTGTTATGGTTATCATTATTTCTGCCGTTGCGGTTATTCTTCTCGCCTCTTTGGCAACAGCCATATTATCAACAAACGCGGTATCAGCGCAAAATGTCAAAGCTCAGCAGGCTTATTTTACGGCTCGCTCGGCTGTCAGCG
>DBTI01000243.1 GCA_002306975.1 Ruminococcaceae bacterium UBA1320
TTTTTGTTTGGAATAAGTATTATAAGCCTTTTGCTTTCTGTATACCGTGAGAAATCCTTTATTTCTGAAACTTTACCGAATACAGATAGGTGTAATAAAGATACGAGTTGCTCTCTCCGTTCATGTCACAGAGCTTTTTGATAAAGCGCTGATCCTCTTCGTCAGGCGTTGAAAACCAGTGAAAAACAAAAGGATTCCGATAACCGCAGCGCTCGAAAAGCGTTTTGAGATCGTTCAATGTAAAATATGTGCTGTTTGACCGGTTGAGCATGTCGTTTTGCGCATAGAGCCAGTTTCCCCGCAAAATATCCCGAATCACACTGTAATGCATCATGTTCTGAAACCGGCTGATGATTACGCCGCCCGGCTTTAAATATTTTATCAGTCCGGCAAGATACGTTTCAGGATTTTCAACATGCTCCACGCTGTTTCCGATCAAAATACAGTCAAAATCGTTTTCGGGAAAATCAAGAGGAAAAGTATTGATGGGTTTGATAATTACCTGTGCGACGCGGCTTGAAATTGCGGCAAGGCTGCTGTCCGGTTCCAAACCGTAAAGGAGCGCCCCGGGGCATTGGTACTTGATCTTTAATAGATCAAGGCCAAGCTTACACCCGATTTCCAGCACCTTAGGCTCCTTGTTATGCTCCGGCTCGCTGAATATTCTCAATGAAGCGAAATCGACCTCGTCAAACCGGAATGTTTCAAATCCCCACTTTTTACGGAAAATTTCACGGTTTTTGAACAGCACCGGATAGAATGTGCCGGGATCTTTTCTGAATTCGGAGCCGAGATAATGATGAATAAAGCAGTCATGGCAAAGCATTAATCTATAGCCGGCGGTTAAAATGCGAAGCGAAAGGTCGTTGTCCTCCACATACCCCGGCGAATATTCCTCGGCAAGATTTCCGATCCTGTTAAGCACCGTTCTTCTGATCAACAGGCAGAATCCGATGAGAAAAATCTTTTCTTCCCATTTGCTGCTGTTTGACAGATTGTTTTTCTCTGCGAGCAGCTGCATCTCGTCAAAATTGTCATAGCGAAAATCCACGCCCTGAAGATTTTCGTTGTGATTGGAGACGGCGCCGGCCGCGCCGATTTTTTCATTGCTGTACAGACAGGTCTGAAGATTCTTCAGCCAGTTCGCGGTAACCACTGTGTCGTTGTTCAGCAGCAGAATATCGCTTTCAGGAGAGGCAAGGTCAATGCCCATATTGCACCCTTTAGGGAAACCGGCGTTAAAATCATTGAGTTTTATAGTAATATCGCTTTGCGTCTTCAGCCATTCCTGCGTTCCATCCGTCGAATTGTTGTCAACAACAATAATCTCGTAGCTGTCTTTGTCGGTGTACTTTCGGATACTTTCAATGCACGCCTTGCTATATTCAAGGTTGTTATAGGTAAGAATGACAATTGCGGCTTTCGTGAATTTGTCCACGGATGCTCATCTCCAAAACAACGAAATAGACCAATGTACTATAGCATATTCAATAAAGCTGTGTTTGTGTCTTTTAGGCCGTTTTGATAAGGAGAATAGTCACAATACGTCTGCCTTGTCATAAGCTATATTGTGAAAATATTGAGTTTTATAGGCGGTGAAGTAATGAAATATGATTTTTCTTTGAACATGAATGAAAGAAGGTCGCAGACCGTTCTGCTAAAAAAAGTCCTGCCGAACTCTGTTGTGTTGGAGCTGGGCCCATATACGGGTGTTATGACGAATTATATGAAAAACACGCTAAACTGCAAAGTTTACATCTGCGAATATGATCCGGATGCCATAAAAATCGCTCGACAGTACGCGGAAGACGCATGGCAGGGAAATTTGGAAACATTGGACTGGGTCGAAAGATTTAAAGATATAAAATTCGATTACATCGTCTGTGCGGATGTTCTGGAGCATTTAAAGAATCCGGACGCGGTTTTAAAAGCGACAAATCAATTGCTAAAGGAAGACGGCTCTGTGCTGTTGTCCGTTCCAAACGTCGCGCATAATTCGGTGATCTATGGGCTTTTACAAAATCAGTTTGAATATGCCGAGTGGGGCATTCTGGATCGGACGCATCTCCGGTTTTACACCCATTCCACATTAAAAAAGCTGTGCTGCGAAGCAAATTATACCCCTGTTGAAGAAGACGCGACTTATGAGCCATTTTATCCGTCTTTTTCAAATCACGCTTTGATTCTGAACAAGGAGTACGGAAACGTATTACAGTTTGTTTTTGAACTAAAAAAGTCAAAATACGTTCAAGACCAGAATATCGCTTTGGTCAATAAAATACAGAGTGAGGCTGTGGCTGTTGAAAAGACGCCGCCGCAAAAAGATGAAAAAACCGCGCCGAAATTTATCGCGTTTTATCTTCCGCAATTTCATCGCATTAAAGAAAATGACAAATGGTGGGGTGAGGGTTTTACAGAATGGACGAATACCAAAAAAGCTCTCCCGTTGTTTGAAGGGCACAGACAGCCAAGAGAACCGCTAGACGATTACTATTATGATCTTTCCGATATAAAAACCCTAAAATGGCAAGCTGAGCAGATGGAGAAATATCATGTTCACGGCCTGTGCTATTATCATTACTGGTTTAACGGTCAGTTGCTTTTGGAAAAACCGATGGAGCTACTGCTTGAAAATAAGGATATCAACATCAATTACTGCATTTCCTGGGCAAATGAATCGTGGACAAGAAATTGGGACGGCGGCAACAGAGAGGTTCTGATCGCGCAGGACTATGGAGGCAGGGAGGACTGGAAACGGCATTTTGATTATCTGCTGCCTTTCTTTAAAGATGAGCGGTATATAAAAATTGACAACAAGCCCATGTTTGCGATTTACCGAACCGTGCAGATCGAGCGTTGCGGAGAAATGATGAATTACTGGCGCCAGCTTGCCAGGGAGAACGGGTTTGACGGCCTTTATCTGATTGAGACGTTAAGTGCAAGGCAGAACGCACCGACTGTAGCGGATTCGGACGCCTGCGTTGAATTTGAGCCATGTGTCACACTTTTCGGCGGCTATACCCCGTGGAACGGCCATTACTATTTAAAAACTCTGCATCTCTTCTATTATGATCAGGTTTGGAAAAAGATTTTGGAGCGCAAAAGCGCATATGGCAACAGGGATAAATTCTGTGGCGCCTTTGTTGACTGGGACAATACCTCGAGGGTGGGCATGAAGGGGAGCGTATGTCTCGGCGCTTCGCCGGAACGGTTTAAGCAATATTTGAAAGAGTTGGTTAAAAAGTGCATCGATGAACAGAACAATCGATTCATTTTTATAAACGCATGGAATGAGTGGTGTGAGGGTGCCTATTTGGAACCCGATAAAGATCATGCGTATAAATATCTCGAAGCCATCAAGGAGATCAGCGAAAATATGCAAACATAATAAGGGGTTTTGCGAAAAACGCAATAAAAAAGCCGCTGATTCGGGCGGCTTCTTTATTTGTCACAGGCAAATAAGCGCGCAAAAACTGCGATTCTATCACTTATTTTTCAAAAACGTATTGACAAAGCAGTTTTGGCGTACTATTATAGATACAATATATTTCGAATTACGAAATATTTGTGTGGTGAATTAATGATGGACTTTACGCAACTTTCGGATA
>DBTI01000171.1:0-539 GCA_002306975.1 Ruminococcaceae bacterium UBA1320
CTGCGACATGGACGGTGTCATATATCACGGCAACCAGTTGCTGCAGGGTGCGGCTGACTTTGTTAACTGGCTGCAAAAAGAGGACAAACGTTTTTTGTTCCTCACAAACAGCAGCGAGCGCTCGCCTCTTGAACTCAGGCAAAAGCTTCAGCGCATGGGTATGGACGTCGGCGAAAGCCATTTCTATACAAGCGCTCTTGCGACCGCTTCTTTTCTTGCGGCGCAGTCCCCTGGATGCAGTGCCTATGTAATCGGTGAACCGGGGCTTGTCAACGCGCTTTATGACGTCGGCATTACGATGAACGACGTAAACCCCGACTATGTGGTTGTCGGCGACACCAGAAATTATAATTTTGAAAACATACAGCGCGCTGTTAAATTTATATACAAGGGCGCAAAACTCGTAGGCTCCAATCCCGACTATACAAACCCGCTTGAAACAGGCATTGCGCCTGCAACACGCTCGCTTGTCTCGCCGATTGAGCTGACAACAGGCAAAACGGCGTATTTTGTGGGCAAGCCAAACCCGCTCATGATGC
>DBTI01000171.1:786-1222 GCA_002306975.1 Ruminococcaceae bacterium UBA1320
GCAAGCCAAACCCGCTCATGATGCGCACCGGTCTTAAACTGCTTGGCTGCAAAAGTGAGGACACAGCAATCATCGGCGACCGCATGGATACAGATATTATCGCCGGTATCGAATCCGAAATTGACACGATTCTTGTTCTGAGCGGCGTCAGTGATATACACACGCCGTCACAGTTCCCATACAGGCCAAAATATATACTTAACACTGTCGGAGATGTAATCGCGCCTTAACATATTGCTTTAGAAACAAAAGAAATTATTTTTTGTGTCTTCCCGCCTCCGGCGGGGAGACACTTTTTTAAACTTCCTATTTTAATATTAATTTGTTATAATGGGGCTGTTCCAAAACGCCGCTAATTTTTTTGATAAAATATTTTGTTAATAATTAACGTTTCATATTGTAAACTGATAAAAACACGTGTATAATATTGCAAAAG
>DBTI01000171.1:1456-10130 GCA_002306975.1 Ruminococcaceae bacterium UBA1320
AAACACGTGTATAATATTGCAAAAGTTAATTCGACATAATATTGCTTATGACGCATGAAGTTTTGCTGTTTGGTCTCACCAAAGCTTTGTGTCTTTGTCAAATATAATTAGGCGGTGAGCCAATGTTCTCTCAGCTCAAAAGCCTTGGTCTTTACGGGCTGGATGCATATGTCGTCGGTGTTGAGGCTGATATCTCCCAGGGGCTTCCCTCATTTGACGTGGTTGGGCTGCCGGACGCATCGGTAAAAGAATCTCGTGAGCGGGTGCGTTCGTCACTCAAAAACTGCGGATTCGATTTTCCTGTCAGCCGCATAACCATCAACCTTTCCCCTGCCGACATAAAAAAAGAAGGCCCTGTTTATGACCTTCCCATGTTAATTGCGCTTTTGTGCGCGACAAGGCAGCTCAACGGCGATTTCGCCGACTGCGCTTTTGCAGGCGAGCTTTCACTTTCCGGTGATATAAGACCCGTCAGCGGCATTTTGCCGATGGCGATCAAGGCAAAAGAAGCCGGATTCAAGCATTTCTTTATTCCCTATGCCAACGCGGCGGAAGGCTCTGTCGTCGAAGGTATCGAGATCTTACCTGTCAAAAACATTGCCCAGCTGGTTAACCACATCAACAACAAGGAAAAGCTTACTTCCGCTTCGCAATTTGTTTTTTCTGAGCAAGACAGCTTTGAGCTGCCGGATTTTGCGGATGTCTGCGGTCAGCTTGAGGCACGGCGCGCAATTGAAATTGCGGCAGCCGGCGGACACAATATTCTGCTTGTCGGCCCTCCGGGTTCCGGCAAAAGCATGCTTGCAAAGCGCATTCCCTCCATTTTGCCCGACATGGCCTTTGAAGAATCCATTGAAACGACAAAAATCCACTCCGTGGCCGGTGTGCTGCCCTCCGGCACTCCGCTTATCCGCACCCGTCCCTTCCGTTCTCCTCACCAGACGGTGTCGGCGGCCGGTCTTTCGGGCGGCGGGCGTATTCCGAAGCCGGGCGAAATCTCGCTTGCACACAACGGTGTCCTTTTTCTTGACGAGCTGCCGGAGTTTAACCGCGACGCGCTTGAAATCCTGCGTCAGCCTCTTGAAGACGGCTCTGTCACCATCTCGCGTGTTTCCGGCACACTCACCTACCCATGTTCCATCATGCTTATTTGCGCGATGAATCCGTGCCCTTGCGGTTTTTACGGTCACCCGACGCGCAAATGCACCTGCCCTCCCGGCGCTGTTGCAAAATATCTATCCCGCATCTCCGGCCCGCTGCTTGACCGGCTTGACCTTCATGTTGAGGTGCCGCCCGTTAATTTCAACGAGCTGACTGCTCCCTCTACCGGTGAATCCTCCGCGAAAATCAAAGAGCGTGTCAACCGGACAAGAGCGCTTCAACAGCAGCGTTACAAAGACTGCGGTTTTTCCTGTAATGCACGGCTTACGCCATCGATGCTTCGCAAATACTGTGTGCTCACCGACGAGGCAAAAAAGCTTTTAAGGGATGCTTTTGAAGGGATGGGGCTTTCGGCCCGCGCATATGACCGCATTGTAAAGGTTTCCCGCACAATCGCCGATCTTGACGGCAGAGAATTAATCGAAGCGGAACACATTGCCGAGGCTGTCCAGTATCGCAGTCTTGACCGTAAATACTGGAGCGGTCATTAGCAACAAAATTTTTTATAAAACATGTTGGACACATTGTAATATTTTTCATATTATAGCAATAGAATTGTTTAAAATTTACTGATAATCAGCGATCAATGAATTAAACTATTATAAATTATCAGCGATTGCACATCAAGCTGCCAGTGTCTTTTCAGTCAGTTTCAATTTAGACATAATCTAATAACGCCGTTTAGTTTACTTCGGCGTGAATGGAGGTCAACGTCAATATGGTTAAACATATCGTGATGTACAAACTCAAACCTTTTGCTGAAGGTGCGGACAAAAAAGCTAATGCAATCCAGATGAAAAAAAAGCTTGAAAACCTTCAGAGCGTTATTCCGGGATCTTTTAAAATTGAAGTCGGCATAAATTATAACCCCGGCGGATATGATGTCGTGCTTTATTCTGAATTTAACGACCACGATGCGCTTGAAACCTATCTGCTTCATCCCGATCACCTGCGCGTGAAGGAGTTCATTCACTCCGTTATGTCAGACCGCGCCGTAGCGGATTATATGATTTGATTATGCGGATTTTTGCCGCAGTGGCTTTTGACAGCCAGACAAAGTCAAAATTGTCGGAGCTTTATAGTGCCCTGCGTTCCGCCGGTGTGACAGGCAGCTTTACGCCGACAGATAATCTTCATTTAACTCTAAAGTTTTTAGGCGAGGTTTCGAACGTTAAAATTCCAGAGATTAAAGCGGCGCTTGTGGGCGCCGCCGAGTCCATAAACAAATTTCGTTTATCATCCGCGCAATGCGGTTATTTCAGTTCACGCGGTGAAAAAACTGTATGGCTTGGCATGGAAAGCGACGGGCTTGAAGCGCTTGCAAAGTCAGTTGACCTTGCCCTTACACAGCTGGGTTTTGAAGCGGAAACACGCAAATTTATCCCTCACGTAACACTTGCCCGAAGAGCAAACTGTGACGCTGAGGCTATATCAAGTGTTGCCGTACCGCAAATTGAGCAAAACGTTAACTGTATCACTCTTTTTGAAAGCAGGCGCGACGGCGGACGATTGTTGTACAAGCCTCTTTTTAGCGCAAATTTGAGCAAACAGTAAGATCGCTTTTCTTCAAGCAAATTATAAAGTGTTGTATCCCCCGCCTTCGGCGGGGGATACAACACTTTTGCAAAGAGCCTGATTCAGTATTTTTTCACTGAATCAGGCTCTTTTTTTATGCAGATTGAAATTGTTGGCCTTTAGAAATAATACAATACGTATTTCACTATTTGTAGAATTTATACAAGTAAATAGTGGGTATTTAGTCATATTCTATTAGGTTTGTTTGACTGTATTGTACTTAACGTATATAATCGGAAACATGGGTTTGGTTAAGCATGTTCACTTTGAACAAATCTATAATGCTTCAATCCAATTTGTACGATCAATAACCGTAAAAACCAAGGAGGAAGCAATGTTTAAACTCAGCAGGAAAATCAAGTACGCAGTGGCAGCTACCCTATCGGTTTGCATGCTTACGGCGGCAACTTTGGCATTTAGCGGCACCGGGACAGTAAGTGTCGGCACTTACCTCAACGTAAGGTCATCAGCGTCCACGACCTCTACAGTTATCGGTAAGTTGAATAACGGAACAAAGGTAACAATAGTAGACAGCACAACCGGATGGTACAAAATCAACTACAACGGTAAAACAGGTTGGGTGTCAAGCGGCTATGTAACCGTATCAAGCAACAGCACCCGCATTCAAACAGTAGTCAATACGGCAAAAAGCACGCTTGGTGTTAAGTATGTGTATGGCGGTGCGTCATCGGCGACAGGCTTTGACTGCTCCGGGCTTACCATGTATGCCTACGGAAAGGCAGGCGTTACACTTCCCCACAGCGCCGCATCGCAGTCGAAAATGGGCATAGCGGTCTCACGGTCTAATCTACAGCCCGGCGACCTGATATTCTTTGGTACATCAACAAAAGGTGTGGTAAACCACATTGGAATTTACATCGGCGGCGGAAACTTTATAAACGCACAGTCAGGTGCCGGTTATGTCAAAGAGGCAAACTTATCGAACACCTACTGGTCCGGCGTTTACATCACCGCAAGAAGATACATATACTAACAAACACTAATAAAACAAATTTTAAGTATATGTCAAAGGGACTGACTGCGCCGGATATTCCGGTCACAGTCAGTCCCTGTTTTCGTAGCTATCGTTTTTAGCTACATTTAACTTCCGCAGTTAGCAAGATCACTTAATCCAGCAGTAAAAATTGTATTTTCCGCCTCCGGCGGGGAATACAATAAATCCTTACGATTTATAAATCTGCTATAATGTCAACGGAACTTCTCCGTTCATTGCAAGCTTTATCCGCTTTTCTACCTCATCCCAGTTGACAAGCTGCCACCATTTTTCTATATACTCATCGCGCTTTGTCTGGTAATCAAGATAATAAGCGTGTTCCCAAACATCAAGCACAAGAACCGGAATCCCGCTCCACTGTGTCTGATTCTGGTGCTTTTCCGCCTGTAGTATTTCAAGGCGGTGCCATGTCGGCTGCCAAGTGAGGATTGCCCATGACGAGCCCTCTATTTTGCTGGCAGCGCTCGAAAATTGCTCTCGGAACGCTTGGAAGTTGCCGAAATAGTTGATTATCTGGCTTGTTGTTACATTCCCCGGCTGACCGCCTGTGCCGACCGGCGCCATTACTGTCCAATATATGCTGTGAAGAATATTCCCCGAGCCGTTAAAAGCAAGCTCGTTTTCCCAGTATTTTATCAGGTCAAAATCATTGTCTTTTCTCGCGTCAACAAGCTTTAATTCCGCTTTGTTAAGCCCGTCTACATACTTCTGCTGCAGAATGTCGTGATGCATTCGTAATGATTCAGCGCTGATAATCGGCTCCAGCGCATTATAGCCATATGGTAAAGGTTTAAGCTTATGTTCACCGGGTAGAACCATTTGTGAAATTTCCATGTTATAACCCTTCTAAATTTTTTTAGAGCACGCGAAAAAGCTGCAAGGTTCTAAGGCTCCCGCAGCTTTTCATATTTCATTGCAATATTACGGGCTGAAGCTGCTTGCCCTCAAGCGCGGCTTCAACCGCCGGTAAGACGAGGTCAAAATCCGCGACGATGGACGTCGGTTTTTTATTTATGTCGTCCTGCGCCATGGGCACAAAGAAAATATTTTTAGCATTAAAAAGTCTGCCTATGTTTTGAGCGGACGCGCTGAGCGCGTCGTTTGTAGAAACCGCGATAACGAGCGGTTTTCCGTTTCTTAAATGAGCCTTTGCTGCCATTGTAACAGCTGTATCGTTTATGCCGTTTGCAATCTTTGCTATTGTGCTCCCGGTTGCAGGCGAGATCACAAGGACATCAAACATAGCGTTTGGGCCAATCGGTTCCGCTTCGACAATGGTATGTATGATATCGTTGCCGGTGATTTTTACTATCTGATATCGAAAATCTTCCGCAAGACCAAAGCGTGTGTCGGTTTCAAAAGAGAATTGCGACATGATGGGCACTACCTTATAGCCCGCAGCAACAAGCTTCTCCATCTGTTTTATTGCTTTGCTGAAGGTGCAGAACGAACCTGTTAGCGCATACCCGACAGTTATCATTTTGCTACCTCCTCGTCGATTATGTTGAGGATGGTATCCTTGACAATTGCTCCTGATGTTATTGGTGCAACCTTGCCGGGAAGTGAAAGTGCCCAAATTGTTTTGATGCCTATGCGCCCGGCTGTTTCAAAATCAACGCCGCCGGGTTTTGAAGCAAGATCAATAACAAGGCATTCTTTTTTCAGGTTTGAAAGTATTTCTTCACTGAGCACGACAGCGGGAATTGTATTAAAAACAACGTCAAATTTACCGACTGTCCGCTCAAGATCAGAGATATTGACCGCGTTGTACCCTAATGTTCTTATCCATGCAAGGTCTGCGCATTTTCTCGCGCAGGCGGTGACATCGGCACCCAATGCATATAAGGCGTGGCAGAGCGTTTTTGCAACACGGCCGAAGCCGGCAACAAGGCAGTTTGCACCGTGAATGGTTATCGGCAGTTCTTCCATCGCTATCTGGATGGCGCCCTCTGCCGTTGGAATTGTGTTAAGTACAGCCAGCTCCTCACGCTGGTAATAATCGATAAGTTTTATTCCGGCAGACTCCGCCGTTCCTATAATCTCATCGTTTAGTTTCCCGCCAACTATAATTGTTCCCGGCATCGCGGCTTTGATGATATCTTCTACCGTAATCGGAGCGCGCGCATACGGAGCGTTGATGGTTAAGCCGTCAACAGAATATGGCAGCGGCAGTACGACGCAATTCGATTTTTTTACGGTCTCTTCTGCGCTGCGCAGTCTTATTACATCTTTTGAAACCTCAACTTCACGGTCAAAACCAGTAGCAAAAACATTGTATCCGTCGGCGGCAAGCAAACCGGAAAGGTAAACCTGACGCAAATCCCCACCAATTACTGCGAATGATTTTATTGAAGCAGTTTTAGCCATAAAGGACGACCCCCATAGGATGTTTTTTAGCGTCTTTACAAAAGTCAATTGCGGCTTAAAGCAATCATTTTTTAAACCATGCCAATTAACCGGTTCCAGCATGATTGTAAAGAGCATTTTGAATACATATTATCCTATGAAAATCGGGCATGTTTAGTTAACGCGCAAATACTGTTTTGCAAGGTCAATAAGCGACATTTTGTCGTTTAGCGACGGGGCGTTAATCACCGCGTCAAGCAGCATTTCAAGAATATTGCCCAGCATTGGTCCGGGCTTTACTCCAAGGTTTATTATATCTCCGCCGTTTATCTCAAGCATTTTCAGCGAATACGGTTCGCCGTGCTTTTCTATGTCAAATAAAGTGTGAATTGTGTCTGACACATCACAGCCTGTCAGTGCCGAGCGCAGTTCAAGATACATTTTATACTGATCCGGCGTAAAGCCGGAGGAAAGCCGCTTTTTTATCTCAATCGCTCCGGCAGGCAAATCGCGTTCAAGCTCAAACAAAAGGCGGAGCACATTTTCTCTTGTCTGCACGTCAAAATGCAGCTTTCCCATTATTGCTTTCGCGTTGCAAGGGCGGTAAAAATAAAAAAAGGCGGTCCAGCGCTCCGGAAGCCCCAACGGAAGGAATCTGAAGCAATTTTTTTCATCCGCAATTTTTTCAAGCCCCAGATAGGACAGCGCTCCGGTTGATGCAAGCGCAAGCGACATCTCCGGGCGTTCACTCATAAAAATCCGGTCAAGCTCGCTTTTTATGCGCTCACCGCTTATATTTGAAACAAGGCAGGCCTTATCACGCGCCGCTTTACCCGTCTCTGCTTCAACCTCAAAACCAAGCTGTGCGGCAAAGCGAAAAGCGCGCAGTATGCGCAGCGCATCTTCTTCAAAACGCAAAGATGGGTTACCCACTGCGCGGACAATGCGGTTTTCAAGGTCTTTCCTGCCCGAAAACGGATCAAGCAGCCCGCGTGCGGGGTGATAAGCCATTGCGTTCACGGTGAAATCGCGGCGTGACAAATCGGTTTTTATATCACCGCAAAAACGGATTTCTGACGGGCGGCGAAAATCTGTGTAGCCCGCTTCGCTGCGGAAAGTTGTTACCTCTGCGTTGCCACCGTCACAAATAACAGTAACCGTGCCGAATTTTAATCCTGTCGGCACGGTTTTTTTGAAAATACGCATTATTTCCTGCGGCGGCGCAGAGGAAGCGATATCCCAGTCGGACGGTGCTCGCCCCAAAAGCGTGTCACGCACACAACCGCCGACAAGATAAGCCTCAAACCCCACGGCTTCTATCGCGGCGATGATTTGCGCGGCATGGCGCGGCACATTAAACGGCGGCATCGTCCGGCACAAGCCCCCTGATAAAGTCACATAAATCGTTTGTCGCGTTTGGTTTGCCGACAAGCCTTATATTTGAAATCATGTTATCAAGCTTTTCAGGATACTTGAAAAGCTGATATATCGCGTCATCGACAGGAAAAGTTTTGGTCACGTTGATTGCAAGCCCGTTATTGAGCATGAATTCCACATTGCGCTCTTCCTGCCCCGGTATCGGGTTAACCATTATAATCGGCAGATTTTTTGCAAGAGCCTCGCTTGTAGTCAGACCCCCGGGTTTCGTAACAATGCAGTCTGCGGCATCCATCAACAGCTCGATGTTGTCAACAAAACCGTGGCAATAGACTTTCTTTCGGGTAATCATTTCATCGATTTTTTTCTTTGCGTGCTTGTTATTCCCGCAGACGGCAATGATCTGAATATCTGCGTCAAGCTCGTCTATTTGCGAAAGCACCTCGGTTATATTGCCATAACCCATGCTGCCGCTCATTAACAGTACCGTTGGTTTATCCACTTCTATTCCAAGCCGCTGCCTTGCTTCTTTTTTATCTATACTATTACTGAACTTCGGGTTTATCGGAATGCCAAGCGGCATTATTTGTTCTTTTCTAATACCCCTTTTTACCGCTTGAAGCGTTAAAAGCTCACTTGCGGTAACGATATAATCAAGGTGAGTGACATTTTCCCAAAACGGGTGAATCGTGTAATCGGTGACTATGCCGATTAACGGCATGCCGATCCATCCCCTTGCCTTCATGGTGTTGACAATCATGGCGGAGAAAATATGGGTGCAGACAATTACATCGGGCTTGAACTCACGGTCAAAATATTTTTTCAGCTTTAAAGCATAAATGGAATCGTTTACATTCCATGGCGCGTATTTGGAATCATTTTGCGGCAGCTTTTCAGCCGCCCTGTAAAAGAATCCATAAGCCTTGGGTATATGCGATGTTGCCATAAGATAGCCGCGGTCTACAATTTTGTAACGCACAGGGTCGATATATGCGTAAGAATCAAGAATACGGCATTCGGCTCCGCGGGATTTCATCTCCTGCTCAATAGCTCCGGCAGTCGAGCGATGCCCCTGCCCCGCAGTGTTTGATAAAAAAAGCACTTTCACACGTATGCCCTCCTATTTTTGATTTTTTCATAACCGATGTTGAAGCCGCCGTAAAAAAACAGTCGAATTTAAACTGACAGCATACTCCACGA
>DBTI01000146.1 GCA_002306975.1 Ruminococcaceae bacterium UBA1320
CCTTCTTTTATATCAAGTTCGGAAGCTATTTCTACAACTTTTTTGCCGCTTAAGTAAAGTACTTTTGCTTTTTCACGGTCAGTCAATTCACCACCCTCTTACTTACACATAGGAACTTGGTTTAATTGCAAACAAAAAAAGGGCAAGCATTTTCATGCCGCCCCATCTAATCATATCTGGCTGAGATCATGCAATATACGGTCAACTTTATCCTCGGCTTCCGCACCAAAAACAATAGGCGGGTCGGTTGTTAAGTGAACAACATAATTTCCACCGTCATGACTTGTCTGTTTTAGCGCAGCGCCTTTTTTTATCCGGCTCTGCAAATTTGTAAGCTTTTGAAATTCAGACATATTAGCACCTCCTGCTTTATTATACCCATTCGCTTTAGTTTTTTTATGCGTCCTGTAATAAACATCAACATCCTTACAGATTTCACTCCATGTTCTATTGTCCATAGCCGGTTTAAAATGCGGGTGCTTTCTGCTCATGGTGTCACTTCCTCAAAACAGGCATAATAAATGCGCCCATTGCTGGACGCTTTAAATAAGATTGCGATAATTCTGATTGTAATAATGCTAATCTGAGCAACAGTTTTAATGGTAATTGCTTTGATAGCCACAATTGTTTAGACCATCCAAAGCGTTGACTTGCACATCATATCGAGTGGAAAAATCTGCTCGATATTTTTTTATAGCCTCGTTTACATATAAAAAGCGTCTGCTCAAAGGTAGACGCTTAGCTATTATTTAATATTTCTTTCTTCAGTTGGTGGATTAATTTTATCCCACTCTTCAATCCCTGCTTCCGTCATCATGTAATCCCCGTTTTGGTCTTTTTTAACCCAGCCATTTTTTAAAGCAAGTGCCAAGGCCTCTTCAATCTGGCCATGTGAATAATTAGGAAGCTTACTTTCTATAAATGCCAAACTAAGCCATTGATTCCAACCAGTAAAGAGGGTTAAAAATATCCCATCCATTACACACATAATAGCATCCTCCCTTTTTACCCCATAATACACCCAAATATTACAGAACGCAATAGAGTTAATGCTTTAACGGAATTATATATTGTAACACCTGCAAAATTGCACACACCGCGAGAATAACAGTTAGCCAGAACATTCTTTTTGATGATTTATCGTTTGATTTCGTCGATTTTTCTATGCCCTTTGCCAGTATCAAAGTAGCAATTACTTGTGTTTTCTGTGTATATGCTATTTGGTTTTCAAGTACTTTACTATCAGTTAAAATATTTTTCTCGAATTCTCGTTGACCCTCATTTAGTTCAAAACCATCAAATAAATTTGTAGGCATATATATTCCTCCTTTTCTTACATAATAGTCACGTATAAGAGTAACGTCAAGAGTAATAAAGCCCCCCAACGGGCGTCCTTTTATCTTTTACCCCATGAACACCGGCAAACACGGCATCCGTTTTCTGAATGCAATGGATTTGTGAACTTAGGAGCACAAACTGCTATTAACACCGATTCATGTAAAATAAAAATGTGTATGCAACTCTTGACGTAATTGCCACAGAAGCGCTCCACCAGTATTCCGGTGAAGCGCTTCTGTGAAAGGAGGACATATTGAAATGGTGAAGATATCTTATTGAAATTTTTGTTAGCATAATGGTACTCTAAAC
Organism: Ruminococcaceae bacterium UBA1320; assembly: GCA_002306975.1. Lineage (GTDB taxonomy): Bacteria > Bacillota > Clostridia > Oscillospirales > Ethanoligenentaceae > Ruminiclostridium_D. Next base: position 1,648 of record DBTI01000146.1, read on the forward strand.
CAGTAAGCATTGCAAGTGCGGATTAGTGCTTTTTAGTGCTGTCTTTTTTATTATCTACAATATGCAGTATTTTAGATAATGCCGAAAAATACCTGTGCTTAGTCCAACTTTCTGAATAATGCGTTGCTTTTGCAATTTGTTTAAAATCCATTTGTTCACAGTGCTTCAGATGAATTATTTCCTCTTCCAGTGGCTTTAATGTTTGTAAGGCGTTTTCAATCGCTTCATCAATATGATGTAGCTCAAAAATTTCTTTGCGCCGATCTGATATTTCACGTTTCCATTGTTCCGGCTTATCCTCTAATTGGCATACTGCATCAAGTGGTGCATTTCCCGGCATTGTTCCGTGCGGCATACCGTCATACTTTATAGAACCACTACTATCATAAAGCGCCGCGAATTCGGCTTTTAGCGTATTCAATCTGTTAATTGCATCTTTCAGCCCCCTATGGTTGTAATAATTATCAAGCTTGTACTCAAGTTCTTTTAATAACATTGCAAGCCTCCTGAGATTACGCCCACAATAGGGGCTATTATTCTGATAATACTAAAGCAACTTGGAAATTCTAATTTTCAAGTTTTATACTACTGACCGGAAATCATGATACAAAGAAAAGCCAGTTAGCCTTTTCACGGTCCTTTATTTACCATCAATAATCACGTTAATTCTGATAATACTTCTAAAGTACAAAGAAATGGGTTACTACTTTATTGTTTTGACCCGGTTTTTCTTTGTATGGGGACGCTTTATGCGTCCTCTTTTTTATTTTTAAACACTTCATGCTTTTCAGCATAAGATAATGATGTTTGCAACTGTGCCAATAATTGAAGCAATGGTGATAAGGTATGTAAAATCGGGCATCAGCAGTCACCACTTTTCATATATAGCACGTTGCTTTTCTGATTCTCCGCCTGCTCGCGCATAAAATCCCGCATTTTCAAAAGCCACTTTTTGTTGTTTGCCTCTATCGGCACAAAATTGCAAGCGGCGGACTCCTGCCGATATTCTTTTAGTTCTCCTGATAACCGCGCACGAAATTGGTAAAACCATATAGGGTTATAGCAAATGCTCAACTTGTCTGCCCAGCAAAGTTTTGACGGTTCATGACCGCATTTTTTGCAAGGTGGCGACTATGATATTTGCACAGATAATAATATTGCAATCCGAAATGAATAACCATATTTGCCGCTCTAATCGGATGATTCTGACCCCTATCGTCATCCATGTGCTCGCATCCCCAATATCCCCAGTCGTGAACGAATATGCAGAGAAACGTGTTGAAGTCAGGGCGACCGTAGAGCTTAACCCACGCAATCAGAACCGTTGTCGGGTGCCAAATAATATTATGTACGCCAAAAAGTAATGACTTTGTTCCTGTTCTCACGCCTTATTCACCGTCCTCCGCTTCACCCCACGCCCCATGACGTTTTAAAACATCAATAACCTCTTGCACATAAGATTCATCAGTGTTTACTACGATGTACTCAGGACACGGGTCTTTACCGTCTGCTTTTCTTCCTGCTTGAATGTCTTCCAAATCGTTATTAAGCATTGCCGCCTTGAATGACGATTTAACGTATTTTACATAGTCGTCAATTTTAATAACGAGGTGCTTTCTAACACCACCGCATTTCATTAATCCGCTCATAATTCACCCCTCCAACATCGGCAGCATTGACGGCAACGCTCCGGACAAATAGCACTCTTGGACTTGCGGCATTATGCATTGACCGACCGTCTGCCCATTTGGCAAAACAGTATCATAGAAAAACTCTCTTTCAAAAACGGAAATACCGGCTTCGATTGCCGCAAATTTTGCTTTGATTGATATAGCAAGCGCGCGCCATTTTTGCCGCACAGCCTGTTCATAGGCTTTTTTCTGTGCGTCTTTACTGCGAACAACGCCGCGCTCGGGCGAATGGGTAAACTCTCGGCTGTTACGGTCGGGCATAGGAAGGATAAACCGAACCTGTTTTCCGTTGGCGGTAAAGGCGATAAGCGCCTTGCCGTCCTGCCAGCCATAAGCAAACTGAGTCGCGCCGTTTCGGTTCAGAATGTTTTCAATTTCCTCACGTGACCGGAAAGATGATACCTCTGTGCTTTCCGCGTATTTATCCATTTGCTTTCGCCTCCGCCATAAGAAATTGCCGGGCCGCTCGCAGTGCAGTATCAACAGGAGCGCTGTGCTGCGTATTTTCAGAGCCAAGAGTAATAACCAAGCCCCGCAAATAACTGATTGCATCGTTGCTTTGAGATTCAAGCTCGGGAATGATTGTTCCGGCAAGGTCAACACATTTTTCACCGGCCTGCTCTATGCAACTCTCACCTGCATCCAGTGCGTTAAACGCTTTCCAAAACTCGGCCAACTTGTTTCCTGTTTCCACGATTATCCCTCCAAATCGGGGAGAGCAGCTCGGGCCGCTCTCCGTATTTTTTTATGAACCGCTCACATCAGATTTTATCTAAGGTTTTATTTCCCCTCTGCGTCAGATATTTTGTAAATCCTCGCCGGAAGTCTCCCAAAAAGCTTTGTGGTACTATTGCGTCTCATTGTTCGGCAGATTATGGGGACTGTCGTATTACAAATATGAGCGAGCTCAGTAAGAGAATCAGCTGTTGCCAATGGCCATTCGTACTTTGATGTGTCGGCAATTAAATACACAAATCATCACCCCTTATGCTCGATCATTGTTTTAACGCTATACATGCCGCTCTCGTTATTTTTATGAACCGCTCACATAAGTTTGCTTTTTTGCTGTTCAAAAGCTGCTTTTACAGCTCCGCTCATTTTGCCGGCGAAATCACTGTCAGATTCATTGACCTTTTTAATGAGTCCGCACATTTTATTAAAATCCTGCTGCCAGGCATCGAAAAGAAAGTTAAACAGTGCGGTATCCTGATTGCTTGCAACCTTCAGCTTTTTTTCAAGCTCCGCTGCCTGCGTCAGGGCGGCGGCTTTTTCCTGCTCGACCGCTTCAAGGCTGTTTTTAACACGTTCCGCACCCGCTTTTTCGCCCTCTTCACGCGCAGCCTTGATTTTTTCCTCCGCCTGTTTGAGCGCATCCGCGGTAACTTTGTCTTTTTCAGCCTGAAGCTTGTCCTTATACTCCTTTTTTGCCTTTTTGTCGGCTTCCGCTTTGAGTTTTTCAAGAGTAGTGGCGTCCGGCTCGGCTTTTTCAAGTGCGGCAATACGGTCCTGTGCCTCCTTGAGTTGCCGTGCAGCTTCCGCACGGGCATTCTCGGCGGCTTCTTTATCCCTTTTGACGGTGTCAAGCTCGTCAGCAAATTCTTCGGATAGTTTTTTTGAATTATCTGCCGCTGTCTTGGCATTATCCCGCTCACTGGTTAACATGCTCAGCTGCTCACCGGTATCCTTAAGCTTGTCGGCCATTGCCTTGATTTCGCGTACTGACATTCCGGCAATATCATTGTTTTCCATGAAATCAGAGCGCTCGGCGTCTGAAACCTCGGCAAGCAGCGCCAGCTTGGTTATGCCGAGGTTTGAATTCGACTGCAAAAACGTGTCTCCGTATTTTTCATATACGCTTATGTAGGTGTAAGCCTGCCGCTGCTCAATATCGAATTCCTTTTTTGTGTACGCTTCGAATGTTTCATACCCAAGCTGAATATAGAGCTTATCGTCACGCATTTGCGCAAGGTCTTTGCAAAACGACACGATCGCGCCGGCGGCAACCGAAGCATTCACCCGAATACGCCTTGTCAGCATAATCGCCTGTTGATATGCGCTGTTATTTTCTGCCGGTTCCATCATTACAGATTCCATTGGCTTTTCCTCCGTTTCCTTTGCAGTTGACTGCAAACCCGTGTTTTCATCGTCCTGTTCTTCCGGTTCCTCGGCGCTATTTTGAAATTTATCATGCTGCAAAGGGCACCAATCCGGGGCGATGCCCGGGTCAAAATTGCCGCTGACCGCAATTTTGCGCTGACCATCTTCAAACTGATAGCAGTAATGGGTGTGCGGTTCACAAGGCCGCTTGACTGTATGAATTCCATCTTCTTGAACGACGTTTGTATAGGTGTTGTATCCGCTGTACCAGTGGCCAATATCGCACGATCCGCATTTTTCACTCACTGAGTTTTCCTCCTTTGGCGGCATGGTGCCGCTCTCACCGATTTTTTTAAGATACATGTTTCG
>DBTI01000285.1:0-266 GCA_002306975.1 Ruminococcaceae bacterium UBA1320
TAAGTCAAGGAATGAATTCCCGAAAATAATCCAAGATCAAAGAATGGAAATAAAAGAATAAATTAAAAGAATTTGGGAAAATTCATTTTTTTGAAAATTTCCCATTATTTAATAAATTTCATGGCAACCTCACATTAAAATTTTAGTTAATAGTTTTATCAAACTACCGACACAAGCATGAAGCCCATCCGTTACCGGATGGGCTTCATGTATATCCTAGCGTATAGCCAGTACGGATATGAATGGTTGCGGGAGAAGGATTCGAA
>DBTI01000285.1:331-3750 GCA_002306975.1 Ruminococcaceae bacterium UBA1320
AATATCTTCTATGTTTCTAATCGGAATAAGCATTATGTGTTGTTCGGCGTTTGCAAGCAGCCTGTGACAAACTGAAAATGCAGATATAACAGAGCGAACTGTGCTTGCAAAGCATGAAGCCCATCCGCTGCCGGATGGGCTTCATGCATATACTGGCATACAAGCCAGCAAGAATATAAATGGTTGCGGGAGAAGGATTCGAACCCTCACAAACAGAGTCAGAGTCTGTCGTGCTACCATTACACAATCCCGCATCGGACAGCAGTAATTATTATAACCATTTTTTCTATAGTTGTCAATACAGCAATCTGCTTTTTTCAAAAAATCAAGCGGCGGATGATCTGCCGCTTGATTTTTACCTACTCAACTTTTGGCATATCCACCCGCGCTTTAAAGCAATCGCCGTCTATTGAAATTTCAAGCCTGCCGTTTTGAAGCTCTGCAAGGCTTTTGGCGATAGATAAGCCGAGACCGGATCCGCCAGTTGTGCGTGAAGCTTCGCCGCGTACAAACCGCTCCAGCAGCCGCTCAACGGGTATATTGAGTGGCTCTGCCGAAATGTTCTTTATTTCTATTGTTCCGTTCTCGCCGCTCACAGCGGTTATTATGTAAATTCGGGAACCTTTCGCTGAATATTTAACCGCGTTCGACATAAGGTTTGAGACAATGCGCCACATCAAATTGCCATCGGCAAGCACAGTTACAGGTGCTTCACAAAAATCTTCGACAGCCGTAAGCCCCGCCGCTGCGATACGCTCGTCATATTCCCCCAGAGCCTGCTTGATCAGTGCGTTTAAGTCAATAGGCTGTGCGTTAACTTTGATGCTGCCGCTCGCCGCCTTTGAAGCTTCAATCAAATCATCTGTCAGCCGTTTTAATTGTTGTGATTTTACGTCAAGTACCGTGATATATTTTTCGGCGTTTTCGCTCCCTGACGGCTCTTTTTTCAAAAGGTCGACGTAGCTGATAATCGAGGTTAGTGGCGTACGCAGATCGTGAGAAACGTTTGTGATAAGCTCTGACTTCAGTCTTTCCCCTCTCACAGCATCATCAATCGCCGTCCAAAGCCATGTCTGTAGCTTTTCAATATCGGCCGCCATAAGCTTTGCAAGCCGTGTCAGGTGCTTTGTTTCTATATGATAATCCTTTTCACCGTTTGCAACCCGGCGAATGCCTTTTACAACTGCGCTTAAAGATGCAAAATGCCACAGGAGAATGCCTGTCAATATAGCGATTATTATAATGGAGAAATACATAAGACTTATGCCGAGTCCCTCATCACCGCCATAAATCATACCGCCGGAAAACCAAAGAAGAAAACCTATAATTGCTATAATTATAGGTATAGCGACCATTAGTGCATATAAAAATGAATACGCAGGCATCCTCACAACTTTAATAAATCTGTATAGACAAGTCTTCCTCCACAGTTTTTTTGATTTAAATTGGCGAGCCAATCCTGCCGCTATAAAAATATTGAACGCAGCGATAATAAAAACAACTGCGTAAATCTTAGACAACTGCAAATATAAATTCCCAAAATTCACAGCGGTATAATCAACCAGTATTTTGTATGCCAACCTGTTGATTATCAATGCCACCAGCACTTGTGCATCAGCGGGTATTTTATCAATCCACATTGTTTTGATTTGCATCCGCCGCGCTGTGCTGCCCGCGGCATAGAGCAGATAGGCAGTTGCCGCCAAGAAAAGTATTATCGCTATAATATTAACAAGCCAGAGTGAGCTAAAAATTGCTGTCCTCCAAGTATCCACAAAAGCGTTATTATAAATATGATAAGTGAATATACGAGGGTTCCATAGCGCGTATTTATGAACCGTATCAAAACTTGCCTTGCCGAACGGGCTGTCATAATCATAATATATTGAGGCATAGAAATAAGCAAACATTTTCAGATTGATTGCGATAAAAAATACGATTACCGCGATAACTTTAAACGCCGCACAATAGCGGATTTGCCTTTTTGCCTCAATATTTTTCGATTTTGTATCCAATGCCCCACACCACCTTTAAATATTTCGGTTCGCGGGGGGTTGTCTCAAGCTTTTCGCGAATGCGGCGAATATGTACCGCCACAGTGTTTTCCGCCGCAAGCGCAGGCTCGTTCCACACCCTGTCATAGATCTCGTCAATGGAAAAAATGCAGCCGAGATTCTCCATCATCAGCTTTACAATCTTGTATTCTAAGGGCGTCAGCCGCACAGGCTCACCGTCTACTGTCACCTGCTTGCTCTGCGCGTCAAAAGCAAGACCTCCGGTAACGATAACACCGCTTTTGGGCTGTGAGCCGCCCAGCGTCACATAACGCCTCAGTTGTGACTTGACGCGCGCCATCAGTTCAAGCGCGTTAAAGGGCTTTGTCACATAATCATCCGCTCCAAAGTTAAGCCCCGCGATCTTGTCGGTATCCTCTGACTTTGCCGAGAGCAGTATGATGGGTATGTTGTGCCGCTGTCTTATTTTCACCGTCGCAAAAAGCCCGTCAAGCCTCGGCATCATCACGTCAAGAATAACAAGATGGATGTCGTTTTCTTCAATAACCTTCACCGCTTCAATGCCGTCATATGCTTTGAACACATTGTAATTTTCCTGACGTAGATAGATTTCAATAGCGTTCACAATGTCTTTGTCGTCGTCACATACAAGAATATTTATCATGTGTCGTCCCCCGCCGCTGTATTTGCCTTGAACAATATGGAGTTATAATTTTCACGCGCATTTAAACAACTCCCCCTATTCTCCTTTCAAGGCATATGTTATCATACATTTCCAAGCAAAACAGTGCCTGTTTTTATTAAGAATTTATGACGATTTTCATGAACAAAAACGGGATAGCAAGACTATTCCGCTTTAATCTTGTATTTGCAATAGAGCTATTTAGTTGCAGTGTTACATTAATTTACATATCCAAAAAAGTATAAAAATAAACCGCCATAAGCGGTTTATAAGTTAAGTATAATTATATTCTAGTGCATAAACAATTTGAAAACCAAGGTCGCTCCTGCGCCAAACAGAATGGTAACCGGTATGGTTATAAACCATGTTGCAACAATATCTCTTGCGACCGACCATCTTACAGCGGAAAATCTCTTTGAAGCGCCGACACCCATGATAGCGGTTGAAATGACATGAGTTGTGCTGACAGGCGCGCCCATAGCCGTCATAACCTGAATAACCGCCGCCGCAGAGGTCTCGGCTGCGAATCCGCCGATAGGCTGAAGCCTTATCATGTTCATGCCCACGGTTTTAATTATGCGCCAGCCGCCGATTGATGTGCCAAGCGCCATTGAAAGTGCGCAAATCAGCTTGACTTCAACAGGAACACCGTCGCTTACACTGATCACACCGCCACTGACAAGCGCGAGGGTAATGATGCCCATCGTTTTCTGCGCGTCGTT
>DBTI01000158.1:0-596 GCA_002306975.1 Ruminococcaceae bacterium UBA1320
TAATTAATTTGGGTAGCATCTGAATACCTCCCTGAAAAGCTCATCAACCGATTTCTTGTATTTTTCGCGAACCACATCAACCTCGTCATACAGGAATATCTGGCCGTCGCGTAAAATAACAACACTGTCAAACACACGTTCAACGTCTTGAATCAGCTGTGTAGAAAGGAGCACTGTGCTATCCTCACTGTAATTTGAAAGGATAGTATCGAGGATAACGTCGCGAGCCGCGGGATCAACACCGCCTATCGGCTCATCAAGCACATAAAACTCGGCTTTTCTCGACATCACGAGAACAAGCTGAACCTTTTCATATGTTCCCTTTGAAAGCTTTGACACCTTCAGTTTTGGATCGACGCCAAGCCTCTTTAACATTTCATTTGCTTTTACGCGGTCAAAGTCATAATAAAAATCATCAAAAAGCGCAATGGTGTCGGAAACCTTCATCCAATTACTGAGATAGGTCTTGTCAGGAAGATATGAAATAATTGATTTTGTGTAAACGCCCGGCTCATGTCCGTTAACAAGAACTTTTCCCTCGTAGCTGCCAAGCAAGCCTGTGATTATTTTAATCAATGTGGTTTTTCCGGCGCCGT
>DBTI01000158.1:848-8257 GCA_002306975.1 Ruminococcaceae bacterium UBA1320
TTTACCCGCGCCGTTCGGGCCGAGCAGCCCGACGATATGCCCTTTTGGCAGGGTAAGTGAAATGTTTTGCAGAGCAGGTTTCCCCTCATATCGTTTTGTTAATGAGGTAACCTCTAAAATATTTCCCGAGGTTTCAGCATCCTTTTGCTCCGCCTTATCTATTGCATCAGACATTGCTGTTATCCCCCTCAAGATAGTTTTTAATAAGCCGCATTATATCTTCTTTTGTAAAACCCGATTTGAGCATTAAATTTACAAACTCAGCAATATTCTGCATAACAGATTCCTCTTTTATCGTATTAATAAGCTTTTCATCGGCTGTTATATATCTTCCGGAAGTTCTTTCTGTAAACATTAATCCCTCACGCTCCAACTCTGCAAACGAACGCTGCACTGTATTTGGATTTACCCCCATGCTCTGAGCCATTTCCCGCACGGGTTCAACCTTGCTGCCCGGCTCACGTTCACCCGAAACGATTTCACGTTTAATTTCGCTCATTATCTGCATGTAAATAGGTGTTGATGAGTTAAACTCTATCTTCATATGCATCACCTCCAAATTATCAATTCCTTTAGAGTTCCATTTGTATTATTGTCTTAATAGATTAATACAATAATACAGCGATGCATAGTCTTTGTCAATAGTGATTTTCAAAACTTCTTAAAAATATTATTCCTTTAAGGTGTAGTATGTTTGAAAAATTTAAAAGTAAATCATCTAATATTTGCTTTTCATAATAAATGCTTGATTGTGAAGAATATTTATAGAAGGGTTAATAAGCATTTAAAGTAAACGATTTTTTGCTCAATTGCCTTTCGCCTATTCATGGAATTGTCTCCACTATGCCGCCAGATGGAGCTTGTCTGTTTTTAAATAAAACCGGCGACGGATCGGAGGTCTTAATATGTCTTCAAGCAGAAAATCAAGAGTACTTTCACCGGAAAGCTATGACGCCATTAACAGATTTAAAATGGAATGTGCCGCGGATATCGGCAGGGCTCAGTTTACCAAAGAAAACAACGACCATTACAAGGGCGATTTATCCGCTAAGCAAAACGGCAGCGAGGGTGGTCCGATCGGCGGAGAAATGGTTAAGCGCATGATAAAGATGTATGAACAGCAGATGTAATTAAAATTTTCTATGTAACATTTTTCCCCGCAAAGGTGAGGAAAAATTTCACTTATCCGGTATATAGATTGCGGGCGGCAGTTTTTACTGCCGTCCGTTTTTATTATACCATATTGAGTTTGGTTTTTTCCAGTGTTATATGTAATTATAAGCCTGATTGGAACGACACAATTTGTTTACAGATAATTAATTGAATTTATATAATAACTGAGCTATAATAAAGAAAAGACGCATAGAAATGACTTAACAATATAATTGGAGATATAAAATTATGAATATAGCCTTTTTCCTGACACCTAAGAAGGATCTGGTTTATCAAAAGGAAACTTCAACAATGCGGCAGGCACTGGAACGAATGGAATATCACCGTTATTCCGCCATCCCCATTATTAGTGAAAATGGTGGATATGTCGGCACACTTACCGAGGGCGACCTTTTGTGGAAACTAAAAAACACACCGGATCTTGATTTTAACAGCACAAGTAAAGTACTTATTTCAGACATTCCAAGAAAATTTAACAATCAGCCTGTTCACATAAACTGCAACATGGAAGATTTGCTGCTGACCGCGGCAAAGCAGAATTTCGTGCCGGTGGTTGACGACGACGGTAAATTCATCGGCATAATTAAGCGCAGTGATATAATCAGCTACTGTTACGAAAAAATGTTTCGTGTTAAAGAGATTTTGAAAGCTTGAATTTTGCCTCAGAATCATAAAAACGGCTGCCATATTGCACGGCAGCCGCTTGTGTTTCGTTAAATAATAATTATAAAATCAAATTTGAAATTGCAATTGGAATTATTCAAACAGCTTTTCCATATCAAGCGTATTGTCGGCAAGAGCGCAGAAATCCTTGCTGTGGGAAACAAAAAGCACAGCGCCCTCGAAGCTGGTTACAGCCTCTTTTAGCTGCTCTATCGCGCTTACATCAAGGTGGTTGGTCGGTTCGTCAAGAATCAGTATATTGCAGGGCTTTAAGGTAATCTTACATAGCTTGACCTTTGCCTGCTCGCCGCCCGACAGTGTTCCAAGCTTCTGCATTACCTGCTCCGGCTTTAATCCGCAGCGGGCAAGGCTGCCCCGCACTTCCCTGTCCCGCATTGTCGGATACTGGTCTTTTATTTCGGCAAAAGCGGTTTTGTCCGGGCTTTCCCAGACGTTTTCCTGTTCGTAATAGCCGATTACTACATCGTTTTCATATCTGTAGCTGCCGGAAACTGCGGGCAAAAGCCCCGCGACTGTCTTGAGAAAGGTTGATTTTCCGATTCCGTTAAAGCCTGTTACCGCAAGCTTCTGCCCCGTTTTGAGCGTCAGGTTAAGCTTTGGCAGCAGCGGCTCTGCGTAACCAACCTCAAGACTGTGAACCTTTAAAAGGGGCTTGCGTGAAACCGTTTTAAACTGGAAGGTAAAAGTAGGCTTTACCGGCGCGGACGGCTTTTCTATCCGATCCATTTTGTCCAGCTTTTTGCGGCGGCTTTGCGCCATCGCCGTCGTGGAAGCGCGCACAAGGTTGCGGCTTATATAGTCTTCAAGCTTTGCAATTTCTTTTTGCTGATGGTTATAGTTGCGCTGATATTCCTCGGCTTTTTGCTCCTTTTGCTTCATAAAACTGTCATAGCTGCCGTTGTAGCGGCTGATCGTGTAAAATTGAATATCGCAGATGCAGTTAACAACACGCCCCAAAAAGCCGGAGTCATGCGAAATCAGCATAAACGAGCCTTTGAAAGAGATCAAAAACTTTGCGAGCCATTCGATATGTTCCCTGTCAAGAAAGTTCGTCGGCTCGTCAAGCAGCAACACGTCGGGATTTTGCAGCAACAGCTTTGCAAGCATAACCTTGGCGCGCTGACCGCCGCTGAGCCTGCCCACCTGCGTATCAAGCCCGAACGCGGTTATGCCAAGACCTGCCGCGACCTTTTCGATTTCACTGCCGACCGCATAAAAGTTGTTTGCTTCAAGAATGCTCTGGCATTCACCCGTTATCTCTAAAAGGCGTTTTTGCTCTTTTGCGTCACGGCATATGGCTACCTGTGCGTTTGCTTCGCTCAGCCTTGCCTCTGTTTCAAAAAGGTGGGCAAACGCCCCTTTTAAAAATTCCCTGACCGTAATGGTTGAGCCGATTTTCGCCTGCTGATCAAGGTAACCGCAGGTTGTTTTCGGGTTCCATTTTATATAGCCGTTGTCGGGGATAACTATGCCTGTCAATATGTTGATAAGTGTGCTTTTGCCGGCTCCGTTAAGCCCTGTCAGCCCCATTTTATCACCGCGGAAAAGCTGCATACCTGTATCGTTAAATATTGTTTTATCGCCAAACGAATGGGTAAGGCCGGATATTTCTACTAAACTCATCTATTCAAACCACCATTATTTTAAATATTGCAATTTCAAATAAAAACGTAAAAGTTAGCTGATTTCCTGCCTGCCTCGGCGGTGTAGATATCAAAACTGTTCCGCTTTAATACAGGATATTTTCTCCCGCCTCCGGCGGGGAGAAAAAAAGCTACTCCGCTTTATTTGTAATTGCTATAGTAAAACGGAAGGAGCATGTATTTTTGATTTGTGGCAAAAAAAAGCACAGGGTAAAGTATAAAACTCTTCCCTGTGCGTGATGCCGATAAGACCTGCTTCCGATAACAGCGTCTTAAAAACATCATGCGGTGCAACTGCGGTTAGCCGCATTAAATTACACCAAAAGTAAACTAAAATCAAAGAGCCCCATACCGTTATTCTATAAACAAACCATCAAAAGGGCGCACTAACCCTATGATAATTCTAAGCGTTTATAAAAATAAAACGGCATAACATACGCGAATTCACCGCTCCCGAAATCATAAAGATTCAATATAATAAAAGTTTACATATATAATATAATCCAATAATGGCAAATTGTCAAGAGGAATTTTTCCATAAGAAACAATGACGATTTTTCTGAAAGTTTAGGCATGCCGCTCATATAGCTTTACGCACAAAAAATATAGTGACAGTAAAATGATTAATGACGCGGCAATTATCGAGCAGAACGAAACAGTATCTATTTTATTTGCCCAGTTAAAAATATTAAAGTAATTTGAAAAAATCTGATGTTCGTTGTTTAACGCTATCGCAACCACACCGGAAATCGCCAATAGTGCTGCTGAAATAATCACCTTGATGGCGTTGCGTTTTATAAAGTAAATTGCAAGCAACAGGGCAAAAAAGCACCAGCCTACAAAAAATGAGATAAGATAAGGTTTTGCAAACCCACATATAAAATCAAAAGCATTTTTCTGTGCAATGATCGATGACATTATAACGGGCATACCTATCAGAACAAACAGCAATGATGCCATCGCTAATATGCTGGTTAAATACGTTAGAAAAAGGTTAGCGACAGTAAAGCTTTTCTTGACTGGCAATATTTTATAAAGATTAAAACTTCCACGTATAATTATCATATACAAGCTAATCAGACTGATCATCACCATAGTCAGCAATGTTGAACTGAAAAACAAATTTAAAACAATCAATGATAAAAATGAAAGTATATATACAGCAGTGTTTGCTTTGTAACCGCTGTTTCTGCTTCTATCTACAAACTTTCTTGTTGCTTCATTTGTAAAAAGATTCATAAACATTAATTTTTGAAAACTATATATCCCTTTAATCATATACCCCACCCCGTCATACATTTTAAGTGTCTCATTTTGTCACAAATTTTTTAAGGTTTCTTTTCACAAATATCCCGAAAACAGCTGCCATTGCAAACAGCGCCGCCACACTGATTCCGGCAAAAACCTGGTATGTGAGACTTTTCTGCAGTATAAGCCCGGCAATCACCAAAAACAGAAGATAAAACACTTCAAAAACTATAGGAATATAAATTGTGCCTATTATCAGCATAGAGCGCTTTATCGCAGAGCATCTATTTGGAAACCCCGACATTATAATAAATACCCACAAAACAAGACATAAAATCAAAGCGTAATATCCTAAAGTTGAAAGCATTGTGCCACTAGGCAAGAGAAAATCCGGCAAAAACGGTATCCTTAAGCCATAAACATTACCTATAACAGTACCTGTCGCATAAACGGCAGAGGAAACCGCCGTCTGCAAGACCATCATTTTTATATAAGATCTGTAAAACACCCGGCGCTCGATAGGCAGCGTTTTGGCAAGGTTCAGCGCATCGCCGTCGTCGCCGGAAAAGTGGAGCACCAAAAGATAGTTCATTCCGCAAACTTCAATTGATACCGCATAAAAAATAACAGCGATAAGCCATCCGCCGCCAAAAACGGTAAATACCGCCATTGCAATCAAGTCTGCTATCAAGTATTTTCTATTTATTTTGAGAAAAAATCTTTCGCAATCGTTCAAGCTTTGTTCACTCCTGTTACTGTTTTAGCGCCATGCTTTGATAAACCATAATGTCCTCTACCGTTGGTTTTGCGGTTTTGACGCAGTCAAGTGACTGTGCAAGTACCTTTTTCATTACACCCTCAAGGCCAGATGAGGTTTCATGAAAACCGAGGAACATTGATTTTACGCGCTCATCCGCTTTTTCTTTTTCGATGTGAACAAGGGCGTAATGATCAAGCATTTCGTCCTTTGCCCTTGAAAAAATAATCTGGCCGCCGTCAATCATTGTTATATAGTCGGCAATTTTGTCAAGGTCGGAGGTTATATGCGTTGAAAAGAGCACCGATTTACAGTCGTTTGAAATGATGTCGTAAAGCATATCCAGAAACTGAGTACGCGCCACCGGATCAAGCCCCGCCGTGGGCTCGTCAAGGATAAGCAGATCCGGATTATGCGCAAGCGCCATCACTATCTGAAATTTCATCTGCATGCCTTTTGAGTATTCATTCAGCTTCATTTTCTCGTCAAGTTCAAATTTTTGCATGAGCCGCCGCCACTTTGCGTCATCAAAATCTTTATAAAACGCCGCAATCGTGTTTTTGACTGTTTTAGCGCGATAACTCTGCGGATAGATAAGCGAATCAAAAACCACGCCAACGCGCGACTTTGTCTCTTTTTCTGCTTCTGCTACCGACTTTCCGAAAAATTTCACCGTTCCGCTTTTCTTAGGGATTATATCAAGTATTGTTTTTATAAATGTTGTTTTGCCTGCTCCGTTTTTGCCGATAAAACCCATAATTGTGCCCGGCTCAAGGACAAGGTCTATATTTTTTAGCGAAAACCTGCCAACATCCGCGCAAAGACCGTTTACTTCTAGAATATTACTCAATGACTTTTCCCTCCGTCGTATATTTGATTTAAAATTTCGTTAATCTGTGATTGTGTGACCCCGCAGTTATCTGCAAACACAACGATATCCAAAAGCCTTTCGCGCAGCATCTCAAGGTTTGCCTGTTTTATTTTATCGAGGTTTAAAAGGCTGACATAACAACCGCGTCCGGGCAGCATTTCAACAACTTTTTCATGCTCAAGCTCATCATAGGCGCGTTTGACCGTTATGACGCTGACCTTGAGGTCTTTCGCCATCAGCCTTATGGACGGCAACTGCTCGCCGGATTTTAAATCGCCTTTTAATATTAACTCTTTTATCTGCTCTTTTATCTGCTCATAAATGGGCGTTTGTGAAAAATACGATACGATAAGGTTCAAACACCAATCACCACCTGTTATGCTGTTATTATAGTATATATACAGTAGGTTTGCAATACTATATGGTTATATTTTTAAAAGAAAACTTCGGAAATGTTTATCCCCGCTTCCGGCGTGGATAAACAAAACAATTCTTTTTACTTCTTTAATTTATAATTTATAAAATATTTTTAATTGCAATTTCATTTGGCAAAATGCATGTTATTTTTCAAAGCCGCATTTACTATATTAACGGGCAGGGAAGTCAATGGCTATTGGCTTTTGTATAAGTAGGATGGAGGCATAAAATATGGACACAACCTTGATTGTCTTTGAAAAAAAAGCTCAGACAAATGAGCTTTGCGAGCTTATCGCGAAGGTTCTCGGCCCGAGTATTTGTGTGCAGCCGCTGGAGTTTAACGGAGATTTTAACAGTCACAGCAAAATTGCTATTGTCTTTCCTCTTGATGAAGGCAGGATTCCGCTGCATATTTCAAGATTTATCGGCGGGTTTGCGGCTGAGCTCCAAACCAAAAAAGTTGCTTTTGTCTGCCTTTCCGGGAACAGGGTGACTGCCGGGCGTGCTTTAAAATCAGTGTCACACGGGTTTTCGGGGAACGTCGTATTTTCAACAAGGGTTCCGATTTTCATAAGGCCGAACGCTGGTATGACTGGCGCGAGCCGTGCGATTTCTG
>DBTI01000046.1:0-4402 GCA_002306975.1 Ruminococcaceae bacterium UBA1320
AAGTCGCAATCGAAACGGTATCTAATTTTGAATAATCAAGCAGCGCGATCCGCATTTTTGCGCGTTTCATCATAAGTTCTTTCAGATTTGCCTCGTAAATGTTGAAATCGGTAAGCCCGGCGTCCAGAGAAAAACCCTGCGCGGAGACGAATGCAATGTCTATGTTAATCGCGTTAAAAAGATCCTTGCCAAGCAGCCCCTCCAGCGATCCCGAATTTTTTGTAACAATGCCCCCCGCCATAATGACGGTGATATTCGGTTTGTCCTTCAGCGCCATCATTGTGTAAATTCCGTTCGTAATTACAGTGAGACGGTCAAATACATCCAGAGAATTAGCCAGAGCCAGTGAAGTGGAGCTGGCGTCCAGTATAATACATTGCCCGTTGTTGATGTGGCGCAGAGCCGCCTGGCAAATCTCCATTTTCTCCGCACTGTTCTTACGCTCTCTTGAGTGAAAATTAATAATGTTACTGTCATTTTCAATAATAACAGCCCCGCCGTGTATTTTACGAATCAACCCGTCTTTTTCGAGTTTCAACAGGTCATTGCGAATTGTACAGGCGGAAACCCCAAAAAACTGACTCAGTTCTTCCGTGGTAACTCTTTTGCTGTTCTGTAGTAAAGCGAGAATTTTGTCACTTCTTTCAAAAGCTAAAATGATGCATCATCCTTTCGCAACATTTTTTAACTATTTCAATTATATACTCGTTTTGCAAAAAGACAAGCAAAACAAAATCAATTATAAATGATAGTAGTACTCTAATATTATAGAAGAAATTATAAAATTAAAAATACTTAAAACAAATAAATAATAATAAACAATAACAAAGTGATATTAAACGCTTGAAAAAGAGAAATAAATAGCGTAATATAAAAATGCAAGGTACATAAAGTTGTAAAATGAGGTTATGGTTTACCGCTTCCGTTAAGGTGCAGGCACCGCAGTGTGTTTAACCAAATTTAGGAGGAGAATATTTTATGGATAAAACAAAAAAGAAAGAGCTGCAGATTCTGGCGTGTAAAGTAAGAATCGGGATAATTGAAGGCGTATTCCATGCAAAGTCCGGCCACCCTGGCGGTTCCCTTTCCGCGGCTGAAATTTTCACTTACCTGTATTTTAAAGAAATGAATGTGGATCCCCAAAATCCGCATGACGAAAACAGGGACCGATTTGTGCTTTCCAAAGGGCACACCTGCCCGGGCCTGTATGCGGCCTTGTCACTGAAAGGCTTTTTCCCATGGAATGAAATAAAAAAGCTGCGTCACATCGGCGCAATGCTTCAGGGGCATCCGGATATGAAAGGCGTTCCCGGAGTAGACATGTCTACAGGCTCTCTTGGGCAGGGCATATCAGCCGCATGTGGAATTGCTTTATCGGCAAAACTTTCAGGAGCGGATTACCGGGTTTACACTATCCTTGGCGACGGTGAATTGGAAGAAGGACAAGTCTATGAAGCAGCAATGTTCGCTAAACAGTACAAACTTGATAATCTTTGTGCTTATGTTGACTTTAACGGATTGCAAATAGACGGGAAAATAACCGATGTTATGTCACCGTTACCCATAGCGAGTAAATTCAAAGAATTCGGGTGGAATACAATCGAAATCAATGCACATGATTTCGATGAGATTGATGCCGCCTATACACAGGCTAAGAGCGTTAAGGGATCGCCTACCGTTATAGTAGCGCACAGCATAAAAGGCAAGGGCGTATCCTTTATGGAGGATCAGGCGAGCTGGCATGGCACAGCCCCCAATTCGGAGCAGTACAAAATAGCAATAGAAGAATTAAATGCAGCTCTTGCAGAACTGGGGGAAAATAAGTGAGCGACACAAAAATGATTGCAACGCGCGATTCCTATGGAGAAGCGCTTGCCGACTTTGGCTCTGTTTATGAAAATCTCATTGTACTGGATGCGGATCTTTCCAAATCAACTAAAACAGTAACGTTTAAGAAGAAGTTTCCGGATCGCCATATTAACTGCGGTATAGCCGAGGGGAACATGATGTCTGTTGCGGCAGGGCTTGCCACAACCGGGAAAATAGTTTTTGCAAGTTCATTTGCAATGTTTGCAGCGGGACGAGCCTTTGAACAGGTTCGGAACTCTATAGGGTATCCGCATTTAAATGTAAAAATAGGAGCCACACATGCGGGGCTTTCAGTTGGCGAAGACGGAGCGACTCACCAGTGCTGCGAGGATATCGGCTTAATGCGTACTATACCGGGAATGGTTATTTTAAATCCCGCTGATGATGTGGAAGCCCGCGCGGCGGTTAAAGCGGCTATAATGCTCGACGGCCCGGTATACATGAGGTTCGGCCGGCTGGCAGTCCCCGTGATAAATGACAAGCCCGGATATAAGTTTGAAATCGGACGTGGTATTGAGCTTTGTTCCGGTGAAGATATTACAATCATTGCGACTGGTCTAATGGTGCCGGAAGCTGTAAAAGCTCAAAAACTTCTTGATTCGGATGGCATTAAAGCCCGTGTTATAAACATGCACACGATCAAACCTATTGATCGGGAAATAATAATAAAGGCAGCAAAAGAAACCGGTGTTATTGTTACGGCGGAGGAGCACAACATAATTGGAGGTCTTGGCAGCGCAGTGTGTGAAGTTGTTGCGGAGGAGTACCCCGTGCCCGTTATCCGCATAGGAGTGGAAGATGTATTTGGAAGATCAGGTACCGCTACGGCGGTACTGGAATATTACGGGCTCACTGCGAAGAATATTTATAGCAAAGTGAAAAATGCAGTTTTTTTAAAAAGGCAAAATAATTAACGTTTCTACATTTCTGCTTAATTTCAGTTGACGCGCTTTGACTTAAACAAATCTTTTTTCCTATAAATAAAACCGCGCCTCCGCTTTATTAACTAAGCGCGAGGCGCGGTTATATTAAAGAGCCGGAATGCGATCTGATAATTTGCCTTTTGAATAGATTGCTTTGAGAACTGATTATGATTTCCCATATATATCAGTCAGTGAATCATCAACGTATGCCACAAGTTTATGGCGAGTTTCAGCTGTTCTTTCTTCGTTTTGCTGCCGATTACCTCGTCAATGTAGAACATTAACGCAAACTGAAGTGCTGTTTTTACCCTCATATTGAATAGCGGACATGTTTTTAAAGGATTCCATACAAATGCCTCATACAAAACACTTTTATAAAATGGAGGGTTAACTTTGAAAAATAGCAAAAAGTCAAAAATACATAAAATGAGTATCTTTACCGGACATTCACCGATCAGATGGTATAAGAATACTAGAATCACCAAAAAACTCGTTATAGCGTTCATTTCACTTACTGTAATCAGCAGTCTGCTGGTGGGAACAGTCGGTGTTTACAACCTTGTGCAGCAAAATAAAATGGCCGATACAATATACAGTGAAGACTTGGAATCACTCACTCCGCTTTATAAAGTTTACAAAGATTTTCTCACAATTCGGACGATTGTATATTCAATTGGAATAGATAAGCAAAGCTACATTAACAATGAGTCGCTCATAACTGAAAATTTTAATGATTTAAACAGTAATCTTAGCAATTACGCAAAATATGTCGATACCGATACCGAAAAAGAAGAGCTTAAAGCAATTACTGACGATATTACAAATTATATGATTCTTGAGGCTGATATTAAAAATGAATTAATGTTCGGAAATTCTAAAAATGCGGCTGAGATAATAAACAGCAAAGAGTCTAAAATTGCAAAGGATTTTGACCTGAAAGTCAACTCGCTGTTTACGGAGAAAACAAAGCAGGCAAAAGACCGTAACGATGCAAGTCACAGTGAGTTTTATTATGCACTTTTAATCATGATAGGCATAGTGCTGCTTTCCGTAATATTGTCTGTATTTGTAGCAATTCTTATATCAAGGCTTGTGGGCAGACCAATAAATAAGCTTGTCGAAATTTCAGGAGCCATTGCAAATGGCGATCTTGATAAAACGATTGATATTAACACGAAAGACGAGATAGGTGTTCTGGCGACCGCATTCAATAAAATTATCATTTCGCTTAACCTGCTTAAAACTGATGTCCGTTCACTTATTAAGGGGGCTGAAGAGGGGAAACTTGAGACGCGCGCGGACGCTTTAAAGCATAACGGAGCTTACCGCGAAATAATCGAAGGATTTAACAGTACGCTTGATTCCATTACTGATCCTCTTAATAACGCTACGGGTTATTTGAACAGAATCAGCCGCGGCGTCATACCTGAAAAAATCACAGAGGAATATAAAGGCGATTTTAATATTGTTAAAGACAGCCTTAATACCTGCATTTCCGCTGTCCGTAAGATGATTGCTGACGCAAACTGCCTTACAGGCGCAGCCTTGGAGGGGAATTTATCGGTCAGGGCCGATGCCTCAAGGCATGATGGTGACTTCAGAAAGATAAT
>DBTI01000046.1:4648-5111 GCA_002306975.1 Ruminococcaceae bacterium UBA1320
ATGATGGTGACTTCAGAAAGATAATCGAAGGTTTTAACAGTACAATGGATGCCATTACTATGCCGATCAATAAGGCGACGGAACAGATAAACCGTATAAGCCGGGGGGATATACCCGAAAAAATAACAGACGAATATAAGGGTGATTTCAATGAACTCAAGGATAGCCTTAACGTTTGTATCAAAGCAATACATAGACTAATCGGAGATGCCCAGATGTTGAGCCTTGCCGCGGTAGAAGGCCGTATTTCCGAGAGAGCTGACGCTTCAAGGCATGAGGGTGATTTTAGAAAGATCATTGAGGGTTTCAACAGTACTCTGGATGCCATCACAGTTCCTCTTAATACCTCGTCCGAATATATTGGGCGCATAAGCCGGGGCGATATTCCCGAAATTATAGAAGCCGAATATAAAGGCGATTTTAACCGAATAAAAGAAAGCCTTAACACTTGTATCCAAGCCAT
>DBTI01000212.1:0-6058 GCA_002306975.1 Ruminococcaceae bacterium UBA1320
CGACAGCATATTCGCTTTCGGCTGTCGGCCCGGTTATTGATCCGGTTCTTGAAAGCATTGCGGTAACACCCATTTGCCCTCATTCGCTGATTTCGCGCACTGTGCTGTTTGCGCCGCAGACTGTCATCGGCCTGCAAATTCAAAAGCTTGCTGACAAAGACGCGTATCTGACGGTTGACGGGCAGAACCCGGTCAAACTTGAAGAATATGAAAAAGTCTTTGTATCAAAGGCAGAGAAAAAAGCCAAATTAGTAAGGCTTAAGGATATATCCTTTTACGAGGTATTGTATAATAAATTTACAGAAAGAGGCGTGTGAGTTTGAAGCAGAGCCGGCATGACAGGATTATCGAGCTTATTATGGAGCATGACGTCGGCACACAGGAAGAGTTGCTCACGCTCTTGCGCAAAAGCGGATTTAATGTAACACAGGCCACAGTTTCACGTGATATAAAAGAATTGAGGCTTGTGAAAACGCTTTCAAATGGTGGAGAATACATTTATACGGCATCAAAATCCGAAAACAGCACTCTTTCTTCAAAGTTTGATACGCTGCTTTCAGAGTCCGCTATCCGTATTGATTATGTCTTTAACCAAATCATAATAAAATGTTATTCCGGGCTTGCAAACGCCGTTTGCGCGGCGCTTGACTCACAGCATTTTGAAGGGTTGGTCGGCACCATTGCAGGCGATGATACCATTCTTCTAATAATGCGCAGTGAGCAGCAGGCACACAGCCTTTACAACGCTCTGCAAAAGAAACTGTAATAAAGCTTTGCACGCGCACATGGCAACTGAGGGGGGATGTATATGCTTTCGCGTCTGCACATAGAAAATATCGCAGTAATCGAGAACGCCGACCTTGAGCTTGAGGAAGGCTTTAATGTTTTGACGGGTGAGACCGGCGCTGGCAAATCCATTCTTATTGATTCAATAAATTTGGCGCTCGGCGAGCGTGTTTCCAAGGATATCGTGCGCACCGGATCAGGTTCTGCACACGTTAGCGCGCTTTTTACCGGAATATCAAAATCTGCGGCGCAAGAGCTTGCTTCCCTTGGATATGAATGTGACGATGATTTATTGATTCAGCGTGACATATCAGCGGACGGGCGCGGCAACTGCCGCATTTCCGGGCGACCCGCCACTGTTTCTATTGTGCGTTCTGTTGGGCGGCTGCTCATCAATATTCACGGGCAGCACGATAATCAGGCGCTGCTTTCCCCCGAAAAGCATGTAAATTACCTTGACAAGTTCGCGGGCACAGGGGAACAACTTGACGATTACACCGCCGCGTACCGAGAGGTAAAAGGCATAGAAGCGGAACTTGAAGGCATACAAACAGATGAAGCCCTAAAAGAACGTCGGATAGATCTTTTGAAATATCAAATAGATGAAATTGAATCGGCAGACTTGCATTCGGATGAAGAAGATGAACTTCGTGCACGCAAACTGCGTATTGTCAACTCTGAAAAAATAGCCTCAGCTATTGCCAGTGCTTACGCGGCGCTGGATGGCGATGATGATACCCCCGGCGCAAAGGAGCTGCTTTCAAATGCAGACGGAGAGCTTGACGGCATAACTGACGTTTTGACAGATATAAAGGAGCTTGCCGCACGTATAAAAAGCCTCACTTACGAGCTTGAGGACTGTACCGATGAATTGCGCGAATACACCGCTGAAAATGAATATGACCCAAATGAGCTTGAAATAATCGAGGAGCGGCTTGATACGATATTCCGCATGAAGCGTAAATATGGGGAAAGTATAGAAAGAATGCTCCAGTTTCTCGATGATTCCAAGAAAGAACTTGAAAGTATAGAAACATCCGGCGAACGTGCCGCGGCGCTTAACAATAAGCTTAAGACTGCTAAGAAAAAGCTCGTGGATATTGCTTCAGACTTAACAAAAAAGCGCTGCGGCGCTGCTAAAGAACTGTCTTCAAAGATACTGCAGGAACTGCGTTTTCTTGATATGCCTCAGGTAGAATTTTCAGTCAACATAGAGCCGTTAAAAGAGCTGGCTTCACACGGAGCAGACAACGTGGAATTTTTGATTTCGGCAAATCCCGGCTCGCCGGCGCGTCCTCTTGCAAAAATTGCGTCGGGCGGCGAAATTTCACGTATCATGCTGGCCATCAAAACGGTGCTCGCAAACGGTGACGACATCGACACACTTATCTTTGATGAAATAGACACAGGCGTCAGCGGCCGCGCGGCTCAAAAAATCGGCAATAAACTAAAACAGGTTTCATCTGGCTGTCAGGTTGTGTGTGTAACACATCTTGCGCAAATAGCCGCTCAGGCAGACAGACATATTCTCATAGAAAAAACAATAGCAGGCGGCAATACATTTACCCATTTAAAAACACTTGACTATGACGGAAGAAAAAAAGAGCTTGCGCGAATCATAGGAACAGAAATCACAGAACAAACGATCCAGACTGCGGCAGAAATGCTCAGTCTTTCCGGTATTAATCATTAAACATTAAAGGAATTAGCGATTCCTAAATTTCAGGAGGGCAACATTAATGACTCTTTTCGAGGAACTGAAAGCGCGTGGTCTTGTCGCACAGACAACAGATGAAGAAAAAATAAAAAAATTGTTGGATAACGAGAAAATAACCTTCTATACGGGCTTTGACCCGACGGCAGACAGCCTTCATATAGGGCACTTTTTGCAGCTTGTCGCAATGTCACACCTGCAGCGCGCCGGTCACCGCCCGATAGCAATACTTGGCGGAGGCACAGCAATGGTAGGCGACCCTACAGGCAGGACCGATATGCGCAAAATGATGACAAAAGAAACAATCGCGAGTAATATCGAGCGCTTCAAAAACCAAATGTCTCACTTTGTTGACTTTTCAGGCGGCAAGGCACTTATGATAAACAATGCGGATTGGTTACACAATTTAAACTACATTGACTTTCTTCGCGATATAGGCGTCCATTTTTCAGTAAACCGCATGTTGAGCTTTGAATGCTTCAAGTCACGCATGGAGCGCGGCTTGGCATTTCTTGAGTTTAATTATATGCTGACGCAAAGCTATCACTTTTACCGCATGTTCATTGATCACAATTGCGTAATGGAACTCGGCGGTGACGATCAATGGGCAAACATTCTCGGCGGCATAGAGCTTATCCGAAAAAAAACCACTAAAGACGCATATGGCATGACCTTTACGCTGCTCACAACAAGCGACGGCAAAAAAATGGGCAAAACTCAGGGCGGTGCCGTCTGGCTTGATCCTGAAAAAACGTCGCCCTATGATTTTTTCCAATATTGGCGCAATGTTGAGGACAGCAGTGTTGTTAAGTTACTCAAAATGCTTACCTTCCTTCCACTTGAAGAGATAAAGCAGTATGAAAGCCTTGAAGGCAGCGAACTGAATAAGGCAAAAGAAGTTCTTGCCTTTGAAATGACAAAACTTGTACATGGAGAAGGGGAGGCACAAAAGGCTCTTGATGCCACCCACTCGCTTTTTGGCACAGGTGACGCAACAGAAAATATGCCGTCAACATCAATAGCGCAATCAGATTTTATTGACGGTAAAATAACAGTGCTCGATATTCTTGTAAAATCAAAGCTAGCGCCATCACGCGGCGAGGCAAGAAGGCTGGTCGCACAGGGCGGCATTTCAATAAATGACGAAAAGGTCGAATCAATTTCAGCCGAATTTATACCGTCTGACTTTGAAAAATCATTCATTGTCAGAAAGGGTAAAAAGGTATATCACAGAATTACATTAGAATAAAGCAAAGCTTAAAATCATCGCATGCAAAGAGCAGGGCATTTATGCCCTGCTCTTTATAAATTTCAGCAAACTTTTTCCTTCGGGTTTTAAACGCACTCTTTTAATTGGTTCACCGTTATCAAACTTTTCAGAAATATCAAGAGAATAGAATTTCCCGGATTCAAGCATGTCATCGCATTTACGTGAAATGTTAAGTGCTTTATCAATTGCCATATCAAATAGTTCAGGAAAAGAATCAGAAAACATGATTTCCGGTTTATTAAGATTACACCATTCTTCATGCATAAGATTTAAAGTATCATTTTCAACTTTATCGCTTTTAATAAAACTATTTGAAAAAGCCCAAAGTTCCACAATAGCTTTGGTACTTTTTAAAAAAGCAGTTTTTACTTTGCTGTTTGATTTTTCACAAGCAAGCAGATATGTAAACTTGTTTAAGAAAAGGCAGAAGGAAAAGCTGTTTTTTATTGATCTCTTTGAAACTGTTTTTTCTGAAATTGTTTTAATAAGATAAACATACATTTCTGAAACTGGTTTTATAAATTCTCCGTTTTTGGAATAATGATCATATATGTTAAAGCTGCTGACAGGTTTATTTGTTATTCTATGATACAGAAGGCTTCCTATTTCACTCTCTATTTTTATATGCCGAGTTGATGTCATTTGTCCGTCAAGCTTAATTATAAGCGAATAAACATAAGGGTGAACGGTAGAATCAAGAGCGTAGTGACACACAAAACCATAAAAATAACTGCAAAGGCTGCCATATTCGGGTTTGTTTTTAAATTGCTTTATATATCCAAGCATATTTAAAAGTATTTCATCCGGATTTTTATGATGGAGTGCAACGCCAGCCCTTGCGATCCGCCCACTGTCTAAAATCACATTAGAATAAAAAAGCAAATCCGGACCCTGAAGTCCCCATTTATAAGCAGAGTAATTGTTTTTAATAATGGAGATTATCTCGGGAGAAAATTTTTCAGTTATACTTTCGCCAAAAAGATAATGCGTTGTAAATTCCGGCATAAGACCCTCCAATTAATACCAATCATAATATGGTGCAACCATAATGATACTATAATAGCACATTTTTCTGTTAGATTAAACATAGTACTATTAACTTTATTGTAATATTTATATAAATATATTGGAATTGGGCAAAATACATTATATTAAAACATTGAATGAGGGTAATATAATGTATTTTGACAGGTTTATTTTTGAACAGGCAGCTTTAAAAACGGAATACGGCAAACAGCTTTTCAGTTCACTGATAAAAAAAGGACTATCGCCGGAAATAAAGCAAGGACGCTCTGCCGTATACACAATTGAAGAGAATAAGCGACACGCTTTTGGAGAAGGGAAGAGGACTCTTATAATCGGGTCGCGCAGTCCATCAAAATTTGAAAACTGCCGCCCATCTGCTGATTACCAATTGCCTGTTTTCACAGGGTGCCCCGGGCTTTGTGAATACTGTTACCTGATGACTCGAATGGGTGAGCAGCCTTACGTAAAACTTAACGCGAACATTGTTAATGTATTAACAAATATAACGAAATATATTGAAGAAAATATGCCTAAAACAACATCGTTTGAACTTTCAGCATCATCTGATCCGCTGCCGTTTGAGGAACCAACCGGAATTGTTTCATTTATAATCAACCATTTTGCATCGTTGCCAAACGGCAGACTTAGAATATGCACGAAATTTGAACCTAATGCTGATATCTTAAAAGCCAACCATAATGGTCATACCGATTTTCGTTTCAGTATTAACACACCGGGTGTTATTGATTCTTATGAACACGTAACCCCAAGCCTTGATCGACGCATTAGTGCTGCAAAAAACATTATAAACGCCGGATATAAAACCGGAATAATGATTGCACCGGTATTTTTAGATGACGATTGGAAAAATGATTATGCCAAGCTCATAGAAAATTTAAAATCGAACCTTGGATCAGGCGTTTCAACATTTGAAGTTGTAACACACCGTTATACAACGAAAGCAAAAGAAACGATAAATAATATTTTTCCACAAACCAAGCTTGATATGGACGATGAAAAACGCAAATTTAAAATGGGTCAATTCGGTTATGGAAAATATGTTTATGATTCCGAAAAAATTAAACAAGTAAAAGAGTTTTTTAGCAGCGAGATATCAAAGCAATTTCCTGATTCTGAATTATTGTATGTAGTTTAATGTTTTAGTTATAAAAATAGCGATAGCCGATGTTTTTATAACTAAAACCTGCTTTCCGCCCTTGTACTATACAAAATATTTATTTTGTATAGTACAAGGGCGGAAA
>DBTI01000212.1:6295-7267 GCA_002306975.1 Ruminococcaceae bacterium UBA1320
ATTTTGTATAGTACAAGGGCGGAAAAATGATTTACAACTTAATCAGTCTCAGTCAACGGGATTATAGAACCAATATCCAATAATCTGTAGCTGCCTATAGATTCATATTCAACTTTATATTGATCTAGGAACCTTTTTATTTCTAAATAATCAGAATGCTTTGAAATATCACCAGAAAATATAATTTTGTTATTAGAAATTTTACCGCAGCAGCCGCCTATAAATCCTGTGTTGTAGCCAGATAAATCAATAAAACCAGCACTGATTAAAAGTACATTCAATCCTAAATCTTCTGCTGCTAAAGCAATGCCTTTATCAGCTGTTATCATTGAATTTTCGTTAACAATACAAATCGAACATCTTGAGTAGCCTTGCTTTAATGGAACTATATGTACATCATTCTGCTTGCAATAATTTATTATTGTTTTATCAGTGAATTTTTCATTACAAAAAAGATAATTACCAACTCGCGCCGAATTTAAGGCGATATCATTGGGATACTGCGGCTTTAATGTTACTCCGCTTTGTGTTAATTCAAAACCAAGCTGCACAAGACGCTGACAAACTTTACTGTCTGCACGTTTATAATAAACCATTTTATTATTTCCCAAATGGTGAAACAGCATATCCGGATGAGTGGAAACCTGCGAAGCAATATCGCGGCAGGGCGGCACGATAATAGCTTCCACTCCCCTTTTTTCCAAATATTGCAGAATGTCGGAGCCTGCACTTGAGGATATCAGCACTGCCTTCACTTTTTTAATTGGTAAATTGGGAATATTTATAAAGTTCATTTTAAATTATTGCACCTCAAAAAACATCTATTCCTGTCTTAGCGCGTCAACAGGCTTAAGGTTCGCTGCTTTATATGCCGGATAAACACCAAATAAAATACCTGTCGCCAATGCAAAACCAGACGACATCAAAACTGAAGTTGGATCTATTGTAAATGCGAGATTCATAATTTTTGAG